>VXLV01000154.1:1335-21603 GCA_009841405.1 Chloroflexota bacterium | reverse complement strand
CCCAAACCCCCTCCCCCAAATTGAGGGAGGGGGCTTAAACACAGCAGAATTGCGTTGTTCTCCCCTTCCCCCCTTGTGGGGGCAAGGGGCTGCGGATGGGGGGTGTTCGCCCCTGTAATCGTTTGCGACCCTGCGATACACTGCGCTCTCGCAAGCAGACCAGTTCAGGAAATCCGCCATGCCCGACCGACCAAATATCGTGCTCTTTCTCACCGATGACCACGGCGCCTGGGCCAACGGCTGCTATGGCAATCGCGAAGTGCACACGCCGACGCTCGACGCGCTGGCCGCCGCCGGCACGCGCTTCACAAACGCTTACACGCCCACGCCTGTTTGCTCGCCGGCGCGCGCCTGCCTCCTGACAGGCAAGACCGCTTCCCAGGTCGGCATCCACGACTGGCTGGAAGAAGCCATTCCCGAGATCGGCGAGCGCGACTGGCTGGGCGAGACACGCACGCTCTTCGACTACCTTTCCGCCGCCGGCTACTACACCGGCTTGAGCGGCAAATGGCATCTCGGGCAGTCGCATCAACCGCCGCGCGGCGCGGATTATCATTTCGGCTTGCCCGGCTGGCAGGGCGCGCACAATACGCCCTATACTTACGTCCGCAACGGCGAGATGGTCGAACTGGACGGCAACAAATCGCGCCATATCACCGATCATGCGATTGAGTTTCTCGATGGCGCGCCCTCCGACCAGCCATTCTTTCTCAACATCGGCTATATCGCCACGCATTCACCCTATGCGCAGGGGACGCACGACCCGCAGCAGACGGCGCGCTATCAGGACTGCGCCTTCGCCGAGATCCCGCCCTGGCAGCCGCATCCCTGGGTCAAGAACGAAGGCGGCCCCAACGAATTGGGCGCGGAGGAATTGCGCGACCGCTACATCGGCTACTACGCCGCCTGCACGGAGATTGACGAGAATATCGCCCGTATCGTCAGCGCCCTAAAGGCGCGCGGCCAATGGGAAAACACCGTCATCATCTACACCTCCGACCACGGCTGCGCCATCGGCCATCAGGGTTTCTTCGGCAAAGGCAATAGCACCCGCCCGCTGAACATGTACGAGATTTCGTTACAAGTACCGCTGATCGTCTCAGGCGCCGGAGTCGCCGCGCAGGTCCGCGGCGAGTACGTCGATCATTACGATACCTTTCACGCTCTCTGCGATTTGGCGCGCATCGAGCCGCCGGCCGATGACTACGCGGGCGCCTCGTATGCCGAGATGCTGCGCGGCCAGCGAATTGCCTGGGACAACACCCGTTACGGCGAATACGGCGATCTGCGCATGATCCGCGACGAAGACTGGAAGCTGGTCTGGCGCTATCCGGACGGGCCGCACGATCTCTTCGACTTAAGCGCCGACCCGGCCGAGCGCGTCAACTGCTTCGCGCGGCAGCCTGAGATTGTCGCCGAATACAAGGCGCGGCTGGACGCATTTTACGCGCGACGTGATGTGCCGTCGTTATCGGGTCTGCGCGTCAAGGAGCTGCCTCAGCACAACGGCGGCAGCGAAGCCTGGCGCGATGGCCGGCGCGAGGCGCGGGGATTGCAGATTTATTAGGCGCGCGTACTTGGTTGCGGGCGACTTAGTAGTTCCAACAGCGTAAAGTGAAACCAGAATCCAGTCGGCCGTAGGGGCGACACTGTGTGTCGCCCGAAACCTCACGACAACTGTGTTGGGCGATTCACAGCATCGCCCCTACAGCGTTCCCTAGTCTGTCGCATCGCGAGAATGGACCGGCATCCGCGAGTTGCCCGAAACTGCCTGCTTTGCCAAGACGGGCGACCAGGTTGGTCGCCCCTACAATCGTTTCGTATGGGCTTGGCTATCAAGGCCGCTCCAGCGACACGTCCAGCGAGATGCCGTCGTCGTAGCCGAACTTCTCCAGCGTCACCACCACACGCCCGCTCATCGGCATGACAAAAGCCAGCGGCAAATCGTCCGGCACGCCCATCGTGCTGTACGCCATCACTTCCATGCCCTCGACTCTGGCGGTGACATAGAGGTCTTCGACATCGCCCTTGAGCTTTAGCAAGTTGAGAATCAGGGACTCGTCTTCGACGGCGTCAAAGACGACCAGGTCGCGGATGGCTTTGTCGTTGAGCGTCACGCGCGCGGTTCCGTCTTCAAGCGCCTGCACAGGATTGCGCCTGACTGTGACCGTGCCGCCGCCGCCCCCCGCGCCTTCGAATGTCGACACCGCCAGCACATAAGTCGCGGCGTGGTCGAAGACCAGGCTGCTCAGCTCGGCGTCAAAGCCGGAGCCGCTGTCGTCGTCAAAGGCGTATTCCAGCCCGCTGGGCGCGACCACTTGCAGCAGCGTATCGAGCGCGCCGCCGCTGTCCACCGTCACGGTCAAGCTGTCGCCGATTGCGACTGGCAAGGCGAAGTACTGCGCCGGCGATTCGGCGCTTAGCGCGAAGGCGACGTCTTGCTCGAATGCCAAGGGCGCCAGGCTGACTTCGGCAATTGTGACGACAAACTCGCCGTCTATCGCGCCTTGCGGCATCATCAGCGGCTTGGCCGAGATCTCCAGGGTGTACGCGCCCGAGTAGGGCAGGCTGAAGGGGCCGATCAGCGGGTCGTTCTGGCCGCGGCTGTCATCGCTGTAGACCAGCTCGATATCGTCGCGGTCGATCAGCGCGACCGCCGGATCGAAGTCATGCGAAGCCACGTTGATGCGCACAACCTGCCCGGCTTCGCCGGTGAACATGACTTCGGCGCCGCCGTCTGCGAGTCGGCCTTGTATCACCTCGGCGTCGCCAAGGATGGTCGACACGAAGGCGGCCGTCGCTTTGACGGTCGCGGTTAGCACTGCCGAGGGCTGGTTGCCCGTCCCGCGCCTGACTGTGATCGTATAGTCGCCGAGCTCGTCTTCATCGCTGGTCTCCAGCTCCAGGCGGACACGTCCGGTAGCGTCGGCCCGTTTCTCGGTGCGGTAAACCGATGCGCCGGCGAACACCACATCGATGTCAACTGTCTCATTCGGCCGCAGTCCGCTGACGCGCACCAGATGGCTCGACCCGAGCGGCGCCGCCTGCGGATCGATCGTGATGCTTGCGCCGCCGCCCACGGTCGCTTCGGCGGCAGGCGCGGCGATTACGGTAAAGTTTGCTTCCGCCAGCAGGGCATCGGTCTGGGCATCGCGAATCTCGACGCGATACTCGCCGACAGCGTCGTCTTCGTCGCTGGAGATGGTCAGGCTGAAGGCGCCATCGGCGTCGGCGCTGCGCTCGCTGCGGTATTCTTCAGCGCCAGCGGGGTCCAGGATCACCAGCGCAAAGGTCTGGTCAGCGGCGAGTCCGCCTGCCGTGATGATGTGCTGCGCGCCGATTTCGCCGCGGGGCGGGTCGACCGTGAGGCTCACGTCCAACGCTTCCTGCGCAAGCTCGCCGACGATGAGCTCGGCAGCGGCCAGCTTGTCGCCGTCGATGAAGATCTCGACGGCGTAGACGCCAGCCGCCAGGTCCTCGGCTGTCGTAAAGTTCAGTGACGCCGCCCCCTCTCGGCTGGCGCGCGCCAGCACCGTATCGATCAGGATGCCCGCGTCCGATGTGATTTGCGCGGTCACGCTATCGAAGGCGGCCAAGCCAGTCACGGCGATTGCCGTCGTCGCGCCCGCGGCGATCCGCGCCGGGTTTAGCGCCACGGCGGCATCGCGCTCCGGCGGCGCCTCAATCGTGAATTCACCCGCGGCGATGGTCTCGCCCGCTTCGTCGTAAACGGCGACGGCCTGCAGCCCGGCGGCATCGTCTTCTTCGGCGAAGATGTCGATCTCGATAACGCCGTCTTCGTCGCTGGTATGGACGCGGCGATAAGCGACCTGCAGCGTTTCGCTGGCCGTGATCTCGACCGTGTAATTCGTCAGCGTTTCGAGCTCGCTGACGCGCATCGTCTGCACGGCGCCGAAGGGCGCGGACGCGGGTGTCACGCTGACATCGCCGGGGAAGTCGCGCTCGACCGGCGTTTCCGTCGCGCTGGTCAGTTCGAATTCGGCGCTGGCGATCACTTCGCCCTGGCTGACGACTTGCAGCGTGTAGACGCCCGGCAAATCGCCCGGCGTGCTGCTGATCGGGTAGCTCAGCGCGCCGTCGGCATCGCTGGTCTCGTCGCTGCTGAAGACCACGTCGCCTTCAAAAAGGATCTCGACCGTATAGGTGCTGGCGGCGGCCAGGCCGCTGATCTGTATGTCAAACGTGGCTTGCTCGGCCGGGCCGGCGGCCGGAGAGATCGAGATCGTGGGCGCTTCCTGCGCCAGAAACGGCGTCGCCAGCGCGAGCAGAAGCAGGCAGAGTCGAATCAGGCGCGATAAGCGATAAGGCATGGATAATTCCTTTGTCCGCTAACTGGTTTTGGCTATCGGTCGCGACTGCGTTCCAGCGAGTCGCCTGTCACCATTATAGGGCAAGCGAAAGCGGATTGCAGTCGCGGGCGCTAACTTTACAATCCGCTTGCAAATTGTCACGGCGCCGCAACCGGCCAATCGCACCAAATTTGCTCTAACCACAGAGGAAAATGAGGCTACACAGAGGGCACAGAGGGTTATGTATTGTTACGATACTGCCGCAATATAGGCAGCCATCCAATAATTGATGAGTTTCGCTAGCATACCATCACTTCATTGTTTCACTCGGTGTCCTCGGCGGTAAAAATTGGCATGACATACTTGCGACTACCCTGAGCGCCGCAGCCGGCCATTCCGCAGCGCGCCGCCCAGCCGGTATAATCGGCGCATGAATACTGGAGAGGACGCAGCAATGCGTTGGCCGGTCATCGGCCACGACTGGGCGGTCGCGTTTTTGCGGCGCTCGCTGGCGCATGGACGCAACCGCCACGCCTACCTAATCAGCGGCAGCCCGGCGCTGGGCAAGATGACGCTGGCGCTGACCTTTGCCCAGGCGCTCAATTGTGAAGCCGAGTCACCGGCGGGGCGGCCCTGCCTGGCCTGCCGCGCATGCAAAGCCATCGGCCGCGGCCATGATCCCGACTTGATCGTGGCGGCGGCGGAGGACGGCGCGCCCCTGAAGATCGACGCCATCCGCGAGGCGGCGCGCTTGCTGGCGCTAAAGCCCTATAGCGCGCGCTATCGAATCGCCGTCCTGGACGACGTCCATATGGTCGCGCCGCTAGCGCAGGACGCGCTGCTGAAGACGCTGGAAGAGCCGCCCGGTCATGCCGTCTTGCTGCTGCTGGCGGCGGGGGTTGAGCGCGTGCTGCCCACCATCCGCAGTCGCGCGCAGCACTTGCCCCTGCGTCCGGCGCCGCTTGAGCTGATCAAGCGGCAGTTGATCGGGCGGGGCTGCGAGGAGGAGCGGGCTGACCTCCTGGCCCGGCTGAGCGGCGGACGCGTGGGTTGGGCGCTCTCCGCCAGCGCCGACGACGCGCTCTTGGTCTTTCGCGACGAAATGCTCGATATCTTGTCTCGGGTGTTGGACGGCGCGCGACTGCGGCGGATGCAGGAGTCGGACAAGCTCAGCCGCCGCGCCGGCAAAGACAAAGCGCTGCTGCGGCGCGCGCTCGAGATTTGGCAGAGCTACTGGCGCGATGTCTTGCTGCAGTGTTACGAGAGCCCGGTCAAGCCCTGCAACAGCGACCGCCAGGCGCAGATCCGCGCTTTGGCCGCGCGGTTGGAGCCGGCCGCCGCCCTGGTCGCGCTGGCCGCCACTGACCGGACGCTGGGCGCGCTGTCTACAAACGCCAATTTGCGGCTGGCGCTGGACGCGCTCTTTCTCGACTATCCGGGACTGGAGTAGGGCCGCGCCTTAGGTGATGGGGATGCGGTTTTCCGATTGCTTCGCCGCTTCCAGCACGGCGTCCGGCACGAGCGCGATCTTGCCGAAACCGGCTGATTTCTCCAATTGCTGATGCGCTTTCCGCGCCTGGCTCAGCGGCATGACCGCTTGTATCAGCGCTTTGTACTTGCCTCGGGCCAGGCTGCTGAGCAACGACTCGTAATCCTTGGGCCGGATCGAACCGTAAGCGCCGAGGACGCTCAGATTCCGCAAGTACAAGTCCATGACGTTCAGTTTGGCTTGCGGCTTCGCCAGGGCGCCGGCGATGACCAAACGCCCGCCCGCGCCGAGCATGTCGAGCGATTCGTCCAGGTCGAGCCGCTCGCTGCAATGCAGGACGAGGTTGGCGCCGTTTTCGCGCGTGGCGACATTGACTTGCCGCGCCAGATCGCTGCCGGCGTCTTCCAGCACGATGTCAGCGCCGATGTCGCGCAATTCGCCGACGAACTGGCTCTCGCTGATGGCGATGACTTGCGCGCCGCGCGCCGCGGTGATTTGCACGGCCGCCGCGCCAACGCTGCCGGCCGCCCCGCGTATCACGACCCTATCGGCTTTCTTGAGCTTGGCGTTGATCACCAGCGCCTGAAAGGCAGCGGCGAATGCGGCGCCGGCCGCGGCCGCTGATTGATAATCCAGGGCCTCCGGCAGGGCGATGAGCTGATCGGCGGGCAGGACGCAATACTCGGCGTAGCCGCCGTCGATGGCGCTGCCCAAGCCCTCGAAGCAGGCGCAGACGCGGTCGCCCGGCTGCCAGTCGCCGGTGTCATCGCCCAGCTGCGCGATCTCTCCGGCCAGGTCAGCGCCGAGGATATGCGGCATGGGCTTGCGCACAATGAAGCGCCCGCTGCGCAGCATGAGATCAACGGGATTGACCGATGTGGCGTGGACTTTGACCAGCGCTTCGCCGCTGCCGGGTTGCGGCCGCGCCAGGCGCGTCGCTTTGAGCACGCGCGGCTTGCCAATCCGCTCCATGATGACAGCGCGCATGCTTGCGCCGCTCTCGCTCATACTCGTTCCTTGCGCCGCGCTTGTGAAAACGAGCGTAGTCTAGCGGATGGCTGCTGGGCTGTAAACGGCTTATGCGCTGGGGGAATGCTGCACACTGTTCTCTCACCACAGAGGAAAATGAGGATACACAGAGGGCACAGAGGCGCCTGTGCTGCATCGATACCGTATGGTCGCGGAAAAAGCGAAGCTCGTAGGGGCGACCAATCTAGTCGCCCGTTGCTGCTGCGCCTTGTGGATTCGGGCGACATGGTATGTCGCCCCTACGGCTCGCTGGGAAAACAGAATTCGCGCCATTTACCCCCAATTACTGCGGAATCAGAGATTTCGTTCGCGCTTCGAGGGGTAATTGAGTATACGGAATCAGCCGTTCCCGGCGTTGGCGAAGCGCCTGGCGTTGCGGGCGCGCGCCTTGGCGATTTCGGCTTCGCGGTTGCGGGGCGGGGCGGTCGTCTGGAGCGCGTTCAGCAAAGTCGCCGTCGCGCGGGCGACATCGGCCACCGCTGCGCTAAAGGCGGCTTCGTTGGCCGCCGAGGGTTTACGGTAGCCGCTAACCTTGCGCACGTATTGCAGCGCCGCCGCTTCCATGTCGGCCTTTGTGCTCGGCGGGTCGTAATTGTATAGAGTGCGGATATTGCGGCACATCGCCATGTCTCCGATTCGCCTGGTCGTCGCGCCGATTATATCAGCGTCGGCCGGCTCAGTCGCGATAGAGCGCGCTCGTGAGCCCGCGGTAAGCCGGCGGCATATAGGGCTCTATATCCGGCAATTCGCGGAACTCCCGCAGCAGGTCGAAGCTGTCGCCGCGCCCGGGATAATGCTCCCGCTTCCAGTCGAGATAAGCCGCAAGCTGCAGGCGGGCGGTTTGAAATTCGTCGATGACCAGATGCGCGGTGACGCCGCAGCGCTCGGTGAAGCGCGTCCGCTCGAACTCTGCCAGCAGGGGCGCGGTGTCAAATGGGACGCGCCGATGCGCCGCCAGCGTCCAGCCGTCCGCGCGCCCGTCGAGGATCATGTAGCTGGCGCTGTGTTCGCCGTCCAGGGGTACGCCGACCGAGCCGGGATTGAAGATACGCCAGTCGCCGACATGCCGCTCCAGCGGGATGTGGCTGTGCGCGCAGATGAGCGCCCGCTCGCTGCAATCGCGCAGCCAGCGCCGGATTTGCGCCGCGGAGGATTGTGGCGTGATGGCGGTCCAGGGATCGCCGGGAATGCCGTGGACAACCTGAATTGGCGGCGCGTCGCGAAAGCGCAGTTGTAGCGTATCCGGCAGGGCGGCGATGGCGCTCGCCCATTGGTCGCCCAACTGGGCACGCAAGTAGGGCGGCATGGTGAAGCGCGCCCAATGCGCCGGCGCGCGCTCGGTGTCGTAATCCAGCAGGTAGAGTTCATTGTTGCCGCGGATGACCGGCCAGCGCCGCTCGCTGATGACTTCCATCACGCCACGCGAGTAGGGGCCCCAATTGATGCTGTCGCCGGTCACAACGACCTGGTCGACTTCGTACTGCGCCATATCGTCGATGACAGCGCGCAGGGCGGGCAGGTTGCCGTGAATGTCGGCGAGGACGGCCAGTCTTGTCATATCAGCGCCTCCTTTTGGATAGAAGCTGATACACACAAGGCCGGGCTATTCACCAATCGGATTCGCCGATAGTCAGGCTGCCAATCGGAACGCGATTGTCGGTGTATGGCGTCCCGTCCGCGGCGCTGGCCCGCAAGCGCTCTCGGTCGCTGACGCGGTAAAGCCCGGTGTACACGGCATAGGGTCCCGGCGCCATGTCGGCCGGGAGCGGCGCCTGCCAGTCTTCGCCGTCCGCCAGGCCTTGGTACCACAAGCGGCTGGGCAGGCGCGCGCCGAGTGGCGGCTGGTCAAAGACCAGCCATTCGCCGCTTGCTTCGTGCCCAAGATGCAGAAACTGGACCAAGTCTTGCTCAACTGCTTCGGCGCTGCGCCATTCGAATCCGAAGGGAAGGCTTTCGCCGGATCGTCCGCGCTGCGGGAATTCAGCGCGTTCGAGGACAATGCCCGGCTCAAAGAATGCGATGGGATTGTCCTGTTGCGGGCCGCCTGCCGCCTCCAGGACCAACTCGCCCACGATGACTTGATTGCCGCCGAGCAGCGGGTAGTCGCTATGTTCGATTTCCAGACTCGGGAATTCTCCGTTCTGTTTGCGCCAGGTTGTCAGCACGAGCCAAAGCGCGCGGTTGCGCGCTGTGTCCGGCGGGATATCGAACTCTAGCCATTGTTTGTAGATGTACTCTCTCTTGGCGATCCAGTATGGCAGGCGGTGATTGCGCCGGCCCGATGCGTCGACGCCTGCATACGATATCCCGCTGACTTGATCCACCAGGTGAAGCGAATAGCCTACGCCGGTATAGTGATGCCAGCTGCGGGGCAAAGCGAAGAATTGGAGCGACACGCTGGCGTCTTCTCGCTCCAGGCGGTAAATCTGCAAGCGCACGTCGTCATCAGCCAGAGCCACGGACGACGAGGCGGGTCTTGATAAGTACTCAGTCAAGGTAATCAGATACGGAATATGGTGAGTGATTATCCAGAGCGCGGGAACGAGGTAGATCAGCCGCCAGCGGCTTGAACTGGGCGCGGCAGCGGAAAACAGACCGAGCGCGCCAACAAGCGCCAGCCACATGCCCAGGAACTCGAGGGTTTCTTCAAGGACGTATATCTCGCAGCGGCCGGTGAAGAAAAGTGTAGCGCTGCACTGCTCGCTGAATTGAAAGACATCGAGCGCCAGGGCGCCGGTCCCGCCCATAGCCAGGCCCGCTAAAATCGTCGCGTGCCAGACGCGCAGGCCGCGCGGCAAGCGGTACGCGCTGAGCGCGGTTGCCAGGGCGACGCCCGCGCCAAACAGGGCGAATGGGACTTGCCATCGCAGCCCGCCTTCGTGGAACAGAAAGAATTCATCGCGCGCCAAGTGGATGAAGATTAATCCGAACGCGGCGTAAAAGAGCCGCTGCCAGATTGTCCGCGATTTGCTGCGCCAGGACGTCAGCAGCGCGACCGCGCCTATTAGCGCCAATTGCGTCGACGCCAGCGTGGACGGGATGTTGGCTTCGCGATCCAGGTGCCAGAGCCAGCCCGTTAGATTGTTGCGGTGCTGAACGGCCGTCGATATTGCGATGACGAGAAGCTGGGCGGCCAGAATGAAGATCGCCAGCCTTCTGCATATGGGCGAAAGTCGTGGAAACAGCCGCTTGTAGACGAGCAGGCAAATGGGCAAGTAGAGCAGAAAGATAAGGATTCGATTGAGGTCGGCGATGGACAATGCGTTGGCGCTTTCTGCTTACGAGTCGAAGCCCTTGGGATGCCAGCGGTGCCAATTCCAGGCGGTCTTGATGATTTGGCGCAGGCTGTTGTACTCGGTTTCCCAGCCGAGTTCGCGGCCGATTTTGTCGTTGTCGGCCACCAGGACGGGCAGATCGCCGGGGCGGCGCGGCGCTACCCGAGTGGGGATGGCGTGGCCGGTGACCTGGCGCGCGCTTTCGATCACTTCCAGCACAGAGTAGCCGCGGCCGCTGCCGAGATTATAGACGCGGCTTTTGCCGTCTCCATCGGAAAGCGCCTCCAGCGCCAGGATATGCGCCCGCGCCAGGTCTTGCACATGCACATAATCGCGAATGCAGCTGCCATCCGGGGTGTCGTAATCTGTGCCATAAATCTCGATCGCGTCGCGCTGACCCAAAGCGACTTGCAGCGCCAGTGGTATCAGGTGGGATTCGGGGTCATGCGCTTCGCCAATGTGCCCGTCGGGATGGGCGCCGCAAGCGTTGAAATAGCGCAGGCAACAGTACTTGAGGCCGTCGAGCCGGTCCATCCAGGCCAGCAAGCGCTCGGCCATGTACTTGGTTTCGCCATAGATACTGCCCGGGGATAGCGTCTCGGATTCGGCGATTGGGATGCGCTGCGGCTGGTCGAACAGGTTGGCGGTGGACGACAAGATGAAGCGCTTGACGCCGCGCCGGCTGGCTTGCTCCAGTACGTTAATCACGGTGTAGAGATTGTCGCGCAGGTACATGAATGGCTGCTGCATGCTCTCGCCGACCAAAATGCGCGAGGCGAAGTGCATGATGCCGTCAAAGGCGTGGGCGTCAAAGGCGGCCGCCAGCGCCTCACGGTCGCGCAGGTCGCCGACGATCAGGGCCGCGTCGGAGTGCACGGCGGCGCGATGGCCGGCGCTCAGGTTGTCGTAGACTACGACCTGATAGCCGCGCTCGATCAGCATCTGCACGACGTGGCTGCCGATGTAACCGGCGCCGCCCGTCACGAGTACTTTCATGTCCGGTTCTCCCTTCAACCCGCTGATTATAGCCGTTAAGCCAACGGCCGTAAAATGGCGCGGCGCGTCTGCCGCAACCGATCCCGGCGGCGCGCGTATTATGAGGCGCGGCCAATTTGTGATTTAATCGAGCATGAAAGCGGCGCGGGGCGGCATGAAGGACGAACGCGAAGGCAAAGAGGCATGGACGGCGGCCGAGCGGGCGGCGCTGCGCAAGCTGCTGCGCATGGCGCTGATTATGCTGCTGGCCATCGTGGTTGCGGGCGTCGTCGCGGCCCTGCTGGGCTCGGCGTTGGGGACGGTTTAGAGCGGATGGGGTGAAGCGCGCCTGTGTTCGCGCTATAATCGGGCAAGGGCAAAGGAGATAAATCATGATACAAGAAGGCCAGCGCGATGTGTTCGCGGTCATCACTGACTTCTTGGCGGAAGATCCGACTGATGAAGAACTGCTCGCTTACAAGCTGCCGGACGATTTGCAGAAGCGCGTGAGTCATCTGCTGTACCTCAACCGGGAATCTGAGCTGACCTTTGAACAGCGGCATGAGCTTGACGACTTCGTCTATGCCGATAACTTGATAAGTCTGCTCAAAACAAAGACTAGGTTGCGACAAAGCGGCAAGGGAAGACGAGATCAAGCCGTGATCGATACGCCTGCGCGAAATGCGCCGGAATCAGTTGCTGAATTCTTGACTTCTGACCCTACAGCTGATGACCTGCTCGCGTACATGTTTCCCAAAGACATTCAGGCGCGAATTCATTTTCTACTCGACCGCAACGGCGAGGGTGAGTTGACCATACTTGAAGAACGCGAGTTGGACGATTGCCTTCGAGCAAATAGATTCATGGCGCTGCTGAAAGTGCATATAGATTTGAGACGGCAAGGTATTGAGATTTGACGATCTCCGCGCAGCAGCGCCATGCGGTACACATTCTGGCGTCAGGCTGTTGCGAATACTGTCGCCTCGGAAGAGGAGCCCAATCTTTAGGATTTCACGTTGATCACATTATTGCGAGTAGTCATGGAGGGGATGACAGCGATGAGAATCTCTGCCTGGCTTGCCCGGATTGCAATCGCTTCAAGGGCGTCAATGTTGCCGGGTATGACCCGCAAACCGACAGACTTTGTAGACTGTTTCATCCGCGATTGGATAGCTGGAACGAGCATTTTCGCGTCAACCCAGACGCGTCGATATCCGGTCTTTCTCCCGAAGGGCGGACAACCGTATTCGTTCTCCGGATGAATGCCGCTGTTCGCATTCGGCAACGTTATCGGGAATTCTTGCTGGGCAATTACCCGTGCCAGAGCAATCCCTGATCCTCATCGCGAACGCGCCCGGCGAGCGGCTGGACAAGTTCCTGCTGGCGCACTTGCCCGGTTACTCGCGCGCGCAGGCGCAAGCGCTTATCCGCAGCGGCTGCGTGCTGGTCGATGGCGCGCCGCGCAAAACCGGCTACAAATTCAAGGGCGGCGAGCAGGTGGTCGCGCGTATTCCGCCGCGCGAAGAAAGCTCAGTCGAGCCGGAAGACATCCCCCTCGCTATCGTCTACGAGGACGCGCATCTGGCGGTCATCGACAAGGCGGCGGGCATGGTCATGCGTCCAGGCCCGGGCAACGCTTCCGGCACCCTCGTCAACGCGCTGCTGGCGCGCTATCCGGAGGTGGCCGACATGATGGACGACCCGGAGACGAGCGACCGCCCTGGCATCGTACACCGCCTTGACCGCGGCACCAGCGGCTTGATCGTCATCGCGCGCGACAAGCCGAGCCTGCTGGCGCTGATGGCGCAGTTCCAGGCGCGCACGGTGGACAAAATATATTTGGCGCTACTCGAGCAGCGGCCGAAGTCCAACAGCGGGCTGATCGACGCGCCAATTGCCCGCGACCCGCGGCAACGCAAACGCATGGCGGTCCGGCGCGATGGCAAGCCGGCGCAGACCGAGTTTGAAGTGCTCGATGACGATTTTCAGGGCGACCGGGCGCTGGTGAAGTTACGGCTCTTGACTGGGCGCACACATCAGATTCGTGTGCATGCGGCTTTCATCGGCTGCCCGGTGGTGGGGGATACGGTCTATGGTCGGCGCAAGCAGCGCGTGAAGCTGAAGCGGCAGTTCTTGCACGCGCATGAGTTGGCGTTTGCGCATCCGGCGACGGGGGAGCGGCTGCGGTTTGTGAGCGAGCTGCCTGTGGGGTTGCGGGCTGTGCTGGAGAAGCTGCGGTGATTCACCACAGAGGCGCAGAGGGCACAGAGATTCGTTTGCCACAAAGGCACAAAGACACAAAGGTCGCGAAGAATTTGCTAGGGATTATTGGGATAGGCTGGTGGAGTTCGGGTATTGGAATTGAACTACAGAGGACGCAGAGATTCTGTCCGCTGTTTTTCGCATACTTCAGGTAACTCTTGATCTGTCGGCTAATAGCCGTTGCTAGAATTACGAGTCCATACGTCTTCAAATACTTTCTTTATTGGGTGTTCTTCACCGGTATCGGAGTCGACGAAACGCCAGAATATCCAGCCCGTAGGCCACTTTTTCTGCAACGGGTCGACTTTCTTCACGGCCTCAAAGGCGGCGACGGAATGATTCATGGGTTTACCATCGAACAACATGTTGTCGCCCCTCTGCAACCACATCTTATCGTCAATCATTAGCGTCGCTGTAAATCGCCGTCCTTGGTAGTCCGCGAACACCGGAATACTGTCGGGTGGTGGTGGGGGAGGCGGCTTGACTTCATGATTCTGCTTCGCCAATTCCTGCCATGCGTCGCGAAGCGGTTCTGCGTAATAGCGAAGTTCGTCGGAAGTAAATCGTCTGGTCGTCAACTGTTTTGCGAAGTGCCGCACAATTTCATCCGATGGATTGTTCATTTCCTGTTTCAGCAGGCGCGCCACGACCCGTTTCTTTGCGCCGGAAACGACGCGTTCGGGATCAAATCCCGCCTGAGAAAATCCTTCAAGCTCGGTCACCAGCCGCGCGTCCAGATTCAGCAGATCAATGACGAGGAAGGGCTCCTTATCCATCACGTTGCTCTTCTTAAGGTCTGTATAAAAGCGGTACTCGATGCCGTTCGTCAACACCCCAAATTGCACATCAAGCGCGCCGAAATAGTTATACAGCTGCCGCCAATGCTGCTCGTTGAGGGAATGTACGGCCGCTTTCGCCTCAATCACCAGAATGGGCACGCCATGTCGAAGAATGGCGTAGTCGACGGCTTCGCCACCAAATTCGCGAGGGTCAGCTACATATTCCGGATAGACCTCGCTCAGATCGTTCAGGTTGTATCCAAGAGCGCGGATAAACGGTTGCACAGACACCAGATTAGTCGCGGCTTCGTACTTCATCTGCTCGCGCTGGATCTTTACGTCCTGCGAAATCTTAGCCAATCTGTCGTATAAGCTCATCTTGCACTTTCCAACTGGGACACCTTCGCATGCGCGAGTGTAACATAACCGCCACAAATTCGCTCTTCTCTGTGCCCTCTGTGCCCCTGACGCGAAATCAGCTATACTCCCCACCATGCACGCGACGACCGCCCAACCCACCGCCTTCCACCTGATGACCAAGCCGCGAGGCGCGATCTGCAACCTCGACTGCAAGTACTGCTATTTCCTCTCCAAAGAAGCGCTGTATCCTGGCAGCAAGTTCCGCATGTCGGAGACGCTGCTCGAGGAGTACATCCGCCAGTACATCGACGCGCAGCAGGTCAACGACATCAACTTCGCCTGGCAGGGCGGCGAACCCACGCTGATGGGCCTCGACTTCTACAAGCAGGCCGCGCGCTATCAGCAGAAGCACAAGCGCCCGGGCATGCGAATTACCAACGCGCTGCAGACCAACGCTGTCACGCTCGACGACGACTGGTGCGCGTTTTTCGCCGCGAACGACTTCCTGCTGGGCGTCAGCCTGGACGGGCCGGCGGATGTGCACGACTACTACCGCGTCGACAAAGGCGGCAACCCGACCTTTCACAAGGTCATGGCCGGCATCCGCCTGCTGCAGAAGCATGACGCCGAGTACAACATCCTGACGACTGTGCACGCCGCCAACGAAGGGCAGGGCGCGCGCGTCTACAAGTTCTTGCGCGATGAAGTCGGCACGAAGTTCATGCAGTTCATCCCTATCGTCGAGCGCGACAACGACACCGGCTATCAGGAGGGCGATCAAGTCACCGACCGTTCGGTCACGGCTGAGGGTTACGGCCAGTTCCTCATCGACATGTACGAGGAGTGGGTGCGCCGCGATGTGGGCCAGGTCTTCGTGCAGATCTTCGATATCGCGCTGGCGGCCTGGACCGGCGCGCCGCCCGGCCTCTGTATTTTCGACGAGACATGCGGGCTGGCGCTGGCGATGGAGCACAACGGCGATGTCTTCTCCTGCGACCACTATGTCGAGCCTGATTACAAGCTGGGCAATATCATGGATGTGCCGCTCAGCGAGATTGTGGTGATGGACGAGCAGGTGAAGTTCGGGCAGGACAAGCGCGATACTTTGCCGCAGTACTGCCTGGACTGTGAAGTGAAATTCGTCTGCAATGGCGGCTGCCCCAAGAACCGCTTCATTGAGACGCCCGCTGGCGAGCCGGGCTTGAATTACCTCTGCGCCGGTTATCGCGCCTTTTTCAACCATGTGCGGCCGACGATGGACTACATGGCGCGCGAGCTGTCGGGGCGGCGCCCGCCGGCAAACGTCATGCTGCAGATGGCGCGCTATGACGCCGAACTGGAGCGCGCCTTCGCGGCGGCCGGCCGCAACGACCCCTGCCCCTGCGGCAGCGGGAAGAAGTTCAAGCGCTGTCATGGCCGGCGTGGGAAATGAGTGGCGCTGCCGCCCGCGCGATTCAGGTACAATAGCGATGATGAGAACAAGGAGTTGCAGGCATGGAGCAGCCGACCAAGGAACTAAGAGTGCCGGCCGCGATTTATGAACGCGCGGAAGCAATCGCCAGCAAGCGGGCGTCTTCGGCGGAGTCTGTAATGTTGGACGCGCTGTCGCTGCTGTTTGCCGAGTTCTCCGCAATTGAGTTAGAGCCGGAGGCGCTACAGGATTTCGCCGATGAGCAGCTATTGGCTGTCGTGCATCAGCGCTTGGCTTGGCCGCACGACACGCGTCTGCGCGAACTGATGCAGCTTGGTCAATTGGGACGGGTCACTGAGGATGAGATCGTCGAAATGGAGGACTTGGTAGCTAAGTTTGATCATCAGGTGCTGCTGCGCTCAGAGGCTTTGCTGCAGCTTAAAAGGCGCGGGCACGATATCGATAAACTGCTCAAACTTGGGGCATAGCGCGTGGCATGGATCCCTGTACGCCTGCGACAACAAGTAAAGGAACGGGCGCGAGGACAATGCGAGTATTGTCAGACACAAGAATCGGTCGTGATAGTGATGGAAATCGATCATATTATCCCATTGACGCAAAAAGGCGAAACTTCACCGAGCAATTTGAGCTTTTCCTGCGTGGGATGCAACTTATTCAAGCGAGATTTTGTGGCTGCCATTGATCCAGAATCCGGCGCTGAAACTGCCCTGTTTAACCCAAGAACCCAGAACTGGAAAGATCACTTTTGCTGGGACGATGACAAAACAAGCTTGATCGGGTTGTCTGCGGTGGGCCGGGCAACGGTGTCGCGCTTGCGGATCAACCGGCGCGGCGCTGTCCGAGCGCGACGGCGTTGGGTAGACGCAGGACTGCATCCGCCATGAGATTTGATTGCAGGTTAGATTCAACAAATTGACGTTAAGTCACGAACATGCCAATACGAGCCGTCGCCGCCGATAGCGGACCGGCGGCCGGTGGCGGCGCTTATTCGCGTAGCGTGACCTATGGCGGCTATCCGAATTCTTCTATCACGCGAATGATGACATCGTTGGGAATGTCGGCGCGTTCCGTTTTGGAGTAGAGGAGCAGCAGCAGGACAAGTCGTCCCGATTTCTCTTGATAGATAACGCGGAAGCCGCCGCTTTTCCCGCGCCGCGCCGAGCGATTCGGCAGGCGAACTTTGTAGGCCTCGTATCCTAAGCCGGTCAACCTTGCGCCCGGTCGGGTGTCGGTTTCGAGTTGATAAATGAGCTCGTCTACCGAGTCTGCTAATGAGGGATGCTTGCGCGCCAGACGACGCAGTTGACGTCTAAACGTCTTACCGACGTCAACTCTTGTCGGCATCGGCGGCTAGCAATTCCCGGAGTTCTCGCATGACTTCCCTTGCGGGGCGCGTCTGCCCGGTACTGGCTTCATGGACGGCTTGCCGCAGCATCTCAATCAGTTCTTCCGTGGTCGGTTCGTCATCGTCATGCGGCGCGTCGTCGGCGATGTCGTCGTTTACTAGCCCGACTGCGGACTTGCGTTCCAGGGGATCCATCAGCGTATCCTCTCCCTTGACAGCCGCTACAAAGATACCACAATTCGCGCATATAGCCTACAAATGGAGAAAGCACGACCCATGCCAAAGCAAATTATCGCCATCGAGAACGCGCCAAATGAATTGACGGCTATCCGAATTCTTCTATCACGCGAATGATGACATCGTTGGGAATGTCGGCGCGTTCCGTTTTGGAGTAGAGGAGCAGCAGCAGGACAAGTCGCCCCGATTTCTCTTGATAGATGACGCGAAATCCGCCGCTTTTCCCGCGCCGCGCCGAGCGATTCGGCAGGCGGACTTTGTATGCCTCGTAGCCGATTCCAGCCAGCTTTACCCCGGGCCGCGCGTCCTGCTCAAGCTGCGTAGTGAGCCGGTCAATTTCAGCCTCTAACGAAGGAAATCTACGATTGAGCCTTCTTGACTCCTTGTCAAACGCTTCTGACGAATCAACTTGGGTCGGCATCTTCGGCTGTCATTTCGCGGAGTTCGCGCAAGAGTTCGCGCACAGGCCGGGTCCTGCCCGCCTTCACGTCTTCAAGGCTCTCGCGCAGCATCTCAATCAGTTCTTCCGTGGTCGGTTCGTCATCGTCATGCGGCGCTTCGTCGGCGAAGTCGTCGTCAATCATCTCGGCCGCAGTCTTGCGTTCAATGGGATCCATCAGCGCATCCTCTCCCTTGACAGCCGCTACAAAGATACCACAATTCGCGCATATATCCTACAAATGGAGAAAGCGCGAACCATGACAAAACAAGTCATTTTCACCGAGAACGCGCCGGCGGCTGTCGGCGCTTATTCGCAAGGCATCATCGCCAACGGCTTCGTCTTCACCGCCGGCCAGATCCCGCTCATCCCCGGCACGTCGAACCTGCGCGAGGGCGGCATTGCGGCGCAGACGCGACAGGTGATGAACAATATCACCGGCGTGCTGGAAGCGGCCGGCAGCGGCATGGACAATGTGGTCAAGACGACCGTCTTCCTGGCCGATATCAACGATTTCGCCGAGTTCAACGCGGTCTACAGCGAGTTCTTCCCGCAGGACCCGCCGGCGCGCACGACCGTGCAGGCGGGCGGCCTGCCCATCGGCGCGCTGATCGAAATCGAGGCGGTGGCTTTGCTTGGCTAGCCGGTTCGCAAAGGGCGTTTCATCCAAATGGAAGGCTACGCAGGTCGCCGCGCTTTTGCTACAATGGTCGTCTATGATTCGGACAGACAGAACCCAGGACCAGAGCGTCAATGATTGATGTGAACCAGTTGCGCAAAGGCACGACCTTCACCGCGAGCGGCAATCTCTACCGCGTGATGGAGTACCGCCACCACAAACCCGGGCGCGGCAAAGCCACCATCCGTGTGACGGTGCGCGACCTGCGCAGCGGCGCCACCACCGAAATGACTTTCAATTCGGGCGAGCGCGTGGAGGACATCCGCGTCGAAGCCGACCAGGTTGAATTCCTCTACGCCGATGACGATTTCGTCACCTTCATGAACACCGAAACCTACGACCAGCCGCAGCTCAACCGCGCCATATTCGGCGATGACCTGCGCTTCATCAAAGACAGCATGGCCATCAAGCTGCTGAGTTACGAAGGCGAAATCATCGACTACGAGTTGCCGAAGACGATGGAGTACCAGGTGATTGAGGTGGAAGCGGCTGTGGCCGGCGACACCGCCAACAGCCCGACCAAGAAAATCAAGCTCGAGAGCGGATTCGAGGTCAGCGCGCCGATGTTCATCAATGTCGGCGATGTGGTCAAGATCAACCTGGAAGAAGAGAGCTACGTCACGCGCGTCAGCAAGTAGCGGCGTCTCAAAGACCCCCACCCCAATCCCGTCCCGCCAGCTCTACCGCGCGTAGACACTGCGGTTCTGGCGGGCATCCGAAGCATCAGGGAGGGGGAGAGCGCTGAAAGAGACGGGGCGCTCGGCGCGCAATCTTGGTAGGGGCGACCCGGTGGGTCGCCCGCGCCGCCTAGCCGCAGTCGCCGCTAGTGGTGACAAAGTGCGCGCTGATCCAGCCCCGCTCGCCGTGATAATCCACCAGGAACCAGTCCGCCGTCCGCTCCAGCGCGGTCAGCGTGACGCCCCGCGGCAGCCAGCCCGCGATTGCGTCGCCCCAGGGATCGACAAAGTGGATGCGCGGCCCGCCGGGCGATTCCCGAAAGTTGAGAATCGCGTCAGTCGTCACCATGCAATCGCTCAGACCGCGCGCCTGCGCCGACGCGACCGAGCCGAGACGCCCGGCGGCCAGCGGCGCGGCCGACAGCAGCAGAACCGTTCCCGGCCGGTCGATATCGGCGCAGGTCATACCGTCCCGCGTGTATCCATTTAGGGGGACTTGCGCGCGCGGGCTGAAAGCGGCATCGAGGAAGAGCAGCGATCCCGCCCCCGGAAAGCAGACCCCCGCGCCCTGCTCGACCCAGCCGTAGACGTCTATCGCGTCCACAAAGCCGTTCTCGCGCAGCGCCCGGTCGCCGATTGCCACCGCGCCCACGCGCCGGAACTGGACGCCGCTGTTCAGCCCATTCGTCGCTTTGAGGCTGTAACCGGCCGCCAGCAGATCATTGCAGTCGGCGCAGACGGTGACGGGCGACGAGTCGCTGCTGGCGGCCGCTTCGTCATCACCGCCACCACCACCACCACCGCCGCCACCGGAAGGCGGAGGCGGATACCATTCAAACGCCCCGATATCGCAGGCGCTGCCCCGGCTCCGTCCGCGCTGGTCAACCCGGTCGCGGAGCTTTACACCTTTCTTGACGTCGGCCGCGACAAAAGCCGGGCGGTTGGGGTGGAGGGGGTAAAATGCGCGCGTTGCCACGGCC
>VXLV01000154.1:0-1325 GCA_009841405.1 Chloroflexota bacterium | reverse complement strand
TCAGATGTGTATAAGCGACCCGCCACATTGCGTGCCGTCGGCCGCGTCAATCGCCGGGCTGTTCGCTTGAAGCGTGTAATAGGCCGGGTTGCCCGCGCGCCCGCCCAGCAGCGGATCCACGGTATCGGTGGTGCGGAGGTAGATGATATTACTGATGTTCGTGGTCACACCGCTCCATTCGTTACCCTGCGCGCCCGGCTTTTTTACGATGATGCTGTTGTACAACTGTGCTGTGCTGCCAGTCTGAAAGAATATGGTGTTGCCAATGTTGCCTGTGCCCGCGGATTCGTTATTCACAAATGTGACATGCCTTACAGTCACGTCATCGGTGAAAGTAGAGTTTCTCCCGTAGAGCGCGCCGCCATGATTGACCGACGTATTATTGAACAGGGTACTGTTTTCCAGAAGGAGGTAGCGCTGGTTGAAGATGGCGCCGCCGGAGACACCCGCCGAATTGTCATTGAATGTGCTGTTGAAGATGTAAGTGTTTCTAGTGCTCTGGAGGATGGCGCCGCCATCTTCACTAGCTATATTGTTGTTGAAAGTGCTCTCGTTAACAGTCATGGTCAACAGGCTGGTCGCATTCACAGCTCCGCCTTGGCCGGCTGCCCTGTTTCGGCTGAAGCGGCTGTTGTTGATTGTGAAAGTGGAGTTTGTAGAAAATCCATTATAATATATTGCGCCGCCGCCGACGCTGCTCCTGTTATCATAGAACCTGCTGTTGTTGATCGTGATGCTGATGGGACTGTTGTGCGCATAGATGGCGCCGGCGCCGGACAAAGTAGACCCATTGCTGTGGAAGTCGCTGTTATTGATGGTCACTTCCGCTCTGGTCCAAATCTCCAGCGCAATATTAGAGTCGCCTGCGGAGTTGTTATTGGTGACTTTCAGCCCGTTTATCGTCACCTTAAGGTCGGCGTTGGCTACACTGGTGCCTATACTCAAGAGCCTGCCCGGCCCGCTAAGCGTCCTTCTGTTCCCCTTGATGGTGAGCGATGTCGTTATGTTGAGCGGGCTGTCAGCAGGCAGGACGACGTCGGTGGACAAGTTGATTTCATCGGCGCCGCTGCCGGCCGCGCAATCATCGTGCGTTTGCGCGTCGTCGTTGGCGTTGATGATCGCTTCCGCCAGGCTGCACTCGTCATCATCGGCGATATCCGCCGACGTGCGATTAACGGTGATAGTCGCGGCGTAGACCGGCGCCAGCGAAAAAGAAAAGAGGAGAAACAGTGCTGAAACTAGAGCGAATGAGCGGGGGGGGGGGGGCAAAAATAGAAAAGCGATTACCAAGATGAATTGTTGGTCACAAACAATGTCTTGGCCCC
>VXLV01000129.1 GCA_009841405.1 Chloroflexota bacterium | reverse complement strand
CCCCGAAGCATCAGGGAGGGGGAGCGCGCTGACAGAAGGCGAGCCATTCTGGCGCCATTCGTCGGTTCGCCGCACGTAAACTCACCTTCGATGAAAGAGCAACCTTCGCCCTTGATTCGGGACGCTCGCCATAGAGCCGCCAAAGAGGGCCGGGCATGGGGTACACAAGACTGTGCGTGATCAGCGCCCGCATGGCGCTGGCGATAGAGGCTCAGTCGTCTTCGATGCCGAGCTGATAGACATTGTTCTTTGGCCAGCCGGCTGCTTGCGGCCTGTCGCGCGCGGCCCGCTAATGCGCCTC
The DNA here is from genome assembly GCA_009841405.1 of Chloroflexota bacterium. Lineage (GTDB taxonomy): Bacteria > Chloroflexota > Anaerolineae > Aggregatilineales > Phototrophicaceae > UBA6055. The sequence continues at coordinate 21,532 of VXLV01000129.1, read as the reverse complement.
CCCCGCCGCCAGACGCCGGCGCAGCGCGGAACGGACTTGCTCCTCGCTCCAGCGGGTTTCGCCCGGGTCCGCGCCGGCGATCACCAGCGTGACTTCGCCACGAGGACTGTCGGCGGCGAAAAGGTCGCGCAGTTCGCGGGCGCTGCCACGGTAGAACTGCTCGAACTTTTTGCTCAGCTCGCGCGCGACGCAGACGCGCCGTTCCCCACCCATGACCTCGGCGATCAGCGCCAGCGAATCGGCCAAGCGGTAGGGACTTTCGTAAGCCACGATCGTTTCACGGCCGGCTCTCAAGTCTTTCAGCCGCGCGCGCAGAGCAGCGGTCTTTCGCGGCAGGAAGCCTACATAGCGAAAGCTGTCAGCGGCCAGGCCCGAGCCGACCAGGGCGGTGGTGATGGCGCAGGCGCCCGGCAGCGGCACGACTTCGTAGCCGCGAGCCAGCGCCGCCGCAATCAACTCGTAACCGGGGTCGGAGATACCGGGCGTGCCGGCGTCGGAGATCAGCGCCACATCGGCCGTCTCCAGCGCCGCGAAGATCTCATCCAGCTTCGACAGCTTGTTGTGTTCATGATAGCTGGTCATTGGCGTGTTGATGTCGAAGTGGCGCGTCAGGACGCGTGACGTGCGGGTGTCCTCGGCCGCGATCAGCGCTGCCTCCCGCAAGACGCGCAGCGCGCGCAAGGTGATGTCCTCGAGGTTGCCGATCGGCGTCGGTACGATGAAGAGCGTGCCCATAATCGCGAGTTCGCGTCTCAGCCGGGCGGGAAGACATGCGCCAGCGCTTCGGGCATGACGCTCTTGAAGGCGGCCAGGCTGTGCCCGCTGCCCAGCTCAACAAAGCGGTAGCGCAGTTCGGGATCGTGGCTCATGCGCCGCTCGAGGATGCCGCGCAGCGCCAGCGCCGGCTGATAAAAGCGCAGGTCCTGTTCGTAGCGCCCGACCGACTGGAAGATTCGCTTGGGCAAGACCGGCAAATCACGAAAACGCTGCGCATAATCTTTGAGCAGCTGCAGCGCCGGCGCCCGGCCGAGCGGTGGCGAGATGACAATGAGATGGCCGAAGATAGCCGGATTCTTCAAGGCCGCGTGCACGGCCGCCACGGCGCCTTCGCCGACGCCGCCCAAGCCGAGGGCCAGCGGGTCAATGCGATGCTCCGCCTGCAAGAAGGGCAGCAATTCCGCCGCGACCATGGCATAGTGCTTGTCGTTGCCCACATATTCGCCGATGCGCTGCGATTGCGTGCCGCCGGCGAGCATGGCGATGATGATGGGCTGCATGCGACCATGTTTGATCAGCGCGTCGGCGATATAGGGAACTTCCAGGACATTGACCGCCCACTGGCCGTCCATCAGCACGAGCAGCCGATAGCTTTTGCCGTCATTGGCGTCATAGCCGGGCGGCGTATATACCCACAGATTGCGGTTGCTGAAACCCAGCTGCATCGAGTTGAAGCGGTGTCGATAGACGCGTCCGCGCGGCACCGCGGCCATCGCCCCCCAATTGGGAAAAGGCCGAGCGCGCGGCATCCGCAGCACCGAGCTGTCGACCTGGCTGGCGCTGATGGACAGAGCGTTAAGCGTATCCGCCTGCCAGAAACGGCCAACGCGCTCCATCAGGTCGATCTCTTGCGCGAGGGGCGTGCCCGGGTCGTCGACGGCAAACATGTAGTCGACCAGCGCGTCGCGTTCGAAATAGCGCTGGAAATACCAGAGCGACGTATCCTCAAGCCGCGCCATATTCTCAAAGGGCGGGTCGCGGTTGATGATGTCGAGATTCAGCGCCACATTCTGCGCTGTCCAGGAGTCGTAGACGAAGGTCGCTTTGTCGCGCTCCACCCAGGGCCACTCGTCGTGGGTAGTGAGCAATTCATCCACCAGCACCTGGCGCTCGCCGGCGTCAGGCGTCTGGTAAATCTCGCACAAAAACTGGATGAACGAATCCCAGCGACTGGTCGCCAAAACCCTTCCCCTCGCGGCCATAAGGCGGACAGGTTCATTCTAGCACCGGCCATCCCATCGCGCAGGGCTAGGGCGCGGGCGACACGATGGCTTGGCCCTGCTAAGTCGCGGTTGCTGGGCAACTTACCCCACCCCCGGCCCTCCCCGACGAGTCAGGGAGGGGAGAAAAACACTGTGTGAAGCAAGGTATTTTGCGTGGGCGGCGGCATTGCCACTCGTGTGTCTATAGAAGCGCGGCCGCGGGCTGCGCGGGCGACCCAATGGGTAGCCCCTACAACATCGCGGCAGCGGCTTGCGCACATTGACTGACCGGGCAAAAGCAACAAATCTTGCCGGGCCGTCAGTGCCATGCGGTATCATGTTCGCGGGGCTGGCGCGTCAGCCGGCCCGACATCACCGGTCCGCAGGAGGGCGCAGCCAATGCCGACACGCTATATCTACTCGTTCACCGAGCCCATCAATCCCGAAGAACTCCATCGCCTGCTGCTGCAAACCAGTTGGGCAAACGATCGCGGCCCGCTCGATATTCAGCAGATGCTGGATCGCAGCCAGATAACGCTGGGGGTCTGGCATGAAGACAGGCTCATCGCCTTCTCGCGCGTCATCACCGACGACCGCTACCGCGCGCTGATTGATGACGTCGTCGTGGACGGCGCTTACCGCAAGCAAGGCATCGCCTCGGAAATGCTGGAGCGAATCCTCAAGCGCACGCAGCATATCGAACTTGTGATGCTGGATTGTGATTCCAATCTTGTCGGCTTTTACGGCAAGTTCGGCTTCGATCAAAAGGGTGGCGCGTCCCTGGAATTGCGCAATCGGCGCTAGGGAACGCCCGCTTATCGCTGCCCCAATTTTCGATTATCATGCTCGGCCAGCCCGCTATCCAACGGACGGACTCCCCCGATACCATGAGCGAATTGCGTTTCAATCCCGATATCAGCGCCTTCACGCGGCAAGACCATAGCGCTTCGGAAGAAGACCGGCTGCAGGCGCGGCAGCCGGCGTCCGCGCATCGCCTGCAAAATAATGAGAATCCGCTGGGTCCGTCGCCGCGCGTGGTGGAAGCGATTCGCGCGGTAGCGCCGACTTTGGGCACGTACCCGAATTACTCCGACATTGAACTACGACGGGCGATCGTGGATGTGCTGGGGCGCGGGCTGACGCCAGAGCAAATCTTCACCGGTTGCAGCGGCTTTGAAGCTTTGGAGCTGATCGCCCGCGCGACGCTCGGCCCCGGCGATGAGGTCATCGTGTCATCGCCGACATTCACCGGCGCCTACCGAAAAGTCACTGAGCCGCTGGGCGCCGTGGTCATCGACGTCCCGCTTGAGCCGCGGACTTTCAACTATCGACCGGAGTCGGTCCTCGGGGCCGTGACCGAACGCACCAGGCTGGTTATGGTCTGCAACCCGAATAATCCCACCGGAACGGTAATCAGCGCAGCGGCGGTCGAGGCGCTGATGTGCGGCTTGCCCGAGCGCGCGCTCGTGGTCGCCGACGAGGTCTACCACCAATTCGTCGATGACTGCGACTACCCGGATTCGCTGCGCTACGTCCTGGACCAGCGCAACATTGTCATCGTACACAGCTTCTCGAAGGTGTATGGGTTGGCTGGCTTGCGCCTGGGCTACGGCATCGCCCGGCCCGATATTGCCAATACCATCGCCGGATTGCACCGCGGCTTCCACCAGAACAAACTGGCGCTGGCGGCCGGCATCGCCGCGTGCCGCGATCAAGCGCACGTCCGCCGAGTCATCGAAACGCTGCGGGCGGAGGCGCGCTGGGTCTGCCAGCAATTTGACCGGCTTGATATCCATTACTGGAAGCCGGCCGCCAATTTCATCCTCTTCGAAACGCGTATCCCGGCCGACGATTTGCAGGCGCAATTGCAGCAGCGCGGCTTGCTGCTGCGCGGGCAGTCGCGCAACGGCATGCCATACGCGATGCGCCTCAGCCTGGGCACGCGCGAAGCCAACCAAGCCTTCATCACCGCGCTGGAAGATATTCTCTTTACCAGCGGGCCGTAGGGACGTTTCGCCGAAACACCCGCAGGTAAATCTCCTAACTTGTGGGCGGGCCACCGGCTCGCCCCTACAGGCATTCGATGACTTTGACGACTTTGTTGCGTGGGAACGTCATTTAATTGCCTTCTTACGATTAGTTCTGTGGTCAAATCTAGGCATGACCCAGCACTTCGCTGTCGGTGATTCTGCCCGAAGCGATTGCCCGGTCCCGCCAAACCTATCATTGCCCCTACCCTGCCCCTATGCTAGAATCCGCGCGCGGCAACGGGCGCACATTCGCGCCCGGCCGATTTCCACACATCGGGACTCGCGGCGGGTGTTGTCCGCGCTTGCGGATTGGCGCCGGAGGCTGAACGATGTGCGAGCAGAAAACACCAACTATCCAAGGAGATTTGTAATGCCATCAGCAGTACGCATGCGGACCTTGCTCGAGACGGGCGTGCATTTCGGGCACCGCACCAACAAGTGGAATCCCAAGATGGACGAGTTCATCTTCACGCAGCGCAACGGGATCCACATCATTGATTTGCAGATTACGCTGAAGAATCTGAACAGCTTCCATGACATGATCGCCAATCTGGTTGCCGGCGGCGGCTCTGTGCTATTTGTCGGCACCAAGCGGCAGGCGCAGGAGATCGTCCAGCGCGAAGCCGTCCGTTGCGGCATGCCCTACGTCAACTATCGCTGGCTGGGCGGGACGCTGACCAACTGGAAGACCATCCGCAGCCGAATCGATACCTTGAAGCAACTGGAGCAGCGCCGCGACGCCGGCGAATTCGACCGTCTGACCAAGAAAGAGGGCCTGGTGCTGGAGCGCAAAATCGCCAAGTTGCAACTGCGCCTGGGCGGCATCCGAGAGATGAAGCGCACGCCCGACCTGCTCATCGTTGTCGATGCCGAGCGGGAGTATACCGCGGTTAAGGAAGCCAATATCTTGAGTATTCCGGTCCTGGCGCTGGTCGATACCAATGCCAATCCCGACATGGTCGATCATATCCTGCCCGCCAACGACGACGCCATGCGCTCCATCCGCCTGCTGATTGGCGCGCTGGCCGACGCCGTGCTCGAGGGCCACAACTTGCGCCAGTCCGCCGGCGAAGACGAAGAGGAAGAACAATTCTTCCCCGATGCCTACGACGAAGAATTGGCCGACGAGGACTTGCTGGGCGAATCGACCTTGGCGAAATTGCGTGACGCCAAACTCTTCGCTAACGAAGAGACTGAAGCGGGCGAAACCGGCACGACCGAAACCAGCGAAGCTACGCCAGCGGCGCAAGCGACAGAATAAAGCGCGGCTCAACACAACGGAGAATCGAGACGAAATGGCAGTTACGGCAAGAGAAGTAAAGGCACTGCGGGATCGAACCGGCGCTGGCCCGCTCGATTGCAAGAAGGCGCTGGAGCAGCACGAAGGCGATCTGGACGCCGCGGCGATATTCCTGCGCGAAAAGGCGCTGAAGGACGGCATCAAGTTGCAGGGCAAGGGGCGCAGCGCCAACGAAGGCATCATCGGCAGCTACGTCCACTTCGACCAGCGCCTGGCCGTCATCGTCGAGGTCAATTGCGAGACTGACTTTGTGGCGGCGACCGAGCAATTCAAGTCCTTCGCCAAAGACATCGCTATGCACATCGCCAATATGAACCCGCAGTATGTCAAGCGGGAAGATGTCCCCGAAACGCAAGTAGCCGCCGAGAGCCGCTTGCAGCTGGAACGCGCCCTGGGTGAAGGCAAGCCCGAGCGCATCGCCGAGAAGATCGTCGCCGGGCGCCTCAACAAATGGTACGAAGAGATCGTCTTAATGGAGCAAGCCTTCATCAAGGACGACGACAAAACAATTGAGCAGTACTTGCAGGAGACAGTCGCCGATGTCGGCGAGACCATCAACATCGGCCGCTTCCAGCGCTTCAAAGTCGGCGGCGAGAATTAAGCGCTTTGGCGTCGAGCATCGACGCTGCGCAGCTTGAATCGTATGTAACTGAGACCGAGGGATTGGTCGGAGACCGATCCCTCTTGTATTGGGCGGGGCGATGAAGCCGACTGAGCGTGATTGGCGAATCCGTCTGTATGTGTATAAGTCTCTGGCAGCGAGCGGGCGCGCGCCTGACGCATTCGAAATCGGCGCGCGCTTTGAGATCGCTGAGCGCGGCGCGCGCCAGGCGCTGCGGCGACTGCACGACGCCCACGCGCTGGTGTTGGGGGCCGGCGACGCCGTGCTGATGGCGCATCCCATGTCGGCGGTATCGACCGACTACCGCGTCAATGTCGCCGGCGTCGACCTCAATGCCAACTGCGCCTGGGATTCGCTGGGCATCCCCGCCATGCTGGACCGCGACGCCGCAATTGCAGCGCGCCACCCGCTCACCGGCGACGGCCTGCGCTATTCGATTGAAGCCGGGCGCCTGCGCGGTGGCGGCGGGTTGCTTGTGCATTTCGCCCACCCTTTTCGCCAATGGTACGACGATATTGTAGAAACCTGAGCGGGAATTCTGATCTTCCGGTCGGAAGAAGAAGTCGCTGAATGGCGCCGAATCAAAGGGCGCGAAACCGGCGCAGTGCTACCATTGTTGAAGGTCTGGCAGCTGGCGCAGCGCTGGTATCGGGACCGGATGTCACCGGACTTCCGCGGCATCAGCGCCGAACGCGCCCAGAGCGTCTTCCGCGCGCTCGGCTTGACAAGCGAATTCTGGCTTTTACCATAGGGCGAAGCGACATGATACGCGACCAATCGACGACGACTTTGGACAAAGGAGCGACCATGACCGTGCGTGGCGAGCTGCCCTATCAGCGGGTACTGTTGAAGCTGAGCGGCGAGGCGCTGGCGGGTGATAACGGAACGGGTATCGACCCGGAAAAAGCGGCATATATCGCCCAGCGCGTGCGCGAAGTTTACGAACTGGGCATGCAAGTCGCCATAGTCATCGGCGCCGGCAACCTGTGGCGGGGCGAGCCCGCCGCCAAGCTGGGCATGGACCGCAGCACTGCCGACCACATGGGCATGATCGCCACGGTGATGAACGGCCTGCTGCTGCAAGACGCCATCGAGCGCCTGGGCATCGTCACGCGCGTGCAAACCGCGGTCGAGATGAATTCCATCGCCGAGCCCTACATTCGCCTGCGCGCCATCCGCCACCTGGAAAAAGGACGCGTGGTCATCCTCACCGGCGGTATCGGCAGCCCCTACTTCACCACCGATTCGGCCGCCGCATTGCGCGCCAGCGAGATTCACGCTGATGTCATCGTCAAAGCCACCAAGGTCGACGGCGTTTATTCGGCTGACCCCCTGCGCAACCCGCACGCCCGCCGTTACAGCCGGCTCGACTATCAGCAGGTGCTCGACCAGCAACTGCGCGTGATGGACACCACCGCCTTCACCCTCTGCCAGGAAAACGCCATGCCCATCGTCGTGCTCGATTTCTGGAACCCGCGAGATTTGGTCAGAGCGCTCTCGGGCGACGCGTCTGTCGGCACGCTCATCGCCGGCTAATTGGGCGTCTCGCAGATTTAGCGCCTACTCGCTTCCATTGCCAAGCCTGGGCACTCGTTTCAGATTACTTGCCACCACAAAGACGCAAAAGTACTTTCACGCATGTGATGCGAAACTCAGAGGGCTGACCGAAGGGGCGACCTATCAGGTCGCCCGCTTATTCAGGTTGAGTTTTCGGGCGACTTAATAAGTCGCCCCTACAGTTCGCTGCCTGTTTGCAACCCGTCCTGTCCGCTCTTACATTCACGTAGCAACCGTAGGGGCGAGCCTTGGCTCGCCCACCCGGACAGTATCTGCCTCTGCCGCCATCGGCGTGCCTTGCTACTACATCCCCAAGTGTTACACTGGCTTAGCGACACCAACGTAATTCTGTTGGCGAAATGCCGGAGCGACCCGCATGGCCAAGAAGATCGCCGTCTTTTCCATGACGCCGCTTTTCCCCGAGCTGGCTTTGGGCGGCGCGCAGAAACAGCTGAAGAAAGTCGCGCAGCATCTGGGCGAGCTGGGTCATCATGTGACCATCTTGTGCACGAGGCGGCATGATACTTCGCAACCATTCAAATGGCATGAGAATGTCGAAATCCTGCCGGTTCTGCGCTTCAAACAGCCCTACCCCGAGCCCTATTTCACGCCGCTTTACCATATTGCCAACGCCATCAGCGCCGTCGGCGCCGCCATCGCCGAAGCGGACGTTCACTACAGCCACGACGGCGGGCTGATCTTCCCCTACGTCTATCAAGACAAACCGACCGTGATTTCCCTGCGCAGCATCTTGTTCGCAGAGACCTTGCAGAGCGCGCTGCTGTTCCAGGGCGACGAGTGGATTCTGCCCTCCGAGCACACGCGCGCGTCGTATGAAGCGGTGGTTGGGCAATTCGCGCCCGCGGTCGGCGAGCGCATGCATGCTGTTCACAATGGCTTCGACTGGCGTCATTTCCGCTACACCAAGCCGGACGCGATCTTCCGGGTGATTCCCCCAAAGATCGCCGAACACCCAGTCATGCTCTTTCCCCATCGGCCTGAAAGCAGCAAGGGCATCGACGAAGTCATTCAAGTGGCGGCGCTGCTAAAGCGCAGCTACGGCTGGGACGATCTGCGGGTGCTGGCGCCGCTGTGGCTGGACGCCGATAGCGAGCCCAGCCAGCGGGACTACTACGCCGGGTTGCGGCGCAAGATCAGTGAAGCCGGCCTGGATGATGTCTTTGTCTTCCACGACTGGATCAACGACAGGCTCATCGCCGAATATTACAGCCTGGCGGATGTCACCCTCTGCATCGGCAGCTATGTCGAGACTTTCGGCAATACGCCCTTCGAATCGCTTGGCTGCGGCACGCTGCCGATCGTTTCGCGCGTGGGGCCTTACCGCGACCTGCTGCCCGACGAGCATATCGCCCGGGTCGACTACGGTGATATTGAAGCGACCGCGGCCATCGCGCACGAGACCCTGACGGCGCGCCGCCGTACATCGCCGGCGACCCTGCGCTACCTGCAATCCCAGTTCTCTCAGACGGACATGGTCGATTCCTACGCCGATATCATCCTGAACGCTCGGAAGAAGCCACGGCTGACATACCGCATGCCACAGCTTGCTGACGACACGCTGTATCGGCTGGCGCCCTGGTGTTATATCTCGCCGGAGCGCGGCATATACCACGACTTTCGCGCCGACTTTCAGGCCGAGGCCGAACTCGTCCGCGCGGCGCAGACGTATCCCGCCGGCTTCAGCGGACGCGCGGTCGATGCGGCGCAACTGCGGTTCTGGCTGGACGAGGGCTACGTATCGCCGCTCGTCGGGCGCTAGAAGCGGCGCCGGCATCAAGCGCGACTATTCCGTCCATGCAACGGCATTTGGTCCTGACAATGCGGGCGACCTGATAGGTCGCCCATACAAGGCTTGACCGGAACTGGATTCGCAAAGCGTTTCTTCTACCCCATCCCCCAGCCCCTTCCCCGAATCATCGGGGAAGGGGAGCATCGCCTGGCGCGAACGGGTCTGAAGGAGCTAGCCTCCCCCCGTTGATACGGGGGGATAGAGGGGGGTAGACAGTAGTGGGCGCAAGTTCGCGGCAACCGCGGTCAAGCCCAAAAGCCCCTTCTGGTTTGAGCGTTTGCCCGGCGCGACGCGCGCCCGCGCTGTGCGTACCCGGCATTGACCATGTTATACTCAAATGTGAACGACACAGCGAGGCGGAGCGACTATGGCGGTGATCACCGAGTTGATTGATGCCGGCCTGCAAATGAAGCGGCAGGGCAATCTGCGCGGCGCTATCGAGCACTTTCGGCAATTGCAAGCCACCTACCCCGGCAACGCCCGCATTCGCTTCGAGCTGGCCGGCGCCTGGCGCGCGTTCGATGTGCCCGAACAAGCTCTGCCCCTTTACCGCGAGTTGCTCGCGCTGCCCAAGAGCCAGGGCTTGCCGCCCAAGGATATGCCCCGCCTCTACACGCATTTGGGCGTGACCCTGCTGGAAATGGGCGAAATCGATGAAGCGCGCGCGACCATTGAAGCCGGTTTGCGGCTGCACCCCAGTTACCGTCCGCTGCGCGCCTGGCGCATCCTGAGCTTGAGCAGAAGCGGCGCCAGGGACCTGGCGCTGCTGGACGCGCTGGAGCTGATGCTGGAGTCGCTGGCGCCCTCGCGTTGGGACATCTTCGAGGGCGATATCGTCGCGGCCGTCCGGCAGATGCGCGACGAACTGTCAGCCGATGAGTCGCTGACGCCGGCAACGCGCGAAGATGCATCGGCGCCCGCCGCCGCAGCGCCAGACGCGCCCAAGACAGCCGCGGATACCAGCGCGATAAGCGAGCGCGAAACCCAGCCGATTGAGGTCGCGGACGAAGCTGATGCCCCGGCCGAGGTGGATGTCGCGGTGACGGTGGTGAAGCCGGCCGCTGAATCCAGGAAGCGCGCCCGCCGCGTCAGCCGCAAGCAGACGAAAGAGCCCGCGCCGCAGCTGGGCAAACGCGCCGTCCGCATCGACATCGTGGATGAATCGACCGCGGGCAAGGCGCCCAGGCAGTCATCCGATGACGATCCGCCGGCGCAAGCCGCCTCGTTCAAGATCCCGATCGATCCGGACTAGGCGCGCCCATCTTCAAGGACAATACGTCCGTCCCGCAAGCGCCAGACTTTCGTCGCGATCTTGTCGATGAACCAGCGGTCATGCGTCGCCGCCAGAATCGCGCCGGGGAATTCCAGCAGCGCGCGCTCCAGCGCCTCCAGGCTCAACAGATCCAGGTGATTGGTCGGTTCGTCCAGAAGCAGCAGATTGGCGCGGCTGTGAATCAGGCAGGCGATGCCCAGTTTGCGCCGCTGCCCCAGGCTCAGCTCCCCCACGCATTTGTCCGCCAGGTGGGCGTCGCGAAACAAGCCGCAGCGGTGCAGCAGCGTCAGGAGTTTGTCAGCGGAATCGTGCTTGATCGCCCGCAGGACCGCCAGGATATTTTGCTCGTCAGCGAAAGTCTCTCCGGTTTGATCGAGGTAGCCTGGCTGCGCGCCCGGCATAACCTTGACGCTGCCGCAGCTTGGTTCCAGGTCGCCCGCTATCAAGCGCAGCAGGGTGGTCTTGCCGCCGCCGTTGGGCGCGACCAAAGCCACGCGCTCGCCTTTGCGCAGCGTGGCCTCGCCCCCCGCGATCACCTGCCGCTCGCCAAATCGCATCCCGACTGAATGCAACTGCACGGGTTCCATGCTCGTCAGCGGCAGCGGATCAAAGTCATAGGCGATATGCCAGACGTGGCGCGGGTTGTCCAGGCGGTTGGCTTCAAGCGATTCGAGCTGCTGCCGCGCCGAGCGCACGGATTTGCTTACCGTGCGCGCCACCTGCTGGCGGGCAGCGAATCGTATCGCCTTGTCGTTATCGGCGGGGCGCTTGGCTTTGCGATGGCCATGCGCTTCCTTTTTCATCTGCATGCGCAGCGCCTTCATACGATTGACCTGGCTGTGGTAGGCGTCGACATCCTGCTGATATTGCGCCTCTCGCTGCGCCAGATAGTCGTCGTAGTTGCCGAAATAGGTGGTGAGCGCGCGCGTCACCGCCGATAAATCGAGAATCCGGGTCGCCACGCGATTGATGAAGCGGCGGTCATGGGTGATCATCAGCAGCGCATGGGGATAACTCCGCAGATAATCCTCCAGCCAGGCCAGGCCGGCGAAGTCCAGGTGATTGGTCGGCTCGTCCAGGATCAGCAGGTCGGGCGCCTGCAGCAACAGCGCCGCCAGGCCGACCCGCGTTTTTTCGCCGCCGCTGAGCGACATCACTGGCCGCGCCGGGTCGATATGCCTCAAGCCCAAACCGGCGAAGATGCGCTCGCGCCGCGTCTCCAGCGTATAGCCGCCGCGCAAGTCGAACAGCGCCTGCAGCCTGCCATATTCTTCCAGCGCCGCATTGAGATCCCTGCCATGCGCCAGCTGATCTTCCAGCTCGCTAAGCCGGCGGCCCAGCGCGCTCAGCTCGCCCAGCCCCTCGTTGATATATTGGCTCACGCTTATTGCGCGAGAAATCCGCGCCTCCTGCGGCAGATAGCCCAGCACTGTGCCCGGCGCGATACGGACGGCGCCCTGTTCGCTCTCCTCTTGGCCCAGGATCAGACGCGCCAGCGTCGTTTTGCCCACGCCGTTCTCGCCCACCAGCACGGCGCGGTCACCCCGGTTCAAACTTAGCTCGACCGCGTCGAGTATCAGCTTGGCGCCGTAATACTTCTGCAGGCCGCTAACGCTCAAGACCTGTGACGACATTTGCGCTCCGATAGATTCTGGATGGCGGCATAATTCTGCTAGTCAACGCGCCGGCATTCAACCTACAGTTCAGACGAACGCTTGCGTAGAATATAATGCGGGACAGGCACAGCAACCTGTGAGGCAAAATATGCCGGCCATTCTGGCTCACGGCGCCTTGGGACCCTTTGACGAAATCATCTTCATCGGCATCGCCGTCATATTTCTGGGCATGATGGGCCTCAGCTGGCTGCGCAGCCAGGCGCTCGAAGACGACGAGTTTGAGGCCGGCGAGCCCGCAGCGGCGACCGATGCCGATCACTTTGAACTGGAATAGGAGAATTCGATGAGACTGGAACATATCGCCTTCAACGTCGCCGACTCGGCCGCTGTGGCTGCCTGGTATGCAGAGAACCTGGACATGCGTATCGTCCGCGCCTTCGACGAGCCGCCCTACATTCACTTTCTCGCTGATAGCGCCGGCAAGAGCCTGATCGAAATCTACAGCAATCCCCTGGGCGAGGCCATCGATTATCGCCAACATCATGCCGTGACATTTCACCTGGCCTTCGCCGTGGCCGACATGGACGCGGCGCGCGCACACCTGGTCGCCGCGGGCGCGACTTTGGACGGCGAGATCGACAACCGCGCCAACGGCGACCGGCTGGCTTTCCTGCGCGATCCCTGGGGCACGGCCATCCAACTGGTGCAGCGCGTCCAGCCCATGATCGACTGATCGCGGCATGTGCCTGAGGATCGACTTTCATTTGCGAACGGAAGGCGAGGAATTGCCCGACGCCTTCCTCGAGGCCTACGAGCTGGAGTTGATGTTCGACAATACGCGCCGGTCGCTGGGCGCGGCGCTGGAACGCAAATTCAGCGATGTGGTCTGCGCCGAACACGCTGAGGCGCCCAGCTTCACCATTAGCGGCGTCTACAACAACGAGCGCGAAGACATGGACATCCGCTACCACGTGGATACCTGCTGCCAATTCTTCTTGCTGCGCGTCATGCAAATCCTCAACCAGCGCGCCTGAGACCGAGCGTAAAGGAACGACATACGATGCGCGTACTGCTGCAACGGGTGAGCGCCGGCAAAGTTTCGGTAGACGGAACCGTCACGGGCGAGGTCGGCGCGGGCTTGGTCGCGCTGGTCGGCGTCACCCATTCCGACACCGAAGCAGAAGCCGAAAAGCTGGCGCAGAAGACCGCCAACCTGCGCGTATTCAGCGACGCCGCCGGCAAGATGAATCTGTCCCTGCTGGATATCGGCGGCGGCGCGCTGGTGGTGTCGCAATTCACGCTCTACGCGGACGCCCGCAAAGGCCGCCGGCCCAGCTATATCCACGCCGCCCGGCCGGATATAGCCGAGCCGCTGGTCAAGGCCTTCGCCGAGCGCCTGTCTCAAGCGGGCGTGAGCCAGGTGGCGCATGGCGTCTTCGGCGCGATGATGCAAGTGGAAATCCACAACGATGGTCCCGTGACCATCATGCTGGACAGCGACCTGCTCTAATCGCGCGGCCCGAACCTGAAACAAAAGAGGGCGACCCGTCCGGGGCCGCCCTCTTGCTTTCGCTGCCGTAATTGAAGCGCTGATTTAATCGTCATCGGTCTCGCGCAAGGGCAAAACATTGGGCCATACCGAAGCGTGATGTTCATAGGCGTCGATACCGATGCGATCCGCTTCCGGAGCGACATGCAGCACATCAATGTTGTCCAACACTTTGAACATGACGAAACTGGTTACGCCGACCCAGACGGCGACGCCTACAACACCGACCAACTGCGCGCCGAAGAGCTCCAGCCCGCCGCCATTCAAGAAGCTGGATGTGTACTTGGAACCGGCTGCTTCGAGTAGCGCTGGCGAACCGACCACGCCGATCATCAGCGTACCAAATGCGCCGCACGCGCCGTGGACCGAGAAAGCGCCGACCGCGTCGTCAATTTTCATCGACTCGACCACGCCTATCGCAATGACCAGCACCACGCCCGAGAGCAGACCGATGATCACAGCGTTTATCGGCGACACAAAAGCGCAGCCCGCGGTGATGCCGACCAAGCCAGCCAGCGATCCATTCAAGACGAAGCTGACATTCCAGTGTTTGGTGACGAACCAGGTGTGGAACATCGCGCCGAGCGCGCCGGCCGTCGCCGCAAGCGTCGTATTGACCGCCACCAGCCCCAACTGGTTAACATCGCCCGCGCCCAGCGTCGACCCGACGTTAAAGCCATACCAGCCAAACCAGAGTATGAAAGTGCCCAGCGCCGCGATCGCCATATTGGACGCCGCTGGCGGCCGACCGAAGACGCGCCCCACGCGCGGACCGAGAATGTAGGCGCCGGTGAGGGCGACGATGCCGCCAGTCATGTGCACAATTGTCGAGCCGGCGAAGTCAACAAAGCCGCCCGCTGCGATCCAGCCGCCGCCCCAAGTCCAGAATACCACCACCGGGTAGATGACTGCGCCGAGGATTGCGCTGTAAATCAGCTTGCCGACAAAATTCGTTCGCTCGGCCATGGCGCCCGTGGCGATGGTCGCCGCCGCACCCGCGAACGCAAACTGGAAGAAGAAGTTCACAAAGAGCGAGCCGTCGCCGTCGCCGCTGCCATCGGCGCCGCCCAGGAAAAGCTCAACTTGAGGGAAGAAGCCGCTGTTTTCCGCGCTGCCGAAGGCGATGCCAAAGCCAACAACGAAAAAGACTATGCCGGTGACACAGGCATCCATGAAGTTCTCGGCGAGCGAGTTGACCACCCCCGTCTCGCGAATCATGCCGCCTTCCAGCATGGCGAAACCGGCCTGCATAAAGAAGACCAGGAATCCCGCAAGCAATATCCAAACGTGGTCCAGGTTATTCTGCACATCGGCCGCGGTGATTTCGTCCACCATGACTTCTGCGGCGGCGTCTTCCGCTGGGGGGTCGTCTTGTGCAATTGTGCCAAAGCCAAAGCTATAGAGGATCACCAGACCCACAAAAATGGAAATAAGGCGATACGCAAACGTACGCCCAGTGCCGATTCCCAATTTGCTTTTGTTCATTTTCTACCCCCAAGTGGACGTCGGTCGCCTTCTTGCAACACTGCCCTTATCATATCTTAAACCGCGCCCGAGTCAAAATCGGAAATGTATCCCAATTCCATGCCCGTGCTTTGGTAGTTTTTCACAAAGGCCAGTTCGACCTGGCACGGCGCCGACTTAGGCCAGCGCTTCGTGCTTGATCGCCTTCAGCCGTTTCATCACATCGTTGGCGCCGCGCCCGAAGTAATCATAGAGCGTCTTGTACTCCTGGAAGAGTTTATCGTAGACGGCCTGGTTGCCCGCTATTGGCCGGATGACGCCTTCTTTAAGCTTGCCCATCATTTTCGCCGCCGCCTGAATATCGCTGTAAATGCCGGCCGCCACCGCCGCGTGCATGGCCGCGCCCAGCGCCGGCGCCTGCGCCGAGCCCGACAATTTGAAGGGGCGCCCGGTGACGTCGGCGAAGATCTGACAGAGCAGCGCATTCTTCTCCGGCAGGCCGCCCGCCGCCACCAGTTCGTTCACGGCGATGCCCTGCGCGTCGAAGGCGTCGATGATCTCGCGCGTGCCAAAGGCGGTCGCTTCAATGAGTGCGCGGTAGATATCGGGCGCGCGCGTGGCCAGGTTCATGCCCAGCATCATGCCAGTCAAGTCGACATCCACCAGGGTGCTGCGGTTGCCGTTCCACCAGTCCAGCGCGATCAAGCCGTGTTCGCCCGCGCGCTGCTTGGCGGCCTCCCGTTCGAGGTAGTCGTGCAGGCCGATGCCGGCGCCGGCGGCCGCCCGATGATACTCCGGCGGCACGGCATGATCGACGAACCAGGCGAAAATATCGCCGACCGCGCTCTGGCCGGCTTCGTAGCCGTAAAGCCCGGGGATGACGCCGCCCATGACCACGCCGCACATGCCGTCGACCTCGCCCAACTGCGTCGCGGACAAGATATGGCAGCAGGACGTGCCCATCACCATGACCATGACGCCTGGCTCGATCGCTTTGACCGCCGGCGCTGTGACATGCGCGTCGACGTTGGCGACGGCGACAGCAATGCCCGCCGGCAGCCCCGTAAGCGCGGCCATCCGCGGCGTGAGCTCGCCGGCTTTCGCGCCCAGCTCGGCGAATTCGCGGCCCACTTTCTCATCAACGACATGCTCGAAGGCTGGGTCCAGCGCGCGGAAATAATCGCGGCTGGGGAAGTCGCCGTCTTGCACCATCGCCTTGTAGCCGGCGGTGCAGGTATTGCGCGTCTCCACGCCGGTCAACTGCCAGATGACCCAATCGGCCGCCTCGATAAAGCGGTCGGTCTTGGCGTAGATATCGGGGCGCTCCTGCACGATCTGCAGCAGCTTGCTGAAGAACCACTCGGACGAAATCTTGCCGCCGTAACGCGCCAGCCAAGGCTCGCCCATCTGCCGCGCCGTCTCGTTGATCTGGTCGGCCTGGCGCTGCGCCGCGTGATGCTTCCACAGCTTGATGTAAGCGTGCGGCTCGTCGCGCATTTCATCGAGGAAGCAGAGCGGCGTGCCATCGGTCGTGGTCGGCATCGGCGAGCTGGCGGTGAAATCAATGCCGATGCCTTTGACTTCGACCGCGTCCACGCCGCCCGCGCGCAGCACTGCCGGCACGGTATGCGCGAAAACGTCGATGTAGTCCTGCGGGTGTTGCAGCGCCCAATCCGGCGGCAGCGTACGGCCCGTGGGCAACTGGCTGTCCATCACGCCGTGCGGGTAATCAAAGACGGCCTCGGCCACTTCGGCGCCATCGCGAGTATCGACCAGGACGGCGCGACCGGAGAGCGTGCCGAAGTCAAGCCCGATTGTGTACATGCTCAGTCCTCGCTTTCAGATATCTCTACTATAGCTATGTGAATCTTGTGTTAATCAACGCTCCCTTGCCACCGAGGACACAGAGTAAATGTAAGGGCACAGAGCGAATGATTGTGGTTTTCTACGCGCAATGCTGATCGCTTCCCGTCATAATGGAATTGTCGCTGCCAAATGATATCAGAATAGCCATACTCGGCTTCCTCTGTTTTTTCGGCGCACTCGGTGGAAATTTCCTCCCCATTTTCATAAGTAGTGTTGCCCGGGCGCGGCGGATCATGCCGCATATTGTCCCGCAAGCGCGCGCCTTTGGCAAATCTCGCCCGACGCCGAGCGTAGCCACAAACGGCGTTATGGGCTACCATTGGTGCGAATGCGCAACGCAAAGGAGCCGACTATGAGCGCCGCGCCGGGTGTCAAATATCGATCGCCCCAAGCCAACGGATTCCCGCCGGGCCCCACCGAGATGGGCGAAGGCATGTGGCAGAATTATCTGTTTTACCGCCGTTTCTTCAAAGACCCGCTCAAATACGTCACAAGCTGGATGCAGACTTATGGCGATGTGTGGCATTTCATGATCGGCGATACGCACAATTACGCGGTCGCCAATCCCGATGTCATTCATGAACTCTTCGTGCGTCAATCGAAGCGCTTTATCAAGGGACCCGCCTACACCAGCAAGAGGACCGGCCTGGCGCGTTTCATGGGCGAAGGGCTGGTCACGAGCAACGGCGACTTTTGGAAGCGGCAGCGGCGGCTGGTGGCGCCGGCTTTTCACGCCATCCGCGTCCACGCCTACGCCGATACCATGGTCGACTATACGTTGCAGCGACTGGAAGGCTGGCGCGATGGCGCGGCGCTCGATGTCGACGAAGAGATGATGCAACTGACGCTGACAATCGTCGCGCGCACGCTCTTCGACGCCGATGCTTCGAGCACTGTCGACCAGGTCAAGCGCGCGGTCGCCGTGGTGCAGCAAGCCAACAACACCGCCAGTATCCTGCCTTACTGGATCCCGACGCCGCTGCGGCTGCGCTCCTGGCGCGCCAACAACGCCCTGAACAAAATCGTCTACGGCTTCATCAATGACCGGCGCGTAACCGGCGAAGACCGCGGCGATCTCCTGTCTATGCTGCTGCTGGCGGAAGACGAGAACGGCGAGCGCATGACTGACCTGCAGGCGCGCGACGAAGCGGTGACGCTTTTCCTGGCCGGGCATGAAACCACCGCTAATACGCTTAATTGGGCCTGGTGGCTGCTGGCGCAGCACCCGGAAGTCGAAGCCAAGCTGCATGCCGAGCTGGACAGCGTGCTGGGCGGGCGCCCGCCCAAGCTGGAAGACTTGCGCCACTTGCCCTACGCCGATATCGTCATCAAGGAGACGCTGCGCTTGATGCCGGCCGTCTGGTCCGTCAGCCGAACCGCCGCTGAAGACACCGATGTCCTCGGCTATCCCATGCCTAAAGGCACGACCGCGCAAGTCATGATCTATCTGCTGCATCGTCATCCCGACTACTGGAAGCGGCCAACAGACTTCTGGCCCGAGCGCTGGCTGGAACCCGATATCGAGAGCATGCATAAATACGCCTACCTGCCCTTCGCTGGCGGGCCGCGGGTCTGCATCGGCAACAGTTTCGCCATCATGGAAGCCAATCTGCTGCTGGCCACGATTGCCCAGCGCTATAGACTGCGCCTGATTGAGGGCGTCGAAATCAAGCCCGCCGCCTTGATCACTATGTTCCCGCGCGATGGCCTGCCCATGCGGCTGGAAGCGCGGTCGCAGAATTACGAATCCAGGAGCGCATAACTATGGCCATAAACGTTGACGACGAACACGTAAACATCATCATGCGGATTCTGCTCGACGCTGGAGAGCCCGTATCGAATCGAGAAATGGAAGCCCGCGCCAGGCAAATGCTGGGTGACAAGTGGAAGAGATCCTGGCAAATCACGAATAGTTGCATTCGCACGGCATTGCGCAGCCTGGGCGTCGTTTCGCACCCGCGGCGAGGCGTCTGGGGGCTGGAGCCGAACGCTGAGGCGCGGCTGGCGGCCTTACACGACGTCGATATCTGGAAAGAGCATATCCGCATTCGCGACGCGGAACGAGCGAGCAAAGCCGAGGCTGCAGCCGACGCTCGGGAGCGAGACAAGACCGATCTCCTCGACTTGACCAGAAGACTGGTAGAAACATGGGGGCCGCCCGGCCACGAGCACCGCATCCGCGATCTCATCCGCGAAGAAGTGGCGGACCTGGCGGACGAGATCACAGTAGACGGCCTGGGCAATCTCATCTGCCGCGTGGGCAGCGGCGGGCCCAAAGTGCTGATCGCCGCGCACATGGATGAGATCGGCTTGATGGCTACTTATCAAGAGCCGGAAAGCGGCTACCTGCGCTTCACCAACCTCGGCGGCTTGCGCGCGGATACGCTCAACGGCAATCGCGTGCTGTTCGAAGACGGCACGGTCGGCGTAATCGCGGCGCAGAACGGCAGCGGCAAAGCGCTGGGCGACTTCTTCATTGATGTGCAAGCGGGCGGCGACGGCAACGCCACCCCCGTCGGCCAACCGGCCGGCTTCATGCGCGAGATGCAGGTGCGCGGCCAGCGCGTCATCGCCAAGTCGCTGGACGACCGCATCGGCTGCCTTGTCGCCATAGAGGCGATGCGCCGTCTGGCGCGGCAGACGCCGAACGAACTCTACTTCGCCTTTACCGTGCAAGAAGAGGTCGGCTTGCGCGGCGCCAAGACCGCAGCCCAGGGCGTGCATCCCGATATCGGCATCGCCATTGACGTCACCGGCAGCGGCGACCAGATCCGCGGGCATAAGATGCTGGTCAAGCTGGGCGGCGGCGCGGCCATCAAAGTGCACGATCCCGGCTTGATTGTGCCGCTGGCGATCAAGAATTGGATGATCGAACGCTGCGAGGCGGATGGCATTCCTTATCAGCTGGAGCTGCTGGCGGGCGGCACAACCGACGCCTCAGCGATCCAAATGGCCGACGCCGGCGTGCCCAGCGGCTGCATCTCCATCCCAACACGCTACCTGCACACCACCAGCGAAACCGTCGATCTCAGCGATGTCGAGGCTTGCATCGCCTTGCTGACCGGCTTGCTGGCGAATTCAATCACCATCTGAGCAAGCGCGGCGCTTAAAGAACTGCCACAGAGTCTTATGAGGCAAACGAGGGCACAGTGGCGGGCGACCAGATTGGTCGCCCCCAAACCACAATGGAAGGGCTGGATTCAAAGGAGCGCCGGCGATAATCAACGCTAACAGAAATACTCTGTGTACGCATTTGAACTCGTTAAACTCTGTGGCAATCTTTTGGTGTGACAGCCCCAGCTTTGCGTTCGGGAGGCGCTGATGAAAGCGGTCTTGTGCCATGCCTTCGGTTCGCCGGGCGACTTGAAGCTTGAGGAAATCGCCAGCCCGCCGGTTTCTGCCGGCGAAGTCAAGATTCGCGTGCGCGCTCGCGGCGTCAACTTCCCGGACATACTGCTCGTCCAGGGGCTGTACCAATTGCAGCCGCCCTTCCCGTTCAGCCCGGGCCTGGAAGTAGCCGGCGATGTCATCGAAGTCGGCGCGGGCGTGGAGGCGCCACGGGTCGGCGACCGCGTCATCGCCACCATGATGTACGGCGGTTTCGCCGAAGAAGCAGTCGTATCCGCCGCGCTGACCTTGCCCATGCCCGCCGGCATGAGCTACGAGCATGGCGCCGGCTTTCCCCTGGTCTACGGCACGGCCCACGTCGGCCTCGCCCACCGCGCGCAGTTGCAAGCGGGCGAGATCCTGCTGGTCCTGGGCGCGGCCGGCGGCGTCGGCTTGGCGGCGGTCGAGCTTGGCCGGAAGCTGGGCGCGCGCGTCATCGCCGCAGCCAGCACGCCCGAGAAACTCGCGCTCGCCCACGCCTACGGCGCCGACCAAACGATTAACTACACCAGCGAAAACTTGCGAGACCGTATCAAAGACTTGACCAGCGGGGCCGGCGCTGATGTCGTCTTCGATCCGGTCGGCGGCGACCTCTTCGACCAAGCCGTGCGGCGCATCGCCTGGGAAGGGCGCTACCTGGTCATCGGCTTCGCCAGCGGGCGCATTCCGTCACTGCCCGCCAATATCGCCCTGCTCAAGAACGCCTCGCTGGTCGGGTTATTCTGGGGCGCCTATTTGCAGCGCGATCCCGCCGTCATCCGCGATTCCTTCGCGCAGCTCATGCAATGGTACGCCGCCGGCGCGCTTAAACCGCATATCCACGAGACCTTCCCGCTGGCCGAAGCGCCCGCCGCCTTGCGCGCGCTCATGGAGCGCCGCGCGCTGGGCAAAATTGTACTCACTGTCTGACGCGCCAGATTCGCCACCCGGATTGGGCAACACTTGCCACAGACTTCCGCAGCTACCTGTATGAGTCTGCTGTAGGGGGGGGGGGGGGGGGGGGAGTCCCGCGGGGGAAGACAAAAAAAATGCAAATCGAGGGGCGACGACCACCGGCCCCAGCCCAACACCTAAACCTT
>VXLV01000062.1 GCA_009841405.1 Chloroflexota bacterium | reverse complement strand
CCCTTCCCCCACACGGAGGGAAGAGGAGAAAAACCGCCAATATGCAGCGTTTAAGCCCCTCCCGCTTTATGGGATGCTCGCCATTGAGATGGCGAGATGGGGTTTGGGGTGGGGGTTTATACCTCCAGCACGACCTTGCCGAATACGGCGTTCGCCTCCAGCATTTCTTGCGCCGCGCGCGCTTCGCTCAGCGGCAGGCGCGCGCCGATCACCGCCTGCAGCTTGCCAGCGAAGACCTGCTCCATGCAAGCGACATAATCGCGATGCGGCCCCATCGTGCTGCCGATCAGCGAAATATGCCGCGCGAACAACTGCGCCAGGTTGAGCTCGTACTGATAGCCGCTGGTCCCGCCCACAATCAGGATGCGCCCGCCGATGCGACAGGCGCGCATGCTCTGCCCCAGGGTCGCCGCGCCCACATTGTCCACCACCACATCCACCCCGCGCCGATTCGTCAGCTGGTAGACCGCGCGCGACCACTGCGGCTCGTCTTCGCGGTTGATCGTCACATCCGCGCCGATCGCTTCCGCTTGCGCGCATTTCTCGGCGTCGCTGCCGACGACAAAGACGGTCGCGCCCGCCAACTTGGCGATCTGAATGCTGATGCTATTGACGCCGCCGCCCGCGCCCACTATCAAGACCGACTCGCCCGCGGTCAAACCGCCCCGCGTGATCAGCGAATGCCAGGCGGTCACACCGACCAAACCGACCGCCGCCGCTTCGCCGAAGTCGAAATCGGCCGGCATCTTCAGCAGGTTGCGCTGCGGCAAGACCACATACTCAGCCGCCGTCCCGCTGTGATGCTCGCCCAGAATCGCGATACGCGTCTGATTCTCCAGCCCGCTGTGCAGCGCCGGGTCGTCAGCCGCCACAATCGTCGGATCGATGCAGACATGGTCGCCCGCTTTGACTTGCGTCACGCCAGCGCCGACCGCGTCCACCACGCCGGCGCCATCAGCGCATACCACGTGCGGAAAGTCCAGCTCCAGCCCCCGCCAGCCGGCCCGCACCCACAGGTCCAGCCGGTTCAGCGCGGCCGCCTTAATCCGGACCCGCGCCTCGCCATAGCCCGGCTCCGGCATCGGCAAATCTTCCACATAGTCGACGACCTCGGGGCCGCCGTGTCCCGTCAAGACTGCTGCTCTCATCGCAACCCCAATTCCTTGCGAGCGATGACCATGCGCTGGATCTCGCTCGTGCCTTCGTAAATTCGCGTGATGCGCGCATCGCGATAATAGCGCTCGATCGGCAACTCCTTGCTGTAGCCCATGCCACCATGGATCTGCAGCGCTTCATCAGTGACGTAGGCAGCCGTCTCGCTGCAAAACAGCTTGGCCATGCTCGCCTCGGTGGTATAGCGCCCGCCAGTCGCCCGCGCCCGTTCCTTGGCGATAATCGCCCCGTAGATCAGCCCGCGTCCCGCTTCGATCCGCGTCTTCATATCGGCGATCTTCTGCTGGATCATCTGATAGCTGCCGATGGGCGCGCCAAATGCCTCACGCTCGCGCGCGTAAATCAGCGCCGCGTCATAGGCCGCCTCGGCGATGCCCAGCGCCTGCGCCGCGATGCCGATCCGCCCGGCGTCCAGCACCGTCATGGCGATCTTGAAACCTTGCCCGATGCCGCCCAGCACATGCTCGACCGGACAAGCATAGTCCTCAAAGATGATTTCGCTGGTCGCGCTGGCGCGGATGCCGAGCTTGGGCTCGGTCTTGCCGCGACTGAAACCGGGCTGGCCAGTATCAATCAGAAAGCAAGTGATGCCGCGGTGCTTGTCTTCGGCAGCCGTCATGGTGAACAAGACGATTCGGTCCGCGAAGGGCGCGCTGGTCACCCAACTCTTGCGCCCGCTGATGATGTAATGCGTGCCGGCGTCGTTCAGCACGGCGCGGCTGGACATATTGCCGGCGTCGCTGCCCGACATCGGCTCGGTCAAACTGTAGGCGCCGATCTGCTCGCCGCTTGCTACCGGCGTGATCCATTCCCGCTTCTGCGCCTCCGTGCCGAACCAGAGGATACCGTTACAATAGAGCGAATTGTTGACGCTCATGATCGTGCTGTGGCTGGCGTCGGCTTTGGCAATCTCGATCATCGTCAGCGCATGCGCCAGCGTATCCATGCCCGTGCCGCCATACTCCTCGGGCATCTCGATGCCCATCAAGCCCATCGCGCCCATCTTGCGCACCGTGTCCAGCGGGAACTCGCCCGATTCGTCGTACGCGGCCGCCACCGGCGCGATCTCGCGCAAGGCGAAATCCCGCACAGCCGTCAGCAGCATCTCGTGCTCGTCGCTCATCTGAAGGCTGAGCGGACGCGTCATTTCGTTCAGGACCATTCGTACCCTCCAGGTCTATTCATCAATCAGCTGTGATCATGCGATTTCACGTTCACGGGATCGGCGCGCAGAATGTGTACGGGATACCTTCAAAAAGTCGCAGCCTGTCTTCCGTCCAGCAGGAATCCTCGTACAACGTGAGCTCGCCAGAGTGATACATAAGCACATCCCGTTTCGGGTCGCTGAATTCCACCAGCAGATTGTAGTCCGTCGTTCTGATCAACCCGGCGACGGCTCTGAGCGTGTCATCTCGAATTGAAACATCGTATGCGCCATGCGTCATGAGCGGAATGCCGCGACCCTTTGTATAAAACACGTCAATATAGTAGTTGGCTAGAAAAGGATACCTGTCGTCGCCTCGCTTCCATTTCAACGACCATTCGAATGGATGGTACCGAAATGTTGCGATCCGGAAAGCGTCCCTTTCAACAATGGCGCGAATCTCTTTGGGCGCGACCGCCGTTAGCCCTTCGACAATCTCTGTTTCGCTGTCGGCAAACAGGCACTGGCAATAGATTTCCATAATTTGCAGCGTGTCATGTGGGGATTCGACAAAGATGTCGTCTTCGACTAGCCAAATTCCAAGGTCGGCCTCTTCATGAGGAATCTCTCCTAGATCAAGACTTGCGCAATAGTATAGAACTTGCGGATTGATATTCCTGATTAACTTCCCGTCAACTCTCAATAGCGATACATATTCGCCATTGTGTTCCAAGATCGAATCCGCATCCGTATATCGCAGCCAATTCGATACAAATGCCATCAGGTCTCCGTTACCCTTCGCGGCCGGGTGGTATCGAAACGTCACGTCGAGCGTAACCGGTTTATCAAGGTAGAACGAGTATTTGGCGTCAGCCTCAAAGCGAGAAACATAGCAGTAGAAGCCATCCCCCACTATCGTAGCCGGATAATGCTCATCCCGTTGGATATCAATGCCTTTGGACAGAACTTCATAGATCTCGTCAAGTGACAGATCTGTACTAGCATTGATGCATATTTCGTATGCCACTCGATTGCTCTCTTGCTCGCTCTAGATAGGAAGGCGCTATCGACGAAGCTGTTCACTAAAGACCATGCTGTCCCTTATCTACTATTGTCATCCAGTCGCTTTGCGCTTTCTGCTAGGTATTATAACATTCAGGCAGGCGTGACCTAGCCGGCAGTACGCGTATTGTTTCGGAAATCAAGCCGCATGACCGACATCAACCTCAATCATATCGCCATCGTCGTTGACGACCTCGACGCCGCCCTAGGCTTCTGGCGCGGAAGTCTCGGCCTGCCCCAAGCCGGCGCCGTCGAAACAGTCCCGGACGAAGCGGTCGATATCGCCATCCTCAGCCTCGGCGACGCCCACATCGAGCTAATTCAGCCAACTACAGCCGACAGCGGCGTCGCCAAATTCCTGGCAAATCGCGGGCCCGGCCTGCACCATGTCTGCCTCGAAGTCCCTGACCTGGATGCCAAACTTGCGGAACTCCAGAAGAGCGGCTGCGAGCTCATCAACGAGTCCCCGCGCGAACGCGACGGTCGCCGCTACGCCTTCATCCACCCCGACAGCACCGGCGGCGTCCTGTTGGAGCTATACGAAAAGTTGCCGGCTGAACCAGGAGGGTGACAGCATGAGGCGCTGGCTGGCTGTGCTGGTCTTCATTTCACTCGCCGCCGCCATAGCCGCGCAAGACAACGCCTGCCCCGCCCTTCAGACTGAAGCGCTAAACAATATCGCCTCGCGCTGCGCCGACCAGGCAGCCGGCACGCTCTGCCTCGGCCATCCCACCGTCGCCGCCATCCAGCGGCCGCCAAGCTCAAGCGCTGCAGCCCGGAAACCCGGCGATACCCTGCCCGTTGACAGCCTGGACTGGCTGGCCATAAGCACCGAAGACCGAACCTGGGGGGCGGCGCGCGCCGTCTTCCCAGCATACGCCGGCGACAGCTTGGAAACGCGCGAAGCGACTCTCGTCGCCTTCGGCAACGTGGCGCTCTACTTCCCGCCGCCGGTTGAGCCACCGTCCCCGCTGATCAACCTGACCGTCACCGCCAGTCGCGGCGCTTACCTGCGCGCCCAACCGCGTCTCGACGCCCAAATCATCGCGCCGCTGCCTGTCCGCACTCAGCTCAAAGCCATCGGCACGAGCCCTAACGGGAATTGGCGACTGGTCTACGCAGCGCCGAATCAGCGCGGCTGGATGAGCCAGTCGGTCGTCTCCACCAGCGGAAACACTCTGCCCGTCCTGAATGCCGATTCGGACATAATTCCGCTCTGGCTGCCCGGGCAGATCTTCGACTTTCACAGCGGCATCGCCGACGCGCCCTGCGACGGCGCCTGGAACAGCGGCATACTCTTGCAAGCGCCTAACTTCACCACACCCACATATTTCGAAATCAACGGCATCCGCGTCTTACTCACCGGCAGCGTTTGGCTGCAAGCGCAAATCAGCAGCGGCGCGCTGATTCATGTCATCGATGGCGCCGCCCGCGTCACGGCTGCGGATGTCACGCGCGCGGTCCAGCGCGGATACAAAGTCAGCGTCCCGCTCGCCATAGCGGACGATCGCAGCATCCAGGCCGAAGCCGCCCCGACTGACCCCGTCCCTTACGACTATCAGCGCTTGTCGCGCCTGCCGGTCCATACGCTGATCCAGCCGAGCCGCGTCAGCCTCGCGCTTTATACCCTGGCGACGCCCGCGCCCCGAGACGGCAGCAGCCCGCTCAGCTACATGAGCTCGGAAGACCCCTGCAAGATCGTCGCCGGTCGCGATGGCGCCAACCTGCGTTCGCGCCCCGATCCGGCCGCGCCAATCATCGCCGTCATGGCCTACCGCGACAGCGCGCTGCCTGTCTCGCGCGGCATCGGCGTCGACAGCCTGCCCTGGTGGAAACTCGCCGAGAGCGTCTGGGTCCGCGTTGACGCCACCAGCTTCGCAGGCAATTGCAACGCAATCCCGCTAATCCGCCCCGGCCTCTGACTCGCGTCGGGCTAGCCCTCCGCGAACGGGTAAGATATTCCGCCTCCGCCGCATCATACCTATAGGGGTATATGTATATCGAGATAGAAAGACGCAGATATGGCTGAAATACCCGTAACAACCCAACACGCCGAGCGTCAGGATTACAATCGCAAGACTGTCAATCGCCTGCGCCGCATCCAGGGCCAGCTGTCAGCGCTGGAAGACATGATCATCGCCGACCAAGGCAGCTGCGAAGAGCGCGTGCTGCGCGCCCGCACCATCGAAAAAGGCATGTCCAGCCTGATCAACCACCTCTTCGACTGCTATATCGAAAACACCTTGCAAGGCGAGCTGGCGGACGACCCAGCCGCCGCTGCCGCCGAGTTGCAAAAGATTCTCAAGCTGATCAACAGTTAAACGGAGACAAAATCCATGACGACCAAACAGATCACGCTGCCGGTCACCGGCATGACCTGCGCCATGTGCGTCAAAAATGTTGAGCGCAGCCTCAAAGGAACGGACGGCGTAAGCGACGTCAGCGTCAACCTGGCGACAGAAAAAGCCACGGTTGATTTTGACGCCGAACGCGTGAGCGTCAGCGGGCTCACCAAGCAGCTGGTGGCATCCGGCTACGGCGTCGCCGCCGCGACGGTCGACCTGCCCATCACCGGCATGACCTGCGCCATGTGCCAGAAAAACGTCGAGCGCGCGCTCACTCGCTGCGAAGGCGTCATCAGCGCCAGCGTCAATCTCGCCAGCGAAAAAGCCAGCGTGAGCTATCTGCCCGGCACAACCCGCCGGCACGATCTGGTCGACGCCGTCGAACACGCCGGCTATGGCGTCATCGACGCCGCCGACGCGCATGACCACGAAGATCACGAAGCAATCGTCCGCCAAGCCGAGATCGACCGCCAAGCCCGCCTTGTCAAAGTCGGCGCCGCCTTCACCATCCCGCTGACTATCCTAAGCATGGCTCGCCATTTCTTGCACCAGGTCCCCTTCCTGATGGACAACTTCGGCTTCCTGACGGACGACGTCTGGCTCTTCATCTTCGGCGCGCTCGCCACGCCTGTCATGTTTCTGCTGGGCCGGCAATTCATCAGCGGCGGCGGCCGGGCAATGCACCACGGCCACGCCAATATGGACGTGCTGGTCGCGATGGGCGCCATTGCCGCTTACGTCTACGGCATCATCGTCCTGCTCGGCATCGTCTTCGGCTTCACCGATGTCGTCGGCAAATTGGACTACTTCGAATCTACCGCCGTCATCCTTACCCTGGTCACCCTGGGCAAACTGCTCGAAGCGCGCGCCAAAGGCCGCACCAGCGCCGCCATCAAAAAGCTGATGAGCCTGGCGCCGAAGACCGCCACCCTCCTCAGCGACGGCAAAGAGAAAGCCATCCCCATCGATGAAGTCGCGCCCGGCGATCTGCTGCTGGTCAAACCCGGCGAGCGCATCCCGGTCGACGCCATTGTCGCCGACGGCCGCTCCACCGTCGACGAATCCATGCTCACCGGCGAAAGCCTGCCGGTCGATAAAGCGGCCGCCACCGAGGTCTACGGCGGAACCATCAATCAACAAGGCCGCCTGGTCATCGAAGCCCAGCGCGTCGGCCGCGACACCGTCCTGGCGCAAATCATCCGCCTGGTGGAAGCGGCGCAAGGCAGCAAAGCGCCGATTCAAGCGATCGCCGACCGCGTCTCCGCCTACTTTGTGCCCCTCGTCATCGTGCTGGCCGCCGTCACGCTGATCGGCTGGCTGACCATCGGCGGCGCCAGCTTGCCGCAAGCCATCCTCAATATGATCGCGGTGCTCGTCATCGCCTGCCCCTGCGCGCTCGGCGGCCCCCCCCCCCCCCCCAGCTTGGGTGGCTGGGGGGGGGGGGCCGACGCCGGCATCCTCTCCCGCCCCCGCCCCGCCCGGGCGCGCGCCGGCGCCCTGACCGCCATCCTGCTCGACAAAACCGGCACCGTCACCCAAGGCAAACCCGCCGCGACCGAGATCGTGACCGCGCCCAACACGGACGAGCGCGCTCTGCTGCAATTCTCCGCCTCCGCCGAAGCCAGCAGCGAACACCCGCTGGCATCAGCCGTCGTCGCCGCCGCCAAAGCGCGGGGCCTCCCTCTGCTGCCGGTCGACAGCTTCGCCGCCGAGCCCGGCAAAGGCGTCCGCGCCACCATCAGCGGCCGCGCCGCGCTCATCGGCAGCCCGCGCTTCCTGGCCGAAAACGACATCGACATCAGCCCGCTCGCGGACGACATCAGCCGCATGCAAGCCAACGGACATACCGTCGTCCTGCTCGCGCTCGACCAGTCGCTCGCCGGCGCCATCGCCATCGGCGACACGGTTAAAAGCACGTCCGCAGAGGCTATCCAGACGCTGCAAGCGCGCGGCCTGGACGTGACCCTCATCACCGGCGACAACCAGCAGACCGCCGATGCCATCGCCCGCCAGGTCGGCATTTCGCGTGTCATGGCCGAAGTCCTGCCGGCAGATAAAGCCGGCGCGGTCGTCCAGCTGCAAGCGGGTGGCGCGCGCGTGGCCATGGTCGGCGACGGCATCAATGACGCGCCCGCCCTGGCCCAGGCCGATATCGGCTTCGCCATCGGCGCGGGCAGCGATATCGCCATTGAAGCCGGCGATGTCACGCTCGTGCGCGGCGACCTCAGCGCCGTGCCCGCCGCCATCGCGCTCAGCCGCGCCACCCTGCGCGCGATCCACCAGAACCTCTTCTGGGCCTTCATCTACAATATCGTGCTGATTCCGGTGGCGATGCTGGGCGGGCTAATCCCGATGTTCGCGGCGGCGGCGATGGCCTTCTCGAGCGTCTTCGTGGTGACGAACTCGCTGCGCCTGCGGGGCAAGCGCCTTATATCATAGCGAATGACCACCTTGCATGATTCAAGACACGCAAATAGACTTACGCGTTGGCATTTCATCCGTTGTATTGCTGGTTGAGGTGATAACTGAATGACTAACTTTCCGGAAGGTTCAGTATGGCGCAAGTGGGACTTGCATGTTCATAGCCCTGCGTCCATCTTGGCAAATCAGTTTTCGTACGGAGACACCGAACGAGGCTGGAATGAGTATTTGTCGCGCCTTGCCAACGTTGACATTGCGGCTCTCGGCATTACAGATTACTTCACCATTGAAGGATACAAGAAGGTCCGCACTGCGTGGAGTGCAGGAAAACTGCCGAACATAGACCTGATATTGCCCAATGTAGAGTTTAGACTGGACGAGATTCTCTATAGGGATAGCGACGGTAAGGCTCCTCGACGACTAAACCTACACATCATTTTCTCAGACCAACTGGATCCAAGCGAAATTGAAGACCATTTTCTCCACAATCTCTACTTTGAATCACGCGGTAGCGTGGACGGAAAGCCTTTCAAGGAACGTTTGAAGCTTTCGAATCTAAAAGAGCTAGGTCGCCGGCTGAAGAAGCAGTTACCGAATGAACATAAAGATAAGTCGGACGTAATTGTTGGAGCAGAAAACGCTACTGTTAGCCTAGAAGACATTAAGAATGAATTGACTGAATCAGGTCGGTTCGTTGACAAGTATTTGGTCGTCTTAGATGAAGCAAATACGTCGCTTATCAAATGGGGCAAGCAAGATACTCAGACGCGGCTTACGTTGTTGCAGAACAGCCACATGGTCTTTTCATCGAATCCAAACACCAAGTCATGGTGTCTCGGTTTACAGCCCTGGAATTACGGTACAGAGCAGTTCATAGACACGTTCGATTCACTCAAGCTTTGCATCAAGGGCAGCGATGCCCATGAAGCTTTCTTCATCGGGCATCAATGTAGCCGTCGCGAGCAACATGATTGCAAGTCCGATTCTGAAAACTGTAACCTGCGATTCTGCTGGATAAAGGCCGATCCAACATTTGAAGGGCTCAGGCAAGTATTATATGAGCCAGAAGAAAGAGTGTTTATAGGTGCAGCGGCCCCTGAACTTCCTAAAAGCAAGTATACAATTTCAAATGTCTGTTTCAATAAAACTGTCGTAGATCCGGAACTGACAATGAGCGCCACTGACGTACCGATAAATCACAACTTAGTTGCAGTCACCGGCGGAAAGGGAGCAGGAAAGACTGCCCTAGTCGACTTGATTGCGAATTGCTTCGAAGATCGAGTGAGCGAGTGCAATGACAATTCATTTGCGTGGAGAATATGTAAAGATAGCCAACCATCCTTACGGACGGGCATTCATTTTCTAGGGGCGGAAGCATTTGAGAAGGATGTATCCGACAGCGCATCTTTGCTCAATCATGTTGACGTTGCTTATATCAAACAGGGGCAGCTTGACAGGGACGTTGCTGAGACATACAGGCTTACTGAACGTATCGAGCAACTAGTGATGTCGACGGCATTGATCTCTGATAAGCACGAGTTGGAACGTGTGAAGCAGCAAATCTCAGACATGCTGGATAAGATACGAGACACTTCACAAGAGATTATACGTCTATCTGGTGAAATCTCACTCGACACGCAGGCCGATCTTTGGACACGAAAGAAGGCTCTGGAGATTGATATCGAAGACTTGGCGAGGCAGATTGAAAATCATTCGCTAAGTAACAATGAGATCGAATTGGCCGAGAACGCTTCAGCGCAAGTAGCAAATCAGGAAAGCAAGTATGAAAAACTCAAGGAAATGACTACCGACATAGAGCGAGCTCAGTCATTTCTGTCAAGAAATATGGCCGAGTTCAATGACATTGTGCTTAAGATAAACGCGACGGCTCAAGAGCTTGGAATTGAAATGGATGCAATTGCCGAACTTGCTTATTCGTCGGAGTCAATAGACCGAATAGCAAGAATTGTAGAAGCAGAAACGAAATCGACGCTGAAACTTATTGACGGAAGCCAAGCAGAATTGGAGGAACAGAACAGGCGCGTAGCGGATCACTCAAAGCTCATAGACGAGAAACGAGTTTCCGAAGATGCGTTGCGCCAAATAGCGATTCAGTTAGGTGAAATAGATAGTACGAAAAAAAAGATACAGAACCTGCGCGACTCTAGGGTTTCCCACTACCGAGACCTGCTGGAAAAGATGGCTCTGCGAAAGCAAACATTTCAACGTATGATGACAAACTTTCTTGATAGACGCGCCCAAGACTCAAACCAATCTGACCCAAACAGGTCGAACATAATGTCGGGCATTGACTTTTATGCAAGGAATCGTTTTTCCAGGGATTCTTTCCTGAAAAAGTGCAATCAGCTCTTTGACGGGAGAAAAGTTAGACCCAGCGATTACAAACTGTATTTTGGTACTACTCTCCAGCTACTCGCGAATTTCGCGAATGAAAAAGATGATGCCATTGATCAGCTTTCGAAGAATGTAGAGAAGCTCGCAGACGACAGTCATCTGCGCGAAAGTTTCGTGTCCGGTAAGGGCTTGTCCGACTTCTTCAAACTCGTTTACGGTAACCACTTTGCGCTGGTGCCAGAAGTTTCGTACAACAACGTACCAATTGATCGGCTTTCTATAGGTCAGAAAGCTACGGTGCTGATCAAGCTGTACTTGGCAGATGGTGTCAGACCAATAATCATCGACTCTCATGACGATCATCTTGACAATAAATTCATTTATGATGAGTTAATACCTGCCATTGTCGAAGCCAAGAAGAGCAGACAAGTAATAATGGTGTCGAACAACGCGAATGTAGTTGTGAATGCAGACGCCGAACAAGTGATTATCGCCGAACATAAAGACGGAACAATTTCATATGTCTCTGGCGCGCTGGAAAATCCCGTCATTAGAGACAAGGCAATAGAGGTACTTGAGGGTGGTGAATTGGCCTTCCGAGAACGTCAGCAGAAATATCGCCTAACTTAACACGATTCTCCTCAATCACAGCATACGCGACCATCCATTCACCTCCCGCCACCCCAAACACCCGCAGCTTAACAACCCCATAGCCCGCCAGATTGCCAAACCGCCGAAAAAACATTTCCCGCGGCGGCAATCGCCGGCAATCCCTTTGTGCCCTTTGTGTCTTTGTGCCTTTGTGGTCAAACCCCTCTGTGCCCTCTGAGTCTCTGTGGTTAAAATCCTGTCATCAACCCGCACGACCCAAGGACCGCCCCATGACCGACCAAGAACCCGCCATCACCCCCGAGCAAATCGCCGCCGCCGAAGCCCTGCTCGACCTGAATTTCACACCCGCCCAGCGCGAGCAAATGCGCAAGACGCTCTCCGACCGCCTCGAGCACTTCGCCGCACTGCGCGCCAACCCGCTGGAAAACAGCGTCCCGCCCGCCCTGCACTTCAACGTGAACGCCGCCGACCCCGCGCCCGCCGCCGTCCCGCGCAGCTACCCCATGAGCGCGCAGCCGCCCGTGACGCGCCCCGCCGACCTCGAAGACGCCGCCTTCTACCCGGTCACACAACTCGCCGAGCTCATCCGCACGCGCCAGGTCACCTCGCTCGAACTGACCGAGATGTACCTGGCCCGCCTGCGCCGGTACGACCCCGTGCTGCAATGCGTGGCGACTTACACAGACGCGCTCGCCCTCAGCCAAGCCAAACGCGCCGATGAAGAAATCGCGCGCGGGCTGTACCGCGGCCCGCTGCACGGCATCCCCTGGGGCGCCAAAGACCTGCTCGCGGCGCGCGGCTACCCCACCCAGTGGGGCGCCAAAACCTACGAGGGGCAGCAGCTCGATGTCGACGCCACAGTCGTGCAGCGCCTCGAAGCCGCCGGGGCCGTGCTGATCGCCAAGCTGGCCTCAGGCGCGCTCGCCAACGGCGATGTCTGGTACGGCGGCGTGACCAAGAACCCCTGGGATACCAGCGAGGGCAGCAGCGGCTCATCGGCGGGTTCGGCCGCGGCGACGGCCGCCGGCTTGGTCGGCTTCGCCATTGGCAGCGAAACCATGGGCAGCATCGTGTCGCCCGCGTCCCGCTGCGGCGTTTCCGGCTTGCGGCCAACTTTCGGCCGTGTCAGCCGCTACGGCGCCATGGCGCTCAGCTGGAGCCTGGACAAGATCGGCCCCATGTGCCGCTCGGTCGAGGATTGCGCCCTGGTCTTCAGCGCCATCTACGGGCCCGATGGCCGCGACCTCTCGCTGACGCCCGAGCCCTTTCAGTGGGACCCGGCGCTTGATCCGCGCGCGCTGCGCATCGGCTACATCGCCAGCGCCTTCGAAGCGGCGGATGCCGGCGACACCGACGCCCATCACCGCCCCGAAGGCGAAGAACTGCAGCGCGCCAACGATATCAACAGCGCCGCCGTGCTGGACGTCATGCGCGCGGCCGGCTTCGCGCTGACGCCGATTGAGCTGCCCGACACCGACATCACCGGGCTCTGGGTGATTCTGGCGGCGGAAGCGGCGGCCGCCTTCGACCAAATCACCCGCGATGGCTCGGTTGACCAGCTGACGCGCCAGGACGATGACGCCTGGCCCAATATCTTCCGCGCCGGCCGCTTCATCCCGGCGGTCGAGTACATCAACGCCAACCGCGTCCGCAGCCAGATCGTCGCCGAGATGGCGCGCCTGATGACCGAGGTCGACGTCTTCATCTCGCCCAGCTACGGCGGCCGCACGCTCGGGCTGACCAACCTCACCGGACATCCAACCGCGGTCGTGCCCAACGGCTTCACTGACAGAGGCACGCCCACCAGCATCACCTTCGTCGGCGGCCTGCACAAAGAAGCCGAGACCCTCGCCGTCGCCAAAGCCTACCAAGACGCCACCGACTGGCATTTCCAGCATCCCGATCTGAATGCTTGCAAGAAGAGCGAGTCGTAGGGGCGACCCGCCGGGTCGCCCGCGAGACATCATGGCGCTTGTTGGGGCGAACCACCGGGTCGCCCGCGAAACATACGCGTGTCTGTAGGGGCGACCTATCAGGTCGCCCGAAAATGGAAAGGATGCGCCCTAACGTTACCCCAGCAGCGCCTCAATCTCGCCGCGGACGCGCGCGTCATCCTCGCGCCGATGCAGGTCGCTCAGCAGTTTGCTGCTGTCGAGCTCCATCGTCCGCCACAGCGCCCAGGCCGCATGCCCGCGCACGAGCGCGCTCTCGTCATAAAGCAGCTGAATCAGATGCGGTATGGCCTGTTCGCCGCGCCAGTTGCCAGCGGCGACGCAGGCATTGCGCACGATGAGTTCCCGCCCGGCCCGCTCCACCGGCGTGCGCCGAAACATGTCCCGGAACGACGCCTCGTTCGACATCAGAATATCGGTCAGCTTCGGCGCCACGCGGTCCATATCGAATGGCAGAAAGGCCACTTCATCGGTCTCTTCGGCGAAGCGCTGAAAGGGGCAGACATCCTGACAGATATCGCAGCCAAAGATCCAATTGCCGAAGCCGGCGCGCAGCTCGCGGTCGATCCAGCCCCGATTCTCGATCGTGTGATAGCTGATGCAGCGCCGTGCGTCCAGCACGTACGGCTCGGGGAAGGCGTCGGTCGGGCAGGCGGTCAGGCAGCGCGTACAAGTCCCGCACATGGTCTCCCGATGCGGCGTGTTGTAGTCGTCAAACTCCAGCGATGTCAGAATCTCGCCGATGAAGAAGCTGCTGCCCCGGCGCGGATGGATCAACATGGTGTTCTTGCCGATGAACCCCAGGCCGGCTTGCTGCGCGTGGCTGCGCTCCAGGATCGCGCCGGTGTCGACATACACTTTCTGCGCCGGCGCGCCGCGGCTCGCTTCCGCCAGCCAATCGGCGAAGTCGCTGAGCCGCAAGCCCAGCACACGATGGTAGTCCAGGCCCCAGGCATAAGACGCGATCCGGCCGCGAGCGGGGTCGTTCAGCGTTTCCTCGGCCGCGTAGCGCGCGTAATAGTCCATGCCGACCAGGATCAGCGACTTGGCGCCGGGCATGATCTCGCGCAAGTCTTGCCGTCGCCTGACGCGATCCGGCCGCGCCATATAGCGCATTTCGCCCTGCATCCCCCGCTGGATCCAGCGCAAGTAGGCGGACAGCGTGGGCGACGGCTGCGCCGGCGTTATCCCGCAGAGATTGAAGCCGAGTTCGCGCGCCTTTTCCTCGAGCCGCGCAGCCGTGAGCCGCATGGCGACCGCGTGAATCGCCTAGCCGGCGACCGGCGGATAGTCGATCTTGCTCAGTATATCGACGATGCCTTCCCACGTCGCCGGCGGCGCGTACTCGACATGCATCGTCCTGCTGCTGACGTCGCCGCTGACGCTGGCGACGCCTTCAAGATCGCTCAGTTCGTTCGTGATCGCCTGTACGCAGCCGGCGCAGCCAATGTTGGGCACTTCAAAAGTCTTTGTTGTCATGGCGCATTCCTCGTGTCTGATGCCTACATTGTAACCAACCCATATCGATGCGAAACAGAGGATTGTGATTTTCCAAAAGCAATTTCCTTCGGTGATCGAGAAGCCTGATTTGAAAACTGGCGGATTTGCCCCGCATTCGTTAAGTTCAGGTGAGAAGCGCTTGCCCGATTTCTTTGCTAGCAACGTTGGGAATGTGGTGTCCTATGCCGGAATTCACGCCGGAATATACACAAGAAGAGGGCGAAGATCGGCTGTTTCAGTTGGCGGAGCTGCTGGGCTTGGAATTCGCTGTGGATGACCTGGCGGCGCTGGCCCGGCAGCTTCACCTGCTTGACATTCTGGAAGATGACAAGCTTCAGGATGTTCCGCCGATTCTGAAGATGGACGCTGACTGGCATGACTGATTCGCCGGCCTTGGTCAATCTGTCCATCAGCGAAGCGGCTGACGCCTTGCGCCGCGGCGATACGACATCGGTCGCACTGACACAGTCCACGCTTGCGCGCATCGACCAGACCGAGCCGACGCTGCAAGCCTACGCAACTGTACCGGCGAGCCGCGCGCTGGCTGCCGCCGAGCAAGCTGACCGCGAGCTTGCGGCTGGGCGCGACCGCGGCCCTTTGCATGGCATCCCCATCGGCGTGAAGAACAACTGCTACACGAAAGGCATCCTGACCGAGGTGGGCTCGAAAGTCTTCGCGGGCCATATGCCGGACTACGATGCGACGGTGGTGGAGAAGCTGTACGCGGCCGGCGCGGTCATCATCGGCAAGACGCGTTGCCAAGAATTCTCCTGCGGCGGCAGCGAACCACCGACGCGCACGCCCTGGGACTTGGAGCGCTTTCCCGGCGGCAGCAGCATTGGCTCGGGCGTGGCGCTGGCGGCGCGTTCGGCCTTTGGCGCAATCGGCACAGACACAGGCGGATCGATTCGCATTCCGGCGTCGATCAACAGTCTGGTTGGCATGAAGGCGACCTATGGCCGGGTTAGCGCATATGGAGTCGTGCCGCTGGCCTGGTCGCTTGATCATGTTGGACCGCTGACCCGCCGCGTGCGCGACAACGCGCTGATGCTGGGCGCGATTGCCGGTCACGATCCTGGAGACGCGAATTCCGCCCGCGTCGATGTGCCGGATTTCACGGCCGGCATTGAAGGCGGCGTCGGCGGCTTGCGAATCGGCATCGAGCGGGATTACTTTCTCTATCCCGGCGTTACCGACGAAGTTCGCGCGGCGACGGAAGCGGTCATGCGTCAACTGGCGGATCTGGGCGCGGCGATTATCTCGCTGAGCATGCCGGAGTTAGCGCTTGCCCAAGAGATCCTGACGACCATCCGTATGGTGGAGTCCGCCAGCTATCACCGGCGACTGATTCGTGAAAAGGGACACTTGTACAACCCCGGCACGCGGGCGACGCTGGAAATTGGACAGACGATTTTGGCGACGCAGTATGTCGCTGCGCTGCGAGCCCGCGAACGATTTCGGGCTGCGGTCCGCGCGTTGTTTCAGCGTGAGAACCTGGCGGCGCTTGTTTCGCCGACCATTCCCGTTCCGGCCCCGCTGCTGCGCGATGTGCGCAGGCCGCGACCTGACATGGCTAACGGCGAGACGCCAACCGATGGCTTTGTTCACCACGTCTATCCGGCCAACCTAAGCGGGCAGCCGGCGATAAGCGCGCCAGCCGGGTTCACGAGCGATGGGCTGCCGATAGGCTACCAGTTGATGGGCCGGCCATTTGACGAAGCGACGCTCTACCGAATCTCATACGCGTATGAGCGGACGCAAGACTGGCACGAGCGCCAACCGCCGCTGCTTTATGACTGAGGCCCGTGCCCCAATCGCGCGGGGAATTGCCGCTGCTCACATGAAGGCCTGGATGCCGGTTTGCGCGCGCCCGAGGATGAGCGCATGGATGTCGCTTGTGCCCTCGTAGGTATTCACGGCTTCCAGGTTCATGACATGGCGGATGACATGGAATTCGTCCGAGATGCCGTTTCCGCCGTGCATATCGCGCGCCACCCGGGCGATGTCCAGCGCCTTGCCGCAAGAATTCCGCTTGACCAGGGAGATCATTTCCGGCGTCGCCGCGCCAGCATCCAGCAGCCGCCCGACGCGCAGCGCGCCCTGTAATCCCAGCGCGATATCGCTCATCATGTTCGCCAGCTTGAACTGTATTAGCTGGTTTGCGGCCAGTGGACGCCCGAATTGCTGGCGTTCCAGCGTGTATCGGCGCGCGGCATGCCAGCAGAATTCGGCGGCGCCGAGCGCGCCCCAGGCAATGCCGTAGCGCGCGCGATTCAAGCAGCCGAAGGGTCCTTTCAAGCCGCTGGCCCCGGGCAGCAGGTTGTCCTCCGGAACGAAAACCTCGTCCATCGCGATCTCGCCGGTGCTGCTGGCGCGAAGGCTGAACTTGCCCTCGATTTTGGGCGCCGACAGACCCGGCATATCCTTCTCCAGCATAAAGCCGCGGATGGCGCCATCGCTGCCATCGCCGCGGTAAGCCTTCGCCCACACGATAAAGACATCGGCGATCGGCGAATTGGTGATCCACATCTTGCTGCCATGCAGCCGCCAGCCGCCGTCGACTTTGGTGGCCCGCGTTTCCATGCCGCCGGGATCGCTGCCGTGGTTGGGCTCGGTCAAGCCGAAGCAGCCGATCCACTCGCCGCTCAGCAATCTTGGCAAGTATTTCCGCCGCTGCTCGTCGCTGCCGTAGGCGTAGATCGGGTACATGACCAGTGAACTCTGCACGCTCATGGCGCTGCGATAGCTGCTGTCGACGCGCTCTATTTCGCGCGCGATCAAGCCGTAGCAGACGTGATTCAAGCCGGCGCCGCCGAATTCTTCCGGCAAGGTCGCGCCCAGGATGCCCAGCTCGGCCATTTCGCTGTAGATGTCTCGGTCAAAGACCTCGTGCCGATTCGCCTCCAGGATGCGCGGCATGAGCCGGTCCTGGCAGTATTCGCGCGCGGCATCGCGCACCATGCGCTCTTCTTCGCTCAGCTGGTCATTTAGCAGAAAGGGATCGTCCCACTGAAACTGATTCTTCATCCAAGCCTCTTCCAGGTTCTTGTCTCAGACGCTGCCTAATCATACCGGTTATGCCGGGCGATTTGTACGAGGAAAGCGTGTCGACAGAGGCGCGCCCGGCGTGGATTGTCGGTTCAAAGGCATGCGGCGCAAGGTTATAATGGGTCGGCGCCATGGGCAGTTTACGGCGGGCTGCCAGCACGTTGAGGCGGACTGCGCGCCTGTGGGCGCAAATCAGCGGATTCGCAATTGGACACGGAATTGCATGCAAGACAAGATCATCGTGCGCGGGGCGCGCGAGCATAATCTCAAGAATATTGACGTGGAAATCCCGCGCAATCAGTTGGTGGTCATCACCGGCTTGTCCGGCTCGGGCAAGTCTTCGCTGGCTTTTGACACGATATTCGCCGAGGGCCAGCGGCGCTATGTCGAGAGCTTGAGCAGCTATGCGCGGCAATTCCTTGGCTTAATGGAAAAGCCAGATGTCGACCAAATCGAAGGTTTGAGCCCGGCCGTCTCAATCGACCAGAAGAGCGTCAGTCACAATCCGCGCTCGACAGTCGGTACTGTGACCGAGATTTACGACTATCTGCGGCTGTTATACGCCCGTGTCGGCATCCCGCACTGCCCCGTCTGCGGCGTCGAAGTGTCGGCGCAGAGCGCGCAGCAGATTGTGGATCAAGTGCTGGGCATGCCGGCCGACAGCCGCATTCAAGTGCTGGCGCCGGTGATCCACCGCAAGAAGGGCAACCACGTCAAGGCGCTTGACGACATCGGCAAACAGGGTTTCGCGCGCGTTCGCGTGGACGGCGAGGTGCGCGACCTCGATGAAGAGATCGCGCTGGATCGTTACGTCATCCACGATATCGAGATTGTGGTCGATCGCCTGATCATCCGCCGCTATGACGAGGAACAGTACGAGGAAGCGACCGCCTTCGAAACGCGCCTCACCGACGCCATCGAAACCGCGCTGGAATTGGGCGACGGGCGCATCATCATCCAGGATGTGAGCGACCGCGACAATTCGGTTGATCACCTTTACAGCGAGGACCTGGCTTGCCCCAACGGCCACGGCAGCGTACCCCAGCCGGAACCGCGCCTGTTCAGCTTTAATACGCCCAGCGGCGCCTGCACAACTTGTCAGGGTCTGGGCTTCAGCCTCGAGATCGACCCGGATATGATCGTGCCGGACAAGGAGATTTCGATTGCCGATGGCGCGATCAACGCCAACGGCCATGGCCTTGAGGACAAGCGCGGCTGGAATTGGAATGTTTATACCAGCTTGGCGAACGCTTACGGTTTCAAGCTCGACGTGCCCTGGAAGAAGCTAAGCAAGAAGCACCAGGAGTTGGTCCTGTATGGCTCGGGGAACAAGCGCTTTGACGTCACTTATTACCACTCAAACGGCCAGCAGCGCACCTGGTCGACGCGGCACGAAGGCGTCATCCCCAACCTGCAGCGGCGATACGGGCAGACGGAATCGGAGTATATTCGCAACAAGATTCAGGAGTATATGCGCGAGATACCCTGCCGGTCCTGCGGCGGCAAACGGCTGCGCCCGGAAGCTTTGTCGGTCACTATCGGCGACAACACGATTCACGATATCACGCATTTTCCCATTGACGAGTTGAGCGATTGGGTGGAGTCGCTGCGCGGCGAGGGCGCGATATTGACAGGCCGCGAGCAGCAGATCGCGCATCAGATTCTGCGCGAGCTCACGTCACGCGTGGGCTTCCTTAGCAATGTCGGGCTGAACTACTTGTCGCTTTCGCGCAGCGCGGCCACCTTGAGCGGCGGCGAATCGCAGCGGATTCGCCTGGCAACGCAAGTGGGCAGCCAGCTTACCGGCGTCTTGTACGTGCTGGACGAGCCATCCATCGGCTTGCATCAGCGGGACAATAAACGCCTGATCCGCACCTTGACGGGCCTGCGCGATATCGGCAATACCGTGCTCGTCGTCGAGCACGACGAAGACACCATGCGGTCATCCGACTGGCTGATCGACCTGGGTCCCGGCGCGGGAGAACATGGCGGCGAAGTGATCGCGGCCGGCCGGCCGGAGGAAGTGGCGCAGTCTGAAGAGAGTTGCACCGGCGCCTTCTTGTCCGGGCGCTTTAGGATCCCACTGCCGGAAACGCGCCGCGAAGGCTCGGGCGAGGCGCTGACAATCAAGGGCGCGCGCGCAAACAACCTCAAGCGAATCAATGTAGATTTCCCCCTGCGCAAACTGATCTGCGTGACCGGCGTCAGCGGCAGCGGCAAATCATCGCTTGTGGTGGAGACGCTCTACCGGCGGCTGGCGCAGCTGATCAACCGCAGCCGCGAACGCGCCGGCGCGCACGACGATATCCTCGGCGCGGACAAAATTGACAAGATTATCAATATCGACCAAAGCCCAATTGGGCGCACGCCGCGCAGCAATCCCGGCACCTATACCAAAATGTTTGACGACATCCGCAGCCTGTTCGCGGAGTTGCCGGAAAGCAAGATTCGCGGCTACAAAGCGGGGCGTTTCAGCTTCAACGTCAAGGGCGGGCGCTGCGAGAATTGCGAGGGCCAGGGCCTGATTAAGATTGAGATGCAATTCTTGCCCGATGTCTACGTACAATGCGAAGTTTGCCGGGGTACGCGCTACAACCGCGAGACGCTGCAGGTGCATTTCAAGAACAAGTCTATCGCCGATGTGCTGAGCATGACGGTCAGCGAGGGCTTGGACTTTTTCGAGAATCTGCCGCGAATCCGCCGCAAGCTGGAAACACTGGACGCCGTTGGCCTGGGTTACATCCGAATCGGGCAACCAGCCACAACTTTGAGCGGGGGCGAGGCGCAGCGCATCAAGTTAAGCCGCGAATTATCGAAGCGCGCCACCGGGCAGACGCTGTATATCCTGGACGAGCCGTCAACTGGATTGCACGCCTTTGATGTTGCCAAGCTCATCAATGTGCTGCAGAAGTTGGCCGACAGCGGCAACACCATCGTCGTTATTG
This sequence comes from Chloroflexota bacterium, assembly GCA_009841405.1. Classification (GTDB taxonomy): domain Bacteria; phylum Chloroflexota; class Anaerolineae; order Aggregatilineales; family Phototrophicaceae; genus UBA6055. Next base: position 1,423 of record VXLV01000062.1, on the reverse strand, counting down.
AACACAACCTGGACATTATCAAGGTCGCGGACCATATCATCGACCTCGGCCCGGAAGGCGGAGGCGGCGGCGGCGAAGTCGTCGCCCAGGGAACGCCGGAAGCGGTAGCCGCGAACGAAGCCAGCTATACCGGGCAGTACCTGGCGCCCTACTTGAGATTGCCGGAGCCGGTATGATCGCCCCGGCGCTGGACTCCTGACCATGGCAAGATTCTGGTTTATTTCTGCGCCGCTTTTCAGCCACACGGACTGGGGCGGATTCTTCGCGACGGCGCGCTCGCTGCAAGATCGCGGGCACGATGTCCTCTGGCTGAGCGAAGAGCAACTGGCGCCGACGATCACGAATCGGGGAGTCGCCTTCCGCGCCATCCGCAAGACTGGCTGGCTCTGGCCCCCGCCGCCTCCGCCGGACCTAGGCGCTATCCCGCCGCAGGAAGCGGTCAGCCTGCGTTACAAGCGGGCGCTGGACACCTGGCTCAGCGAAGACTTGGTTGCGGAGGCGGTTGAGGCATTGCTCGACCTGGAAGATGAAATCGGCCGGCCCGACGCCATCGTCTCGGATCCATTTCTGAGCGCCTCGGCACTCGCCGCCGAGTTGCTGGATGTGCCGCTGGTCATTTGTGGCTGGCCGGCGCAAGCGACGCTGGACGCCAACGCATTGTTCCCGGTGCAGCGCGATTTAAGCAGCGACAGCCAGCGGCGAATCCAGCGGCTCTGCGACCGCTTCGGCATCAGCGGGCGCAACTTTTCGCGCGGCTCGACGCCTTCGATCGTCAGCGAAGCGCTGCATCTCACCTACTTCACGCCCGACTGGTACCAGTCCGAATTTCCAACCATCTTGCCGCAGACGCAATTCGTGGGCGGCACGCCAAACCGACCGGACGATGACCCGCCTCAATGGCTGCTTGATATCCCGCTTGAGCGCCCACTCGCGCTGGTTACCTTGGGTACAATTTTCACCGGTGACCTGGGCTTTTACAGTTGGGCGGCGCAGGCGGCGGCCAGCGTGGGGCTTGTCCCAGTTGTGACCTTGGGCTGGCATCCGATCACAGCCGAGAAGAAAGCGGAATTGAAACGGGCGCTGCCGGCCGGAACGCGACTGCTGAACTGGGCGCCATACGCGCATGTGCTGCCGCGCTGCCGGCTGATGATTCACCACGGCGGCATGGGCACGACGCACAGCGCCGTCGTGCACTGCTTGCCGCAGATTGTCGTGCCGCACGCCGCCGATCAGCGGATTCAAGGGCGGCGGGTTGCCGAGGCGAAGGTGGGCTTGCACTTGACGGCGCACGATGTGCGGCAGGGTCAGTTGCGCGAAGGGGCGCGGGCGCTGCTGGATGCGGACTGGGTGCTGGAGCGGGCGCGGGGCCTGGCGCGGGAGATGGAGGCGCTGGGCGGGGTCGCGCGGCCTGCGGAGCTGGTGG
>VXLV01000148.1 GCA_009841405.1 Chloroflexota bacterium | reverse complement strand
GCGAATCAGCAACAGGCGGATCACCTGCGCAAGCTCCCCGGCCGCCGTCGCAGCGCCGGGGCTGGGGGTGACGCGCGTGGCGACCACGCCCGCAAAGGCCGTGCAGGCGGTAAGATTTGCCGCCAGCAGCCATTCCGGGCGATATAGTTCAAGCGGGCCAAGATTGACGCCGACGATGGCCGCGTCCCAGTCAATCAGCATCAGCTGCAGCCAAACCATCTGCATGGTCGCCAAAATCAGCAGCGACAAGCTGTCGCTCAGCCGCAGCCTGAAGATGACATGCCATTCATGCCGCCGCCAGGTCGACACGTGTAACGCCAGAGCCAGCAGTTGGGTCAATACGAAGCTGACTAGCAAAATCAGATGCGGCACGCTCCAGGGTGTGATGTCTTCGCCGAAGATCAAATGCCAGACCGGGTCCGCCGGCAAAGCGTAGAGCAAAAAGGCCGCGTTCATAATGAGCAGACCGACCATGGTATTGGCGCGGAATCGCTGCTGAAAGTTGCCGCGCAATCGGCGATTGAGATAGAGCAGCGCCCAAAAGCCGCAAGCGCCGGCCGTCGCGAAGCCGAAATAGATTAGCAAGTGCGGACGCCAAAACAAGTCTTCGCCAAACGGGATGCCGTATGTACGATGCCAGACTTCGTCCCAGAGGCTGCCGACGACACCGGCGACGCCTCCGAAGGCCAATACCAGCGCCAATACCTCCCGCGCCCGGAAAGTCAAGGCGTCTTTGCGGGGCTGCCGCAGCCCCGGCGCCAGCGGCCGCGCGAGCAAATGCCAGAACGCGATTGCAAAGACGCATAGCACGAGCAAGAAGACGCCGCTCTGCGCCCAGAAGGCGCCGGCGCTAACGTCAGCCGGGATGCCGCCCCAGACGGCAAATGCGACAAAAAGGCCGAGCCCGACCACAGCGGCAATAACCCAGGGCAGTCGCTGACTGAAGGCGGTCATCACGCGCTCCGCGGAAACCTTGCTAGCGTTGCGCCTAGCTTACCACAGGGCAGGGCTCAGTCTACATAATTGTTACAGTTCTCTGTGCGGGCGCTTAGTCGTCGAGGAGTTGCTTGAGGAAGGCTTTGGCGTCGTCGAAGGCTGGGTGTTTCCAAAACTCTGGCTTCCACCAGCTCATGCGGAAGACGTCGGACAAATAGAGCTTTTCCGAATCGTCGCCTTGTGCTTGATCGCTGACATTTTTGCCGGTGACAAAAGCGCGCAATCTGCCCTTAGAGAGTTTATGCTCGTGGATAGCGATGCCGTGGAGGCGAATGCATTCAAAGTAGGCATCTACGCAAGTCGTGATCGGGTCATTTTGGAATACGTCCATCACCAAATCTTCCAGCATGCCTTCACGCTCGAGAGCTGGCATTATCAATACGATAATGTTCTTGTTTCCCTCGGCCAGGGTCATCGGATTTTCTGGCACGGGCAATGCCTGCTCAAGCTCCGCATTGGCGCGTCTGACGGCGTGCTGAACGCTTTGAAATGCGTCGGTGTTGAAGTCAGCGTCGCGGACTATGCCGATAGTCTCAACCTGCCCAAATCTCGGATGTCCTGCCGCTGCTATCAGGAAGTCCTCAAGTGCCGACGTACCTCGGAATTGATTGATTTGGATAGGCCATTCGTCGGTCGAAGTGAGATGGCTACCCAATTGAATGAAGAACTCTTGGTCTTCCTTGCCTTCGACCAAAAGGAGCCGCGTTTTGTCCGCTGGAATTTTAGGATTCACCCACGCACCTCAAAATCAAAGTCGAAGGTAGCGAGGGCTTCTAGTCCGCGTCTGTTATACGTTACCGCTTCTATGTCGCCGGTGTCCGCATCTCTGTCCAGGCGATGCAAGCGCAAGTCCTCCAGCGCACCGCATTCTTTGAAGGATCGGTACGCCGCGCGAATCATTTCAAGGCTGTGCGTCGTGGCAAAGACCTGGATGTCAAGCTCGCGCGCCATCTGACCAATGGCTTCCCAAACTTTCGTCTGTACAGAATAGTGGATGCCGTTTTCGATTTCGTCGATAAACGCTATGCAGTTGGGATTTGTAATCAAGGTTAAAGCCAGGTGGCAGATTTGGTTCATCCCTTCGCCCATAAGCCGCACTGGTAAACTTTGCCCTTTCAGCAGTGCCCAGATTATCATTTCGCCATCAGGCGACAACAGTCGCAGGTCGCTAAGGTCTGGCTCAAGTATTTGTAACGTTTTGATTAGCTCGGACAAAGTACCGTCAATTTCGAGTTGACTTAATTGGCTTGCCACTTCTTGCTTACTTGGCCTTCCCTGGACAGGAATGAAAAAAGAGTTTTGTTCGACGTCGCTGTTTTTATACGACCAAGGATCTCTGAAGTAAAAGACCGAAGGGGATTCTTCTCCGTCTGTGACCAGTTCAAAATGCAGAAACTTATCGATACTGCTCATAACTGCGTGTGCGTCTGTCCCGACTTTTCCGCGACTCACTAGGTCGCTGTAGAGCTGTTCACTTGTCTGAAAATTGCCGCTTGTATTACCAAATTCTGTCACCCTCAATTCGTGACACTGCAATGGTTCCGTACCTGAGGCGCTAATTTCCATCGGGTCTGAAGAATTCATTTGGTTAAAGAATTGCTTCCAAAACCTCGGCAGAAAGTCTTGAGATACTGCGAGCCCACGTGTTGACTGTAGATCAATTAATACATGTGGAGACAAAGGTTTGGTATGCAAATACATCGCCTCCATTAGCGCAGTCTTCCCAGTGTTATTCTTTCCCGCGATCAGATTCACCCGACCCAGATCATTTATCTGCAAGTCCTTGAAACAGCGGAAATTCTTCACCCGAAATGTCTTGTACATATCGCGCCTTCCCACGCCACACGTCTCGCTCGCCATCATTATACATCTCAGCGCCGCCGAGTTTCAGTGCTACAATGCCCGCCATGACCACCATCCTCGCCATCGAGACCTCCTGCGACGAAACCGCCGCCGCCGTCATCCGCGACGGCCGCGCCATGCTGTCCAACGTTATCGCCTCGCAGGTCGACTTGCACGCGCCCTACGGCGGGGTTTTCCCCGAGCTGGCCTCCCGCGCGCACACGGAGGTCATCAGCGCCGTCGTCGCGCAAGCCATGGCCGAGGCGCAGTGCGACTACAGCGATCTGGACGCGCTGGCGGTGACGCAAGGGCCCGGCCTGGTCGGCTCGCTGCTGGTGGGCATCAACTTCGCCAAGGGGCTGGCGCTGGCGACCGGCTTGCCGCTGCTCGGCGTCAACCACCTGGAAGGGCATATCTACTCGCTCTGGCTCGCTCCCGACTTCGAGCAGCCAGACTTCCCGCTGTTGGCGCTGATCGTATCCGGCGGGCACAGTGAGCTCGCGATTATGACGGGACACGGCGCTTATCAGCGGCTGGGCGGCACAATTGACGATGCGGCCGGCGAAGCCTTTGACAAGATCGGGCGCTTGCTCGGCTTGCCCTTTCCCGGCGGCCCGGCCATCGAGAACGCAGCGGCAACCGGCGACCCCCGCGCCTATCGCTTCCCCCGCGCCAAGACCGATGGCCCCTACGACCTCAGTTTCAGCGGCTTGAAGACGGCCGTCATGCGGGCTGTTACCGTGCAGCCGAGCGGAGGCCGGGACAAGCGCCGCCGCGGCGCCGAGCGGGAAGCGCCGCTGCGCGACGATGTCAATATCGCCGATGTCGCGGCCGCCTTCCAGGACGCGCTGACGGACGCGCTGGTCGCTGCCGCTTGTCGGGCCGCGCGAGATTTCGACCCGCGGCAGGTTCTGCTCGCCGGCGGCGTCAGCGCCAATGCGCTGCTGCGTCAGAAGTTAAGCGCCGCGCTGGACCTGCCCGTTTACTATCCGCCGCTGCCGCTCTGCACCGACAACGCCGCCATGATCGGCGCGGCCGCGCGCTTCCGTTTGCGCGCTGGATTCAGTAGCTCGCTCGACTTCGAAGCCCGCCCCAGCTGGCGTCTGAGCGAGGATGTGTACGCCGGCGACCTTAGCCGCGCTTGAGCGCGCCGGATTCATCACCCGCCAGCCGCGCAGATTCGCCCGCGCCGCTGTACAATCATCAGTTGCGACTAACGCCGGATTCACGGGCTGCGCATGACACAACTCCAAATCGGCATCATCGGCGCTGGCGCGGCTGGCCTGGCAGCCGCCTGGGAATTCGTCCGCGAAGGCCATGCGGTCTCCGTCTACGAAGCGGCCGACCGCGTGGGCGGTTTGGCGGCCGGCTTCAAAGACGACAACTGGGACTGGACGCTGGAAAAGTTCTACCATCATTGGTTCGCCAGCGACCACGACATCTTGCGCTTGGCAGAAGAAATGGGGGTGCGCGACAAGATCGTATTCCCGCGCCCAAAAACCAGCTACTGGCTCGATGCTAAGCCACTGCGCAGCGAAATCTCGCCCTCGGCGATCTTCCTGCCCGTCTCGCTGATGTCCACCGCGCGCATGGGTTTGGCCGGCCTGGCCATCAAATTCGCGCCCCGCTGGCAGCCCTTTGAGCGTGTCACCGCCGACGTCTGGATGCGCCGCTGGATGGGCGAAGAGGCTTATGAGAAGTTCTTCAAGCCGCTGCTCATCGGCAAATTCGCTGAGCAATACGATCAAGTTCCAATGTCATTCATGTGGGCGCGCATCGTCAAGCGCACGCTAAAATTGGGGACATACACCGGCGGCTTCCAAGCCTTCCTGGACGAATTGGCGCGGCAACTGCGCGCGGCTGGCGCGGCGATTCACCTGAACGCGCCGGTCGAGCAAATCTGCCTGCGCGAGGGAAAACCGGCCCTGCGCACCGGCGGCCAGTTGCATGGTTTCGACCGCGTGCTCAGCACGACTTCACCGCGGCTATTGCTGCGCATGGCGCCGGACTTGCGCGATACGGCCTATGGCGAGCAAGCAGCGGCGCTGAAGAGCATCGGCGGGCTCTGCGTCGTCTTTGCGCTCAAGCGCTCCCTGATGCCCGATGATACTTACTGGCTTAACCTGCCGGCGACCACGGCCGACAAATCGCAATCCGACTTTCCGTTTCTGGCGCTGGTGGAACACACCAACTATATCTCGCGCGAACATTACGGCGGTGACCACATCGTCTACTGCGGCGATTACGTGCCGCCCGATCACGAATACTTTCAGTTGAGCGAAGACGACTTGGCGGAGCGCTTCCTGCCCGCGCTGAAGAAAATCAACCCGGCGTTTGAGCGCGCCTGGATACGCAAGCGCTGGGTCTGGCGCGCCGCCTACGCGCAGCCCGTGCCGACACTGAATCACAGCCGCAAGATTCCCCCGCTGCGGACGCCGTTGCCCGGCCTTTTCTGGGCGAGCATGTCGCAGGTATATCCCTGGGATCGCGGGACGAATTACGCCGTCGAGATCGGCCGGCGCGCGGCGCGTATGGCGCTTGACGACGGATAAGCGCGACCGTATCCAGGCGGGGCGGCGCGCCCTGCCATCGCCGCGCAATTGCAGTATACTCAGCATACGCGAGCCGAATCGACGAAGCCTGCCGATTTCGTGCCCGGGCGCGACCGCGGTCCGGCTGGACAGTATAGCTTATGGTTTAAGTCTGAGATAATGTATTATTGAGGCTGGCGGCGGCTGACTGCCGGACGCCGGCGCATGAATCACGAAGGCGACATTCAGCGTGACAGAAACACAGACAAGCGCGACAAACCTAATCGCCGAGCTGCGCCAGCTCGAAAGCCTGATCGAGCAGGTGAGTTCAACAGTCGAGTCTCAGCGGCAAGCGCTGCTGAAGCGCCGGCTGGCGATGCCGTCAACGATTCCGCAAAAGCTGGCCGAGCTGCGGCAGGAGTTCAAACGCCTCGAAGACAACGTGGTAGGGGAGCAGACCGAACTGCAGCAATTGCGCGCCCTGGCCGATATGTCGACGCGCATCACCAATTCGCTCGATGTCGATACCGTCTTGCAGGAGACCATGGAGCTGGTCATCGTGTTGACGCAGGCCGAGCGCGGTTACATCATCCTGCGCAACGAAGACAGCGGCGAGCTCGAATTTCGCATTAGCAGCGAGGGCGGCTTGATCGGGCGCAGCATGGACAGCGGCGGCGCTCCACAGATCAGCATGACTGTAGTGAATCAGGTTATCGAGACTGGCGAGCCCCTTCTCGCTGATAACGCCTACCAGGACGAAAGGCTGTCCAGCACGGATAGCATCATCAACTTTGTGCTGCGATCGGTGCTTTGCGTCCCGCTCAAATACAAGAACCAGACCACCGGCGTCGTTTACGTGGACAATCGCCTGGTGTCGGGCATTTTCACCGAGCGCGAGCTGAACCTCATGCTGGCTTTCGCTAACACGGCCGCTGTCGCCATCGCCAACGCCCATTTGTATCGCCGCGCCGAACAGATCCTGGTCGAGATCACCCGTGTCAAAGACTTGATGGACAATATCTTCTCGTCGGTGGGCAGCGGCATCATCGCTGTCGACGCTGATGACCTGGTGCATACCTTCAATCGCGCGGCGGGCGAAATCCTCGATGTCATGCCCGATGCCGCCGTCGGCCACGATGTCGATCACTTGATCCACAATGCCGCCCTGCACCTGGCCGACTATCTGGCGCTTGTCAAAGAAAAGAACATGGATCACTCGCTGGAATTAAACGCGGATCTCCCCGACGGCGGCCAGATCGCGCTGGCGCTATCGCTCTCGCCTTTGAAGGACGGCAACGACAATACGCAAGGCGTTACCCTGGTCATGGACGATGTCACCCACTTGGTCGAGCACGAATCGACCATTCGCGAGATGAAGCGCATCTTGCCCGAAGGCATGGTCGACCAGATTAACGAAATCGCCAATATCGAGATGGGCGGCGTCCGGCGGGAGGTGACTTGCCTCTTCGCTGATGTGCGCCCCTGGACGACCCTGCCCGATGTCGCCGCCAGCGAAAAGCTGCGGATCCTCAACCAGTACCAGGCAGTGGCGACCGCCTGCATCCACGAATGCGGCGGCATCATCGACAAATACATGGGCAACGAAGTGATGGCGCTCTTCAACACCCAGCTCAATCCGGCGCCAAATCACGCCCAGCAGGCGCTCGACTGCGCCTTGCTCATGCGCGACCGCTTTGTTGACCTGTACCGCGAAATGAGCATTGATCCCCAGCCCCATTTCTACAACATCGGCATGTATACCGGCGTGGCCACGCTAGGCAACGTCGGCAGTTTTCAGCGGCGCGAATTCACCGCCCTGGGCCACAGCATCAACACCGCCAAGCGCGTGCAGGAAAACGCCGCGCCCGGCAGCATTACCATCGTGCAAGAGACGCTTGACCATCTGCGGCGCAACCACAGCTTCCAGCCTGACTTTGATTTTCGCCCCCGCAACCCAATCTACGGAAAGGGGCTATCCGAGGGCAAGCAAGCCTACGAGGTCTATCGAAAGCGATGAGCCAAGAAATCCGCGCCGGCGGCTTCAGCGCGATTCAAGCCGATATGCGCGGCCTGAAGCAACGCGCCGACGAAATCAAAACCCTGCTCGAGCAGCAGCAGGAGTTGCTGCGCCGCCGCGGCATCAACCTGCCGCCCGATGCCAGCGAACGCTTGTGGTCCGTCCGCTCCAGCATTGACAAGCTTTCGGTCGGCCTGGTCGATACGCACATGCAGCTGCAGCAACTGCGCCGCCTGGCGGAAACCACTGCGCTGATCAACTCGCCCCATGAAACCGACCAGGTTCTCAACCAGGTGATGGAAACCGTCATCCAACTGACGCAGGCGGAGCGCGGCTACATCGTGCTGAAGAACCCGCGTAGCGGTGAGCTGGAGTTCAAGGTGGCGCGCGGGCTCAGCGCTGAAGAGACGGCCGCCGGCGGGCGCATCGTCAGTTGGTCGGTCATCAACCTGGTCGTTGATAGCGGCGAACCGCTGCTGACGGTCGATGCTGGCGCCGACGAGCAATTCAGCCACAGCGAGAGCATCGCCGGCTTCAACTTGCTCAGCATACTGGCCGTGCCGCTGAAAGCCCGCGATGAAGTGATCGGCGTGGCCTACTGCGACAACCGCGTTATGGCCGGCTTGTTCAAAGAAAACGAGCTCGGGCTCTTGACAAGCTTTGGCCAGCAGGCAGCCGTGGCGATAGAAAACGCGCGCCTTTTCGAGGACATCCGCGCGCAAATGAGACTGATCGAAGAGATGCAAGTACGCCTGTCAAATATCTTCGCCTCGATTGGGTCCGGCGTTATCACGGTGAACGATGAGGATTGCATAATCGTCAGCAACCAGGCGGCCGAAGCAATCACCGGCGCCAGCAACGATTACGCCATCGGCGTCTCGCTTCGGAAGGTGCTGCCGCACGTCACCGAAGGCTTCTTTGAGGCAATCGACCGCGTCCGGCGCGAGCGCGCGCAGCACATCTGGGCCGAGCGCTTTGAGCATCACGGGCGGCAGACCTATTGGCAAGTCGTGGCAAGCCCGCTGCGCGGCGACAATGAAGCCAGCCACGGCGTCGCTCTGGTGATTGACGATCTTACCGAGCGCAAGGAGCAAGAAGAACAGCGCCGCCTGCTTGGCACCTTTATTCCCGACGCGCTGCTGCGGAATATCGGCTCTATCAGCGAGCTGGACACCAGCCCGGCCGAGCATACCATTACCGCGCTGTTCGCTGACATCCGCGGCTTCACCTCCTTTGGCGAGACCCTGCAGCCGGAAGACCTGATGCGAATCGTGAATCGCTATCTGGGCGCCGCCACCGACGCCATCAATGCGCACGACGGCATCGTCGATCAATACTTGGGCGACGCCATCACCGCGCTGTGGAATACCCAGCTCAATCACCAGGAAGATCATGCCTGTCGCGCGCTGGGCGCGGCCTGCGCAATACTGGCCGATGTGCAGGCGCTGCACGATGTGCTGCGCGCCGACGAACAATTGCACTTTGGCATCGGCGTTCACACTGGGCACGCGGTGCTGGGCATGGTCGGCGGCGCCAACCGCATTGAATTCGCCGCGCTGGGCGAAGCGCCCGATGTCGGCAAATTCTTGCAAGAAAATGCCGAGCCCGGCGAAGTCATCATTAGCGCCGAGACATACAGCTTGGTCAAAGACGAATTTGAAGCCGAGGCGATCGCGGCGCGCAAAATGCGACCGGGCTACGAAGCCTATGCGACGATGTACTGCGTCCGACCGCGGCTGCCCGCCAGTAACGGCGCGGACCGCGCGCCGAGTTGAGGCGGCTGGCCCTACCGCTGTGAGGCTGGTTAAATGAAACCGTCGCCTCCCGATCCGCTCTTTGCGCTTGGCGTCATTGCCGGCTTGGCCCTGGGTGTGTTTGTCGGCGTCAGCATGGGCAACGTGGCCTACGGCATGCCCATTGGCGCGCTGCTGGGCGTCGTCCTCGGCGTTATCATGAGCCGGGCGGGCAATGACCAGCAGTGAGCAAGAGACAGGCGAAACCGACGCCTTGCCCGCGGTCTTGGCGTCCACCGCGTGCGCTTGAAGGCGTATCTGCTAGAATAGGGCGAGTTCGTCTGGGCAGCTAATGAGTCGCCCGCGCAACCGGCGAATGGTATAGCAGACGTAATCCGACGATGAAAATCGACGCCGTACACACAGCCCGACCGAGCATCTACAAGCCGCTGATTCTCGCTTTGCTGCTGGTCTTTTTCCTCGCGGCGACCGGCTACCAGGCGATCAGCAGCGGTATCGATTACACGCTAGTGGTCGGCGTTTTCGCGACACGCTTCCTTGGCATATTCGTCGAGGCTGCGCCCTTTTTGCTGCTCGGTTCGATTACCGCCGGCTTGATCGAAGCCTTCGTCAAGGCCGAAGATATCTGGCGCTTGGCCCCGCGAAACCGGCTGGCGGCGACGGTCATGGGCGCCTTCCTCGGTCTGGTCTTCCCGGTCTGCGAATGCGGCGTCGTCCCGGTGACCCGGCGTCTCTTCAACAAGGGACTGCCAGTTTCGCTTGGCGTGGCCTTCTTGCTGGGGGCGCCCTTCATGAACCCGATTGTCTTCGCCAGCACCTATATCGCCTTTGGCTTCGGCCCCGTTTTTGTCAGCCGCATCGTCATCACGATCCTGGTCGCGGTCATCGTCGGCATGGTCATCGGCGCATTCGCCAAGCCGAGCGCGGTGCTCAAGCCGGTAGCGCAGGAGCAAGATCATTCACACGAGCATCAGGCGCCGGCGGGCACGCGCGCCAAGCTGCTGCAAGCCCTGCAGATCGCCGCGGACGAATTCTTTGAAATGGGCCGCTTTCTCGTGATCGGCGCCGCCCTGGCCGCGCTGATGCAAACCCTAGTGCCGCAGGAGAGCCTGCTGGCGCTGGGCGAAGGCCCGGTATTGTCGGTGCTTTTCATGCAAGCGCTCGCATACATTCTCAGCGTTTGCTCAACCGTGGACAGCTTCCTGGCGCTGGCTTTCGTCAATACCTTTTCGACCGGCGCCATCGTCAGCTTCCTGAGCTTCGGCCCCATGGTCGACATCAAGAGCACGCTGATGTTCACCGGCGTATTTCGCAAGCGCATCGTGCTCTATCTCATTCTGCTGCCTTTCATGCTGAACTTGCTGGCGGGCGTATTGGTCAACTTCGCCTTGGGCTTTTGACGGTATTAACGGTATTCTACGGAGAGCGCGCCGATGACAGCGATGCCCCACCATCACCACGCAGCGCCGCAATTTGATCTTATCGCCTGGGCGAAGACGCTCGTCTTGCTGGGCATGGGCGCCTACTTCGGCTGGCTACTCATCAGCGGCAACCTGGCCTTTTACATCAATCAGCGCTTCGCCTGGCTGGTGGTCGTCGGCGCGGTAATATTCGCCCTGCTGGCGCTGGTGAACATTTACAGCGGCCTGCGCGCCGGCGACGACTGCCAGCATCAGCATTTCCAGATCGGCTGGGATATCTTGTTGATCGTCGCCTTGCCCTTGCTGCTGGCGCTGATCGTGCCCGCCCGCTCGCTCGGCATTGAAGCGGTCAGCGGCGGCATCAGCCTGAGCCCGGTCGGTGTGGCCAGCCAGTCCGCCTTTCAGCGCAGCCCGCTGGACCGCAACATCCTCGACTGGCTGCGTGAATTCGAACGCGCCGCATCGCCGGCCGCCTTCAACGGAACGCCCGCCAATGTCATCGGCTTCGTCTATCGCGAACCGGGCTTCACCGAGGACAGTTTCATGCTCTCTCGCTTCACCATGAGCTGCTGCGTCGCCGACGCCTTCCCGATTGGCATGCCGGTCAGCGCGCCGGAGTCGTCCGACTTTACGGCCGGCGTCTGGCTGCGCGCGCGCGGAAAGTTGCGCGCGGCGGACTTCGACGGCGACTTCCTGCCCGTGCTATTCGCCGACGCGCTTGAGCCCATTCCCGAACCGCGGCAGCCCTATCTTTATCCCTAGCAATCGCAAGTAAGTCACTCAAATGCTTACCACAGAGAACACAGAGGATACACAGAGAACACCGAGAAAAGCAATGAATTGACTGTATGCCAGCGATAGTTTTCATTTCTTGGATGTGTGCCCAAATTGCGGCATTGTCGAAGCAATACAAGACTCTCTGTGCCCTCTGTGTACCCTCATTTTCCTATGTGGTTAGAGAAGAGTTTCTTGAGACGAGATTTACATGACTTACGTTGCTCTATCTCTGACTGGCGGGTGAGGCAATGAAACTGGACAAGCTGGACTTTGTTGTCTTCATCTTGGTCGCGCTTTGCCTGGCGGGGGTTGCCATCGCCGCTTATCTGATCGACCCGGCGCGCCAGGCGATAGAGGTCGCTTACCTGTACCCGGCGCTGGGTTCGCCGCAAAATGTCTGGCTGTCCGACATTGGCACGCCCGGCCATCAGCGGCAACTGACCTTCAGCGAGCGCGGCGTCTCCGACTTCGACATCAGCCCCGATGGCCGCTGGCTGGTCTACGCCGAGCATTCCGATGGCCGCGGCGTCGCCCTGCGCCTGCTGGATATGCGCGGCGGCAAGGACCGCGATCTGGTCGACTGCGCCAGCGTGAGCGCCTTATGCACGGCCCCCGTCTTTAGCCCAAATGGAGAGCTGCTCGCATACCAGCGCTCGGAATCCCTGGGCGCGAGTTTTGGCTTGTCGCGGATCTGGCTGGTCGACATGCTTAGCGCCGACTATGACACCGCACCACTCATCGGCGATACGCAAATCGTCGGCCACAGCGCGGTGTGGTCGGCCGACAGTAATATGGTAGGCTTCTACAGCGCGGAAACCGCGCAGCCGGGGATTCTGCTCTACAGTCTGTCGCCGCCGGCGGAGGATGAAGTCCAGCTGCGATTCATCCCCACGTCTTATGGCGTGATGGGCACGCTCTCGCCCAACGGGCAGCAGATCATCTTTCCTGATCTCGTATTCCGCGACGGGCAATTCTACGGCCACTTGCAGATCGCTGACCTGGCCGCAAAGGAGTTCGCCGCCTTCACCGACTCTAACGGGCCCTTCGACGATGTCGCCGCGCAATTTAGCCCCGATGGTCGGACGGTCGCCATCGCCCGCCGCTACACGGATACACGCTGGACGCAAGGGCATCAGCTCTACATTCGCGCGCTCGTGGGCTATGGCGCCGATTGGCAGGCGCTAGCATACGACCCGGATTACAATACCTCGTATTTCCGCTGGGACGCGGACGGGGAGCGGCTGGTGACGCAACGCTTCCCCTTTGTCGTCGACCAGGAGAGCGGCGTGCCCGCGCGCCCCGAGGTTTGGGTACATGATCTGACCTCCGGCGAAAGCCGCAAGATCATCGACGACGCCTACTTGCCCAAATGGGTGGCGCGGTAAGGCCCGGGCAATCGCTTGAAATTGCTTCTGCCACCGAGTACATCGAGTACACCGAGCCAAGGCTCGCGCTTTCGTTAAAATCTCTGTGCTCTCTGTGTGCTCTGTGGTTAAAATTTGTTTGAAATCTCAATGTATTCAGATAGCGATTCTGCTGCGATTGCGCTGAGGTAATGCCGAGCTGGACTGTCGCGCTTTCTTTGGCGGGTTTACAATGGCAAGCGTCTTCCAGCCCGGACTCGTTCGCCAATGCAGATTGACCACCTATCATTGACCAACTTTCGCAACTACGCGCGGCTGGAGTTGAGCCTGCCCTCGGGCTGCCCCATCGTTCTGTGCGGCGACAATGCTCAAGGCAAAACCAGCGTGCTGGAAGCCATCTATTATTTGTCGACCTCGACTTCGCCATACACCACCAGCGACCGCCAGCTCATCCACTGGCGCACTGCGGACGATCCCATTCCCTTCGCTCGGCTGTCTGCGGAACTTGGCGGCGACAAAACAGGCGCCTACGACAAGCTTGATATCACGCTAATGCTGGATATGAGCAGCGGCGCGCCGCGCTTCAAGAAGTCGGTCAAGCACAATAGCGTCGAAAAGCGTGTGATGGATGTCATCGGCCTGCTCAACGTCGTGCTCTTCTTGCCCCAGGACCTGTCGCTGGTTGAGGGCTCGCCCGCCGACCGCCGCCGCTTCATGAACGCCACCCTGCGGCAAGTGGACCGTGACTATTTCATGGCGCTGCATGAGTACGAGAAGCTCTTGCCCCAGCGCAACGCCTTGCTCAAACGCATCAATGACAGGCGGGCCGGCGCGGTGGAGCTGGAATACTGGGATGAGCAGCTGGCGCAAAACGGCGCGGTGATCATCGCCGGCCGGCAGCGCTTTCTGCGTGAGCTGGAGCGCAAGGCGCGCGACAATCATTCTGCCCTGACCGGCGGTCAGGAGGCGCTCAGCCTGAAGTATCTGCCGAGCGTCATGCCCCGCGCTGACGGTGACGGCGGGCAAATGTCCTTCGATGTGCCCGGTCTCGATCTCAACCGCCAGCTGGCCGCTGACGACATCGCGCCGCAATTCAAACAGCAGCTGCTGGCGCGCCGCAACGAGGCGATCCGGCGCGGCGTGACCCTGGCCGGGCCGCACCGCGACGAGCTGCGCCTGCTGATTAACGATCGCGACAGCGGCTTGTACGGCAGTCGCGGGCAAGCGCGCACAGCGGTCATGGCGCTGAAGTTCGCCGAACTCGAATGGATGCGCGATCAGCTCGGCGCTTATCCGCTCTTCCTGCTGGATGAAGTCGTGGCCGAGCTGGATGGCAAGCGCCGCCAATTCTTGCTGGACCGGCTGGACGGGCGCGCCCAGACCTTGCTCACCACAACCGAGCTGGAAATCTTCGATGCCGCCTTTCTGCGGCGCGCGCGCATCTTTAGCGTCGAGCAGGGGCAAATTCGGCAGCACGATATTATGCCCGCTTCCCACCCCGAACCGACTGCGGGAACAGGAGAATCCCCATGACGTCAAAGACCGAATTCAGCACGCCGAATGCAACTGATATTCGCTATCTGCGGCGCTTTGCCGCCCCGCGCGACCGGCTCTGGGCGATGTGGACGCAGGCCGAGCGCTTGCGGCAATGGTGGGGTCCGCACGGGTGGACGACGCCAGTCTGCAAAGTCGACTTTCGCCCGGGCGGCGTCTGGTTCTACTGCATGCAAAACCCCGCCGGTAATCGTTACTGCGGCAAGATGACCTACAGCGAGATTGACGCGCCGCGCCGCTTCACCGGCACGGATGTCTTCACGGACGAAGACGGCAAGACGAGCGCTGATATGCCCGTAGCCCACAGCGAATACGAATTCGAAGCGGACGGCGAGGAGACGATCTTGCGCAATCTCACGCGCTACGCCACCGGCGAACAGCGCGACCAGGTAGTGGAAATGGGCGTTGAAGCCGGGGTCAACCAGACCCTGGATCGCCTAGACGCCTACCTGGCTTCACTGGCTTAGACGACCTCCAACGCCGCATCGTTCCTGCGCGAATCCCGCATTCGCGGGCAATATGCCGCCCTGCCGCCGGCACTCAAATTGCCCCGCGCCGGGCTGAACCTGGTCCACTCTTAATGCGCGCTTTCAAGCCGTCTTCCGCTAAGTCGACTTTCGGTTGCGTTGCGCGGGATTCGGGGCCGGCCACGTGCGGCGCGCCTGCGCTCAGTCGCGTCGCTGGAATCTCCCTAATGCGTGACCAAATGGTCGCCCGTAATAGAATATATGTTCTATCCTCTGGCTATTGATCGAGCTAGCGAGAGGACTTACCGTGGCATGGACAGCCCCCAAAACTTGGTCCAGCGAGCCCCTGACTTCCCTGGACCTGAACCAAAATGTACGCGACAACCTCAATCATCTGAAGAACCGCCTGGATAGCAGCGTCGACAAGTTTGTCAGCGGCGAGGCGATGCTTCAGACCACCGCCACCGAGTTCGTCGATGTCGATGCGGTGAATTTGTCGCTCACGCTGACCACGCATGGCGGCGATGTGCTGCTGGGATTCACCGGCACGGTGCAAAGCACGGTAGGCGGCCGTTCAATCTATTTCAACGTGGCCGTGGATGATGTGGATTATATCGCCGATGATGGCATCATCTGCAGTCAGATCGGCGGCTCGTTCGATAACAATCTGCACAAGCCACTTTCATTTGTCATGTTGATTCCCGGCTTGAGCGCGGGCAGCCATACCTTCAAACTGCGCTGGAAGACAGACGCCGGCAATACCGCCAAGATGGATGTCGTCCGCCTGCATCCCCAATTCTGGGCCAAGGAGATCTAGCGGATGGACATAATCGCACAGACGAACCTCAATCCCGAGATGTTGAATGCGGTCGCGCGCGCCGCTCTGGGCCCGGCCACCTGCGGCGTATCGGTCGGCGGCGGCCAGTCCCGCATTCATTTGGTGAATTACAATCCGCCCGAGCAGCAGCGCGCCAGCGACGCGCTCAACCATTTCGGCAGCCTGTCACTCAGCGCGGACCAGTCACGGATGCGCGTCGGCGGCCCGGACCCGGTCATTCACTGCGCCGATGAGCGCATCGCCGCTGACCGCCAGCTGGCCTACCTGATCTTTCGCGACGGCGCGCTTATCACACAGGGCAAGCTGGATGTGACTGGCGGCAAAGTTTCGTTGACTTTGTCCGCGCCGGCGCCTGGCGTCCACGACGTGCTGCTGCACCAGCTCGCCGGTCAGTTCGCCAGCGGCTCGCTGCGCATCCAAGTCGACGCGTCTTGAAGGCGCCGTCATTTCCAATTCAATTAGGAACCGGAGGGTTCAATGGACTTCGAGCAAGTTTTTCAACTGTTGGCGCTGGCGGTGGTGGTCATGGTCTACTGGTGGTCCTTTCGCAGTTTTCCGCCCGGCGAGACCGCCCGGCTGATAGAGCGCCTCGGCGAAGTCAGCCAGCGCACTGAAAGCCGGCTGGACGACCTGCTGGTGGAAGTCGCGCGTCTGCTCAATGAGCTGCGCGCGCCGGAAGCCGAGTCGTCGGACCGCGAACCGCTAACGTAAACAGGGGCGGGATCAGGCGTCGCCGCCGGTATAAGGGTTGCGGCCGAGCTGGGTGTCCTTGCGAATCTCCTGCTGCCAGGGTTTCTTGGCGGCGCCCTGATAACCCAGCTCGCGCAGCCTTTCATGCTCCAGACGCTCCAACGCGTCGGCGACCGCCGCGAAGTCGGCTTTCGGTATCGCCGCGTCGCGCCCGTCGCGGCGGTAGACATAGCCGACCCCGGCGCACCAATCGCAGTCGGCGCTTTCCCCGTCGAATTCGTCGTCAAACCAACCGAAGCCGTCGCAAGAGGCGCAGCGGATGATGCTCGCTCGTGGCGACGCCGCTTTCTGACTCATGGGCTTTTTCTTCCGCAATATGCGGCGAGTTGCGCGCCGTCCGCTAGCTAGCGCGGCGGCGGCCACCATGATACCATGCTGCTATGCTAGAGGCATCCCGGAACACCGATCCCCGCCAGCGCCTTTCCGCGCTTTTCCTGTTCGCCATAACGATTTTACTTCTGACTGTCGCGCAGGCGCGCCATTTTCACGACCGTCCATACCGCCAGGACGAAGCTTGGACCGTGCATTACGCCTTGGGCAATATCGAGCGCGTAGGCTTGATACCGCATATCAGCCAGATGTTTCGTCAAGTTCCGCCGGAGAATTTCGTTCAGGACATTTGGGTATATTTCTTTGGCCACCACGAAAATATTGTGCGCTTTGGGTCAAAGTTGCTAACCATCATTGCCCTGGCGATGTTCGTACGACTTGCCGGCGACCTGTTCGATTTGCAAACGGCCTGGCTGGCGCTCGTCCTGCTCGGCTCATACGCAATCTATGTCTTCTTTACTCACGAGGCGCGCCCCTACGCGATATTGGCTTGCGGCGCAATTGGCTTTCAGTGGGCGCTGCTTCGCTTCATCCGCAAGCCGAACGCCATGCGCGCATGCCTGGCTCTCCTGCTGGCGGTCGCGCCCACCTATTCGCATCCGTTCATGGTCGCAGTACTCGCGGCGCAGGCGCTATGCGTCTTGGTCTTCGTCAAGTGGGACCGCGTTCTGTATCGCCGCGGATTGTGGCTGTATCTGCTTATCGCTGTCGCCAGCCTGTACCGGGTGTACATTCATTTCGCCGATCGCGGCGGCGTCATTCGCTACAACGTGCATTCTACCTGGAACGGCGTCCTGTCGCTTTATGATCATTTTCGCTCGAATCCGGATAGCCTGGGCCTGTTGCTGTTGGCGGGCGGCCTGGCGCTTTTCCTGGTCAACCTGGCGCGGGATCTGCGCGGCCAGTGCGCAGGACCGCCGGGATCCGTCGCCGAATCCCATGAACGCCCGACTGCGATTGAGCGGCGCATGCGCTTTACCCGGCACTGGCGCGCGGGCTGGCTGATTCTGTCCGCGCTAGTCATGTTTGGGCTGCCATTCATCGTCAACACTTTTGTGCCCAGTATGACGCCCAGAAACATGCTGATCCTGGCGCCAACGCTTATATTGATCGCGGTGACGGCGCTGCGCCAGATGCCGCGCCACCTGCAGCTGCTCACGCTACTATTCTTCTGCGTCCCGTTTCTTACCCAATTCCGGGTCTTTGTAGGCAACGCCGGCTATTGGGATATGGCGTCGTACATCGAAGCGCGGCTTGACCCTGCTGAAGATCGCGTATTCGTCGCCGCCGGGCAATCCTGGGAGACCATCCCAATCAGCTACTATTTGCGAGAACGGACCGGCTTGCGATTAAGTCAGCAGGACATATTCTCCATTAGTTGGGACAACCCGGCCGAAGATTCGTTTGCGCCCCACGGTTACCGTTCCGAAAACTGGGCGTCCGGCTTTAACCCGGGCGATTGGGAGCGTCTGCAAGCCTTCCTCGGCGACAGCAACCGCGTCTGGGCGATCAAAGGCAAACCCGGCCAAGGGGCGCAGAATATGCTGGCGCAGATGGAGCGCGAGTACACGGTCTACACCGTGGTCGATTTCCCCGGCGAATCTTACTATCTCCCCTTGGAAGTTCTGGAATATCGGCGGCAACCAGCATCTCTCGGCGCGCCGCTCTGGCGTTTCGGCGATGCCTTCAATGTGCTGCACTGGCGCCTTAACGGCGACCACACTGTGCCGCCCTGTACTACGATTTCAGTGGACAGCTGGTGGTCGCTGGCGCAGGAATCGACCGGCCTGTACAGCTCAACGCTGGTCTTGGTCGGTGAAGACGGGCAAGGCGTCTCGAATGCCGACAATGTGCCCGGCGGCGCTTACCTGACCTCCATTTGGCAGCCGGGCCAGCCCTACTTTGACGAGCGCGAGTTGCTCATTCCTTGTGATTTGGCCGAGGGCGACTATCCCCTCGTTTTGGGCATGTACCAACTTCCGGCTGAGCCCGGGGACCCGGTGGAGAACTTGCCGGTCTATACCGCCGCGGGCAAGCTAACCGGGCGGCGCCACGAGTATCTCACGACGCTGAGGGTGCGGCGCTAGAGTCTGCGCGCGGCATCAGGCGCTGCACGAAGCCCCAGGCCACGAAACCGGAGACGATCGTGATCAGCGTCAGGGTCCACCAAATGCTCAACAGCCCGGCGCCAAGCAAGATCACAAGCGCGTAAAGCAATATCGCCGGCAGGACGATCATCCGCGTCATGCTGATAACCATCGGCAGCATGGGCCGCTTGATGCCGCGCAGGGCCGCGAAACCGATAAATCCCAGCGGCTTCGCCCAGTATGCCAGCGCGCTGATGCGCAGATAGACGGCCCCCGTCTCGATGATCGCGCTCTCTGCGGTGAAAATGCCGACCAGATCATAAGCGAATACGAATACGAATGCGCCGCCGATAATCATCAAGATCAGCCCGTAGCGCAGCGCGGTATTGTGCGCCTGCCACATCCGCCCGTAACGCCGCGCGCCGTTGTTCTGCGCCACCAGCACCAGCGTCGCCACATCCAGCCCGACCAGCGGGATCCAGAACAAGCCGTCCAGGCGGCTGGCGACGCCGTAAGCGGCCACGACATCCGTGCCGAAGCGGCTGATAAAGTAGGTGACGACGAAACCGCCGATGGAGACAGTGCTCAGGTCAAGCGCGGGCGGCGCGCCTTGCCGCAGGATCTGCAGCGCGCGCGGAAAATCCGGAACCAACATGCGCGGCTTGAATTCAGCGAAGA
Source organism: Chloroflexota bacterium (assembly GCA_009841405.1). Taxonomy (GTDB): domain Bacteria; phylum Chloroflexota; class Anaerolineae; order Aggregatilineales; family Phototrophicaceae; genus UBA6055. The sequence continues at coordinate 3,012 of VXLV01000148.1, read as the reverse complement.
GCGGCGACCGCAGGGCGCGCAAGCCCAAAACGACGCTGCCGATCAACTGGACGAGGGCGGTCGCGGCGCCGACGCCGGCCACGCCCATGGCCGGCACGCCCCAGCCGCCATAGATGAACCAGGGATCCAGGAAGATATTCAGCGCGAATCCCAGGATCAGGAAGTTGCGAAAAGGCCGCGTCTCGCCCTGGGCGGAGAGCGCCGCGTGGAACATGAAGACCAAATTGAAACAGAAGGTCGCCTGAAATATCGGCGTGATATAACTCATGTTGAAGCGCACGCCATCACCCGTCGCGCCCAAAATCTGGTAGAGCCACGGCGATATGGCGATGCCCGCGGTCGCCGTCACGAGGCTGAGCAGCATGGTCAGCGTGATGCCTTGCGCGGCAAGATAGGCGGCCTCTTCACGGTCGTCCGCGCCCAGCGCGTTGCCGATTAGCGCCGAAGCGCCCGTGCCCAAACCGCTCGCCAGCCCGATGATGATGAAGTAAATCGGGAAGGACAGCGCCAGGGCCGCCAAAGCCTCCCGCGAGAACTCGCCAGCGTAGAATGTATCGACGACCTGGAATAAATTGTTGAAGAGCACGCCGATGCCGACCGGGATGCCGATGCGCCGGATTTGGCGCGAGATGTCGCCGCGGGTGAGTGAGTTGGCGTCGCTCATTGCTGGGGCGTTTGCGCCTTGCCGTCGTCCCCGCCGCGCCGCGCCAGCTCGAAGAGATCCTGATAGCCGGCGACATACTTCCGCGGCGAGAAGAACTCGCGGGCGAAAGCGCGCGCCTTGGCGCCCATCGCCTTGACATCGGCCTGGAATGCTTCAGCCAGCGCAGCGGAAAGCGCGGCCTCGTCGCCGCTTTCTACCAGCCAGCCGGTGACGCCATGTTCGATCATATCAGGTATGCCGCCGACGCGGCTTCCGATCACTGGCGTTCCCAGCAGCATCGCTTCCACGACCACGCGCCCCAAACCTTCCGACAGCGACGGCAAGACCATGACCCGAGCCGCGGCGAAGAATGCAGCTAGCTCCGCCTGCGAGACAGCGCCGTGAAAGTGGACGCGGTCGTTGATGTCAAGCGCCCGGGCCAGCTCGCGCAAAGAAGCGGCGTAGTCCGCGTTTTCCGCCCCGCCGACGAGATGCAGCCGCGCCCCCGGCTGTTCCAGCGCGGCGAAGCTTCTTAGGAGGTGATGCACGCCTTTGCGCGGGATCAATACACCGGCATAAACAATGTCGCTGGCATCTTCGACTGGGACATGGCGCTCCGTCTGTTGGAATACGTCTGTGTCGCTGAATGTCATGAAGCGCGCTTGGGGCAAATGCGGCGCAAAGTGCCGGGCGCGCGCGGCCGTAGACGACGAGATGACGCGCAGCGCATCGGCATGGCGAAACGCGAAACGCGCCGCCACCAGCATCAGGCGGCGGTACAGAGCCGGCAGCGGTACGCGCCGCTGCAAGAAGAGATCTTCTTCAAAGTTATTGTGATTCTCGATTATCAAGCGCGGGCGCCGCCCGAAGACGGCTGCGAAGCGTTTCACCGCCGCGCCGATCGCCCCTTCGAACGGGCTTTGCGCCACCAGGATCTCCGCGCGATGCCGCAGCGTCAGTATCGTCACCACCAGCGGCGCCAGCAGAAAGACGCACAGGTAACGCAGCGGCGCGGTCGGCGGCTGCGGCAGCAAATAGAAACGCGCGTGCTGTGTGAACCGGCGCGGCCGCAACGACGTCGAGAAGCCGACGATGTAAATCATGTAGCCATCGAGTTCGGCCATCAATTGCCACTTGCGCGCGGCGGCGTCATCCAGAGGGCGCGAATATCGCGCGCTGCTAATCCAGCAGACGCTTGTTTTGCTAGGGGACAAGCGGCGTTCTCGTCGGCTGTGCTTGCGGATGACTTCGACTATACCACGCGGCGCGGCGTTCTCCTTCCCGTCGAATTCTGTAGGGGCAACTCTGTGAGTCGCCCGCCCGTCACAAAACGAGCAAACGGGGAAAGACCATTGGCTCGCGCGCGCACGCACGATCTTTGAACTACTTCAATCCTGACGAGTCGCGGACGATGAACGTCTCGGGTTTTTGGCCGTTCCTGTCGTCCAACCTCAGCACCGTCTCCAGCAGCATGGAAACGCCGCCCATTACCATGCCGCCCAAGATGGCGGTGAAGATGCCGCCGTTGATGATCAGCCGCTCGCCCGCGATTGAATCGGTGATGAGCAGCATGACGCCGTTGATGACGAAGATGAACAAGCCAAGCGACAGAATCACCGCCGGGCAAGTCAAGAGGATGAGCAGCGGCTTCAGCAGCGAATTCACAACGCCAAAGATTAAACCGATCACCAGCAGGGTGCTGATGTCGTTGTTGGCGATATGGATATTAGGGATCAACATCGCCGTGACGGCAATGGCCACCGCGTTGATCAAGACTCGAATGACAAAATCTCGCATAGCAACCTCAGCGCATATCTCTTGACTCGAATACGCGGAAGATCGGCCTTCGTTGCGCTAGCGCCGCCGCCGCGAAACGATGAACAGGATCAGCAGCAGCAGCAAGCCGATAATCACAGCGCCAATCGCCAGTGCCGTGTCGCGCGCTTCCGGTTCATCGGCGCTCGGCGCGTCAATCTCGGTGATAGTCACCGGTGTCAGCGTCGGCTGAGCAGTCGGCTGTACCACCGCCTCCTGCGTCGGCGCGTCGGTCGTGGCGGGCACAAACTGCGTGGGCGCATCCGTCGGCGCTTCGGTCGCCCGGGCTTCCGCGGTGGCTGTTTCCGATTCGTTCGTGGCTACCGCGTCCTGCGTTGAGCGAACAACAGCGGTCAGGCTGGACTCGGCCGCGGCCGTTTCGGTGGGGTCGGCAGTCGGTGTATCCGTTGCCGTTTCTGTCGGCGTGTCCGTTGCGGTGGGCGTATCGGTCGGGACCGGCGTGTCAGTGGGCGTATCCGTCGGGATCGGCGTATCGGTTGGCGTATCCGTCGGGATCGGCGTGTCAGTGGGCGTGTCCGTCGGGACCGGCGTGT
>VXLV01000172.1 GCA_009841405.1 Chloroflexota bacterium | reverse complement strand
GGTGTAACCTGAGCAATTGCGTGATGAAGTCTGATGTTATTTGTATAGTCACCCTTCCCCATTTCAATGGGAAAGGGCCGGGGATGGGGTAAAAAAACTGTCCTGTCCTCAGGAAGCATCGGGAAGGGGGAGAGGGCTGCATTATAAGATGACCATCTTATTCTCCAATAACCGGAACGCGCAGCGCTATCGAGCGGCGTTTTTCTTGTCGCTGCCGGCGCTCATCGGCCTCTTCCTCTTCCACTATTGGCCCATCGCGGATACCGTGCGGTTGAGCTTCACCGATTACAAAGTCTTCACCGGCGAGTTCACCTTCACCGGCCTCAAGAATTACGACATCGCCCTCAACGATCCGCTGCTGCTGCTGTCACTCAAGAACACCGCCGTCTTCTTTCTGATCAAGGTGCCGCTGCAGATGGCGCTTGGTTTGATGCTGGCGATGCTCGTGGCCAAGCCGGGCCGCGACTCCACGCTGCTGCGGACCCTGGTGCTCTTCCCGGCCGTCACCTCGATGGTGGTCGCGTCCATCGTCTGGGGCATGATGTTCCATTCCGACATCGGCATCATCAACAGCGTATTGGAATCGCTGGGCTTGCCGCAGCAGGGCTTTCTGCGCGACAAGCATCAGGCGCTGCCGGTCCTGGCGGCCATCACTATCTGGAAGGATGTCGGCTTGAGCATGATCTTTTACCTGGCCGGCTTGCTGGCGATCCCGGGCGAATATTACGAAGCCGCCCGCATCGATGGCGCCGACCGCTGGCAACTCTTCCGCAATATCACCTTGCCGCTATTGAATCGCACGCACGTCTTTGTGCTAGTGACCAGCACCATCGCCGCCTTCAAGATCTTCGTGCCGGTGGAAGTGCTGACCGACGGCGGGCCCTCCAACGCCACCCGCGTGATCGTGCATTACATCTTTCATCTGGCATTCCGCTTCAACCGCTTCAGTTACGCCACCGCCTTGTCCGTCATCCTGGCGGTCTTGCTGATCGCCATCAGCGTTTTCCAACTGCGCATCACGCGGGATGATGACGATGACTGAGCAACGACCGCGAACGCTCTCGCCCGGGTCGCTGCCGCGGGTCGCGCTTTATTTGCTGATCGTGGTCGTCTTCGCCACGCCCTACCTGTGGATCGTCGGCTCGACCTTCAAGTCGCGCCAGGATCTCTTCGACGACTTGTATCCGGTGTCGGTCAAGACTTTCGTGCCCAGCAATCCCACGTTGGAGAATTTGACGGGTCTCTTCACCGACACCAATTTCGCGCAGGCGGTTCTCAACAGCGTGCTGGTGGCGGCGATGTCAGTTACCTTCGCGGTCACCATCAACAGCATGATCGCCTTTGTCTTGGCCTGGCTGAAGTTTCCCGGCCGACGGCTGCTCTTCCTGGTGATACTGGCAACCTTGACCATCGCCTTTGAAGCCAAGCTGATCCCGCTCTTCCTCACCATGCAGCAGCTGCATATCGACAACACGCTGCCCTCGATCTTCTTACCCTGGATCACCGACGCCTTCATCATCTTCCTGCTGCGCCAGCACTTCGCCGAGCTGCCGCAGGATCTCTACGACGCCGCCATCATTGACGGCTGCTCGTTCTTCCGCATGTACTGGCAAGTGATGCTGCCGAATATCGTGCCCGCCCTGGTCAGCGCCGGATTCATCAAGTTCATCTTTTCCTGGGACTCCTTCATCTGGCCCTCGATCGTCATCACGGACGAGTCCAAGACCGTCATCACGGTGGCGCTGGCGAAATTGTTCAGTGACGAATACATCAAGTGGGAGCTGGTCTTCGCCGGGTCTTTCGTAGCGACGGTGCCCGTGGTCGTCATCTTCATTTTCCTGCAGCGCTACTACGTGCAAGGTTTCGTGCGCTCCGGCTTGAAGTAGGTAGTCGCAGATATGTCACACAAAGATTTACCACAGAGAACGCAGAGGATACACAGAGGGCACAGAGAAAAAGCTATTATTTGATTGAATGCCAGCGAAGCTTATCGGTAGTCGAATGGCTGTCCAAATAGCGGAATTATCGAAACAAAGCAAAATCCTCTGTGCCCTCTGTGTACCCTCATTTTCCTCTGTGGTAAAGAAAAGATTTCTTGAGCCGAGACTCGCATGACTTGCTTCGTTCCAGTGAGAGGAATGCGCCAGTGAATATCATCGTCGTAGTAACTGACACGCTCCGCCGTGACTATCTGCCCTGTTACGGCAACAGCGAGGTCATCACGCCCAACCTCGATCGTTTTGCAGAAAGCGCGCTGATCTTTGAAGACTGCTACGCTGCATCATTCCCGACCGTGCCGGCGCGCGCCGACCTGATGACCGGGCGTTATACCTTTGCCTACCTGCCCTGGGGCCCGCTGCCGCAAGACGAGACAACCCTGGCCGACCTGCTTAGCGCGGCCGGCTACCGCACGGCGATGATCGCTGACACGCCCTTCCTGGCGCGCCGCGGCTATGGCCAGGATCGCGGCTTCCAGGATTTCGTCTACGTGCGCGGGCAGCTGCACGGAACGGAACGGGCCTATCGGCAGGTTCAACGGGCTGTTTCCGAAATCGAGGGCTACTGCGCGCCGAAGACTTTCAAGGAAGCGGCCGACTGGCTGGAACGCCATCACGACAATCCCTTCTTCCTCTACATTGACACTTGGGACCCGCACGAGCCTTGGGACCCGCCGGCCTGGTACGTCAAGCCGCACCTGCCGGATTACGCCGGTGAAGTGATCGCGCCCACGTACTACGACTACGCAGCCGACGGCGTCAGCGAGCGCGACCTGGAAATCGCGCGCGCCTGTTATATGGGCGAGATCGCCATGGTCGATCACTGGTTCGGCTATCTGGTGGAGCGCGTCCGCACGCTGAACTTGCTCGATGACACGGCGATTCTCTTTGTCTCCGACCATGGCTTTTATTTCGGCGAGCACGGTCTCTTTGGCAAGCGGCGCTTTCGCTGGCCCGATGGCAGCGGCTTCGACGAAGGCTTCGCCAAAGGCATGACCGTGCATCAGCGGCAGGTGCACCGCTCGCCGCTGCACAACGAATTGACGCAAGTCCCGCTGCTGATGAAGCTGCCCGGCGAAGACGGACGCCGCGTGCCAGGCTTGCTCTCGCTGCCGGACTTGATGCCCACCCTGCTGGATATGCTGGGGCTGGAAGCGCCGGCGCGCGCGCAAGCGAAATCGGCCCTGCCCTTGCTCAATGGCGAGCCGATCCATGACCTGGTCGTGACCAGCGCCCCCTTTGAAGAAGTCGGCGAGCTGTCGAAGACGGTGGATGGGCAGAACCGCGTAGTCGTCGAGGTCTCGCCGACTTCAATTACCGATGGCGAATGGGACCTGCTCTACGCGGTTGAGGGCCAGCGCGTGGAATTGTATCACGCCAGAGAAGACCGAGCCCACCGCCACGACCTCAGCGCGTCCCGCCCGGAAGTCGTGGCGGATTTGCACGCCCGCTACGCGCGCTGGCTTCGCAGCATCGACGCGCCGGAACGATTTCTCGCCCAGCGGCTGAGTCTGTAGCATGGACTTTCGGGGTTATGCCCCGACCGGCGGCAAGAAGTAGCGCCGCACGAAAGTACGTTTGTCGCGGATCATCACCAGGTTGAAGCCGCCCGGCGTCTCCAGATCGGCGTCCGCGAGTTCCATGCCCGGGTAACCGGTGAAGTTGAACCAGGTCGACGGGCAGCAGCTGTAGGTAATCCCGTCGCAGAAGCTATTCGCCACCTGGTGGATATGTCCATAAAATACGCCGACCACCTGCTCGCGCCGCGCCACCAGCAGCTCATGCAGGCGCTCGCCGTTTTGGATGCGCGCGCCGTCGTCAATCCAGGGCACGCCCGTCCGCACGAAGGGAAAATGCGCCACGACCAGAATAGGGCCGTCCTGCGCCTGGTTGAGCAGCGCGGCAAAGCGGTCAATCTGCTCTTCCGGCACGGTCGGAAACACGGGATCGCCCACGCCGCCGCCTTCGATCGAGATCAAGTGATAGCCGTTGACGACTTTATGGTCGTCGTCCAGCACTTGCCGCCGCTCGCCATCGGGAAGTATGTCGCGCGCCATTTGGGGCGAATCATGATTGCCGGGCAGCATGTACATTGGCTGCTCCAGGCGGTCGAACAATTCGCGCGCCAATTGGTAATTCTCTACCGACGGCTCGGCGCAGATATCGCCGGTATGCAAGATAAAATCGACCGGGAACCACAGACCCTTTATCGCCTCCAGCAGCGATTCGACGCCGCGATTGGGATGCGCCACTGACTTGTGCAGCCAGGGCGCGCGATAGTCTGGGTCGGCGCAGATATGCGTATCGCTGATGTGCAGGAAGGTCAGCACAGCGGGCTCCTGTCGCACAGAGGACGGTTAACGCATTCTAAACCCGCTGTCCGACTTTGGCAAAGTTTGGAAGTCACATTGCAAGTCAATGATATACCTGTTTGGACGCGGCGGATACTACAGCAAGGCCAAGTTCGCATTTTGAAGCGCTAGCTGAGACCGCTACGACGAGCGGGCGTGCCAAGGCTCGCCCCTACACGTCCTTGCTGCAGGGCGACTAGGCAATCGCAAGCGGATTGACCCAGGAGCCGGTCGCGCCGGTCAACTTCAGTGGCGCGATGATCAGCAGGAACTCGTGGCAGCCCGCCGCCGCCAACTCATCCAGATTCAAGTTTTCCACATGCGTGATACCGCTGTGGACGAGCAGGAAGCGATGCACAGAATGATCCAGCGGCGGCATGGCCTCCACCGCCATATTGTCGGCGCCGACCAGGGTCATGCCTTGCTCCACCAGCAGACGCGCGCCTTCCAGGGTCAAGCCGGTCTGGGCGTCGCGATAAACCGGATCACCGGCGCGCAGCAGGCGAATCGAACCGGTGCGCAGCAGCACGGCCGTATCCGCGCCGATTACGCTGCCTTGCCGTTCCAACGCGCCGCGAATATCGTCAGCGCCGATGCCACAGGCCGGCGGCAGTGTGTCCACGCCCTTGTAAGCCGCCACATCCAGCATGACGCCGCGCATGACGATTGGCGGCATCTGCTCGGCGCCGAGGTGCGTCTGGCCCGCTGATGTCACGCAGTCGCCCGCCGGCACCGTCCGGCCCTCCCCGGCGTAAAGACGGGGCTCGCCATCCGAAGCGGGCTTGCCGGCGGCGTTCTGCTTCTCGGAAATGTGGCAGAGCGCGTCGATATGCGTGCCGACGTGGATCGACATGCGGATGACCTCAGCCGCCGCCGTGCCGGGGTCGATCGCGGCCGGGTCGCTGTGGCGCAGGTGCGGCACGATCGAATACGACTTCATCGCCGCGCCCGGCGTCAACATGCCTTCATGGAACTCCACGCCCAGGCTATAAACCGCGCCGGTCTTCACCAGGCGCAGCAGCTCGGGCGTCAGACGCGGGACCGGCAAGCGGCCGTAAGCGGAGTCAGGCATATTCACACCTCGTTTCGCGAATGGATTTGCCAGAGTGTAGCAGATGTGCCCGCGAATATCCCCCGCTTCGCTGCAAGCCTGACAATCGCTGGGAGGCGCGATATAAATCCGCAATATAATTCCAGCCGTAGGGGCGACCTATCAGGTCGCCCGCGCTTTGAGGTCGAGTCTTCGGGCGACTTAATAAGTCGCCCCTACACCGAGACTTGAGCAGTGAATTCGCATGACAGATTTGGTAATGCTGAAAATCACGACGGTCCCGGCGCTAGCGCGGCAGCGGATCGAGCGGCAAGCCGCTTGGTACTTCCGCCGGTGTGATATGCGCCAGATCACGCGCGGCCGGGTCCGTCAGCGAGCGCAGGAAAGCCGCCAGATCGGCCGCTTCCGCCGCGTTGATGGGCATGCCAGCGCCGATGCGCCGTGAGACCGAATGCGCTTGCCGCTCAAAATCGTAAGCCAGGACCTGGTCCTGAAAAGCGCGCGGCAAATGCTCGCCCGGCTCGTAGAGGATATTGGCGCGCCAGGGATCGGCGTGATGCCAGATGACATCTTCCAGCGTGTTATAGGCTCCGCTGTGGAAGTAGGGCGGCGTCAACTCGACATTGCGCAACCCGGGTGTGCGAAAGCGGTATTGATCGCGGTAATCAAAGCTGACATTGGCGCGGCCGAAGTCATCGTTGCCGTCAATGCCGTTGTCCTTGCCGGGCCCCAACTGCGGCACGAGCAGATTGTGGAAGCGCTGATCGGTAAAGAGTTCGCCGCTATGGCAGCTGGCGCAATTCACGCCGCTGTTCAGCTCGCCGAAGAAGAGTAGCGCGCCGCGTTTCTGCTGCTCGCTGAGCGCCGCGGCATCGCCCGCCACATAGTCGTCCCAGGGCGCCTCGGTAAAAATCAACTGCCGCTCAAAAGCCGCGACCGCCTCCGCCAGCCTGTGCATCGTGATAGTCGGGCTGTCAAAGGCTGCGGCAAAGCGTTCGGCGTAAGTTTGATTCGCGCGCAGGCGCTCCAGCAGAATCAGACGGATGACCATCGGCGAATATTCGCCCAGGGTGACGCCGGCCATCTCGTGCTGGGAGGTAATCGGGAATAGCACCTGCGCCGTCAGCGGGTCGGTCAAATCCAGGTCGTTGATTGCGTCTTCGAGCGTATTTACCACGTCGTCGCTCGCCGGGCGCTGCACGCGTCCGTCCCAGAACTGGCCGCGCAGCAAGGCGCTGTTGATCACCGTCGGGCTGTTGCGCGGGATGAAGGTGTCGACGAAGGGATTGACAATTGTCATGCCTTCGCCCGCGTCTTCGCGCAGGTTGATCAGCTTGCGGAAGGCGCGGCCCTCGCCCAGGCCCTGGCCGCCGGCGCCGATGGGCAATACGCGCCCGTCGGTCATAGCGAATTCGGGATGATGGCAGGTGGCGCAGGAGATATTCTGGTCGCCGGACAAGATGGGGTCGAAGAAGAGATCACGCCCCAGGCGCGTCAATTCGCTCTCGGCTTCTTTGACGTCTTGCCCGGGATAGGCAGACAGGCCGCGCTCGGCGATGACAGCCCGCAGCGCCTTGTCCAAATCGCGCGCGTCAAGCTCGCCACGTTGCCGCTTCGCGCCCGGCGGATAGCGCCGCGGCGGGTCGGGCGCGGCGTCAAAGTCGATATGCAGCAGCCGGCCCGAGTAGGCTTCCGCGACATAGAGGCTTCCGTCGGGCGAAGGCAATACCGCCGTCGGAAAGTGCAGGCCTTCAACCACCGTTTCGAAACCGCCATCGCCGCTGATCCGGCTCAGTCGTCCGCTGGCTTCCAACTGGTCGAAATCGGTAAAGCAACTGTCAGTCGGCGCGACCGATGCATATTCCAGCAGCCAAAGCGCGCCCTCAGCGTCGGCTGCCGCCGCGATCGGCATATTCAGGCCGTCTACGATGGTCCGCTGCCGCCCGTCATCGTCCAGCGCGATCAACTCGCCGCTGTTGGCGACATGCGGGCAGCCGCCGAAGAGCGCCACATAGAAGGCGTCGTTGTAGCGGGCCAGACCGGTCGGCAGCGCCTCCAGCCGTCCGCCCTCGTGCTGCGGGTTTTCCAGCGCCGCAAAGCGATGCAAATACTGCAGCGATCCGTCCGCCCGCTCGCGGACGAGTCCATTGCCCGCAGCGTCGGTCACGACCGGCGCGCCCCCACTGTCGAAGGCAATGTCAAAGGGGTGCAAGAGAAAGACATTGCCGCGCTCGGCTGGCCGCGGCTGCAAATCGCGTGGCGAAAATGGCGCGTCCGGCAAGCGCCGCGCCATCTCGCTCGGCAGGCTGTAGAGTTGCGAGCCGGCCAGGCCAATGAGGATGGTGGCGCCGTCGGGCGTTACGGCCAGGGCTGGCGCGCTGATCAAGTTGTCGCGGGCGAATGCGCTGGGGATGCCGGAGATCAAGCGCCCCAGCTCGCCCTCCGGCGTCAGCAAACTGATGCCGGCGCTGCGCTCGCCGTGGCCGCCCGCCTCGGCGATCAGCAGGCCGCCATCCGGCAGCAGCGCCAACCCGGCCGGATAATACAAACCAGCGGCGATTGTTCTGATGACAGGCTCGCGCTGCGCCTGCCCGCCGAAGGACAATAGCGTGAGCGCCAACGCCAGCAGGATCATACGGATACGCACAATACTCCGCAGCAACACTATCGCTTCTATCAAACTATTATGACGCAAAAGCGAGGCGAATGCAGAAACTATTAGCAGACTGTATACAATCGCTTATCTGCTGCTTCTGACAGCCGGCGCACGCGCTTCGCGCTCACGCCATAAGCGGCAGTTGCATCAGATTGCCGGTGTAATCCTCCTTCAGCCAGGCGTAATCGGGGTCGTCATAGGGCGGCGTCTTGCGCGCGTCGTCGACCAGCTCCCCGGCCAGGTAATTCAGAAAATAAAGGTTCGAGCCCGGCGCGGCCGAGGTCGAATGGAAGCCCTGGGTCACCAGCACCAGGTCAGTATTGCGCACGGCGAAGATCTCTTCAAAGTCGTCATCGCGGCGGTAATTGCGATGCAGTGCCACGCCTTCCGCCGGGTCGGTGCGAAAGTAGTAGGTCTCGTCCAGATGCGCCGAGCCGCCGTAACCGTCGTGGCAATGCGGCGGATAACCTGACCAGGCGCCGCCCGGCACATACACTTCGTAGAGAATCAGGCGCTCGGCCGGCATGGGATGGGCCAGCGTGTGATGCACCTGCCGCCGCGCCGCGCCGCCGCCGCGCACCTCAGCCCGAATCTCGTCTGGCGTGAACAGACGCAGCGGATACTTGCCCGCGGCCGGGGCCGCCCCAATCGCGAACTCGAAGCTGCTGTCAGCGCGCACGCCGAATTCGTGGCCGGGCGGCAGATAGAGCACAGCGGGTTTCTCCTGGAAGACGCCGGCCCGCCGCAAGGGAAAATCGCCGGCCGCCGTCTGCGCCACGCCGCTGCCTGCCAGCGGCACAAGCGCCAGCTCGGTGTCCTTGGTCTGATGCAAATACACCTGCCCGTCGATGAGCCGAATGACGCGAAAGGACAGGTAGTCCCATTTGGCCGTCTCCGGCGTCACATCCAGCACGATCATGTCGTCGTAGTTGGACTTCAAGTGATTGCTCATGTCCCGGCCCCTTCCCAGTCTGATATGAAGTGTTCGACTTCTTCGCGGCGCGGCAAAGCTCGCGCGCAGCCCTGGCGCGTGACCACCAGCGCGCCGCAGGCATTGGCGAAACGCGCCGCCCGTTCCCAGCCCCAGCCCTGCGCCCAGCCGAAGATCAAGCCGCTGGCGAAACCGTCGCCGGCGCCTACGGTATTGAGGACTTTGACGGGGTAGCCCGGCACGTCAACCTGACCGTCGCCTTGCAGGAGCGTCACGCCGCGGTCGCCGCGTTTCACGATCAGCACGGCGTCGCTCTCGGCGCAATGCCGCTGCAGCAGCGCTTCCAAGCCAGGGCGGTCGCGTAGCGCTTCGCCGGCCATGACCGGCTCGGGCGTCGGCGAAAGCGCGGCGTAAAATTCTTCTTCAGTGCCGATTAGCGCGTCGCAGAACGGCAGTACCGGGCGCAAGTTCAAGCCGTACGCCAGCGGGTGCGCCCACTGGTCGGGCCGCAGGTCGAGGTCGATGAAGGTAGTCAGACCGCGATGCCGCGCCGCCTCGGCCAGATACATGCCGACATCGCGGGTGTCGCCGCGGCTCAGCGCAGTGCCCGAGAGCGAAAGCGCCCGCGTCTTGTCTATCGGCAGGGCTTGCGCTTCGCTGATCGACAGGTGGATATCGGCCGGATTCTCGCGGTAAAAGACCAGCGGGAATTGATCGGGCGGCTGCACGCCCACCACCGCCATGCCCGTGCGCCGCTCCGGCTTGATGGCGATATAGTCAGTGTTGACCCCCTGCCGCGCCAGGTAGCGGCGCACGAAGCGCCCCACTTCATCGTCGCCGACCGCGGTAAAGGCGATGGCGCGCAATCCCAGGCGGCTGGTTCCGATGGCGATATTGACCGGGCTGCCGCCGACGCTGGTCTCGAAGGACCTGATGTCATGAAACTCGGCGCCGATTTCGCGAGCGAAGAGATCCAGCGAAACGCGCCCGACGGTGATTAAATCATGCGTCATGCTCCGGCGCTCCCCAGAAGGTCCGAGAGTCGGCCCTGCTCAATGGCGTCAAGGGCGTCACTGACTCGCTCGACCAGCCCCGATACTTGCGTGAGGTCTCGCTGCCAGAGCGCCTGATTGCCCAGCGCCGCCCGCGCCAGCGCGTCACTCGATGGCGCCGTCTCCCATTGCTCGCGGAACCAGGCCAGCACATCGGGGTCGTCGTTGAGGGCAATCGCTTCGCCGCGCCATTCGCCACAGTAGAGCCGGATAAATGCCGCCAGCGCGACTGTCAGCCGCGGCGGCAATTCGCCCGTCTGCTCCAGGTAGCCCAGCAGCGAGGGCAGGATGCGCTCCGTGACTTTGGTCGAGCTGTTCAGCGCGATCGTGAGCAAGCGATGATGAATATGCGGGTTGCGGAAGCGGTCGAAGACGTCGCTCGCGAAGTCTTCCAGTTCGGCGCGCGGCACTTCCGTGACAGAGGGGATCACCTCGTGAGTGATCAGGTCCTGGACGAAGGGCGCCAGCTCAGCGTGCTCCATGACTTCGCGCACGGATTCGATGCCCAGCAGAATGCCCAGCGGAACCATCGCGGTATGGGCGCCGTTGAGCAGGCGCACCTTTATGGTGCGGTAGGGCGCGGCATCGTCCACCACTTTGACATTCAGCGGCGTACGGGTCTTGTCCACCGGGAATTCTTCGAGCAGGCTCGGCGGCGCTTCGATGATCCAGCTGTGGTAGATTTCGCCCATCGTCAGCAGGCGATCTTCGTAGCCCAGGCGCTCGAACAGCGCGGCCGCCCGCGCTCTTGGAAAACCGGAGACGATGCGGTCGACCAGGGTATTGCAGAAGAGGTTGTGCCGCGCGATCCAGTCTGCGAAGCCCGCTTCCAGGAGCCAGCGCGCGCTGCATTCGAGCATGATCTCGCGCAGGCGCGTCGCGTTGTCAACGATCAGCTCAGTCGGAATAATGATGCAGCCCGCCTCCGCTGCGCCGTCGAAATGACGATAGCGCTCGTAGAGGAAGCGCGTCAGCTTGGCCGGGAAGCTTCCCGGCGGCTGGTCGTCAAAGTTGTCGTCAGCGGAGAAGACAATGCCCGACTCGGTGGTGTTGGAGAAGATGAAACGGACCTCCGGCTGTCGCGCCAGCGCCAGATAGGCGGCGAAGTCCTGGTAAGGGTAGACCGTGCGGTTGATCGCGCCGATCAGCCGCGTCTGCTCGACCAGTTCGCCGGCGTAGATGCCCAGCAGGCAAGTGGTGTAAAGGCAGCCTTGCGCGTCCAGGTCGGCATAGTCGCCCGGGGTCGCCTTGACCAGCGCCACGCCGCCGGCGAAGACGGTCTCGTCGTTGAGCAGATCCACCACCCAATCGGCGAATCCGCGAAGGAAGTTGCCGCCGCCAAATTGAACGATGCGCTCGGGGTAGCGCGTCTTGCCGGGATAGTCTCTGCGGTCAAGCTGCTTCAACATCGTCAGCCGTCCAATCGGTAGGTTTGTTTAGCCAAGTCGTACGCCAAGGCGCGAATCATCGCATAGGCGTCTTCTTCGTCGATGAAGCCGCGCAGGAGCTGCCCGGCCAGCCAATCGGCGCAGACCCGCCGCCAGACATCGTGCCGCGCTGGAATCGACGGGTAGGCGCGGGTATCGTCGTTGAATCCCGCCAGATTGTAGATGCCGGCCGTCTCGACCACGGCATCGAGAAAGCGCGTCATGCCCAGCCAGCTATCGAAAAACCACCAGGGCGGCCCCAGCCGCACGATCGGATAATGCCCGGCCAGCGGCGCCAACTCGCGACTGTAAGTCGTCTCATCCAGATTGAAGAGCACTAAGGTCATATCGCGCAGGTTGCCAAAGCGATCCAGCAGCGGCTTAAGATTCTTGGTGAATTCGCCGCGGATCGGGATGTCCGCCCCCATGTCGGGGCCATATTGAGCATAGATCTCCCAATTGTGGTTGCGCCAGGCGCCGATGTGCAGCTGCATGACCAGGCCATCTTCGCTGCTCATGCGAGCCATCTCGACCAGCATGTGCCCGGTGAAGCGCGCGGCGTCTTTCTCGCTCGCCTCGCCCTGCAGCGCGCGTTGAAAAATCGCCTCCGCATCGCTGTGAGCCAGGAACACGGTATAGGCGGTCAAGGCGGCATGGTCGGACGCGGTGGCGCCCATCGCCTTGAAGAAATCGCGCCGCTGCTCCAGCGCATGTATGTAGCTGCTGAAGTCGCTGACGGTCACGCCGGAGACGTCGCTCAGCCGGTCGATATTTTCACGCCAGCCGGGCGCGTCGATATTCACCACAGCGTCTGGCCGGAAAGTCGGGATGATTCGCCCGCCCCAGCCTGAATCGCGTATCGCTTTATGATGCGCCAGGGTATCGGCAGCAGCGTCTGTGGTCGCCAGCACTTCGATATTGAAGCGCTCGAACAACGCGCGCGGGCGGAATTCGGGCCTTTGCAGCGTATCCTCAATCGCATCGTAAATCGCCATGGCGTTGGCGCTGTTGAGCTTGAGCTCGATGCCAAAGACATCCGCCAGTTCATCGCGCAGCCAGATGCCGGTCGGCGTGGCGCGAAAGAGACGCCAGTGGTCGCAGACGCGCTGCCAGATTGCGCGATGATCTAACGACTCGGCTTTGAAGTCTCTCCCTGACTTGTCGGGGACGCTTCCCCCCGATGAGCGGGGGGACCGAGGGGGGTCATTAGAGGGGGGTATGCCCAGCTCGTCCAGCGAGACGCCCTGCGAGTAGAGCATGCGGAAGATATAGTGGTCGGGGATGATCAGCAGATCGACCGGGCTGCCGAACTGATAGTCGGGTTCGGCGAAAAGCCGCGGGTCGACATGCCCGTGCGGACAGACCAGCGGCAAATTAACCACGCTCTCATAAAGCGCGAGCGCGACGCGGTTCTGGGCCGGATCCTGCGAGAAGTAGCGGTTGCGCATGGACTGCCCTCTGGCTTGCCGGTGAATTATCGCGCTCGATTGTAGCGGATTGGCGGGGCTCTGCCAGCCTGCGATCTGCGCGGCGCGCTCGCTAGCGGGCTAAGGGACTGCGCCATATAATCAGTGTGCTTTCGCCAGGGAGGGACAAGTACATGAAACGCGCCGGACGCGCCGAGCCAACTGTGCGCGCGAAGATTAAACTGTCAGCATTCATCAATCCGCGGCCGAGCGCTGACGAGCTGCTCTTCCTGCGCCAGCTCGGCGTTTCGCATTGCTACACCTGGCTGCCGGATGAACTCACGACTTATGACTACCTGGCGAGGCTTGCCGACCAGGTTTCGCGCGCGGGGCTTAGCTTATACAACGTCGGCAATATGAGCCTGGGCAAGTCGCCGCGCATCCACCTTGGCGCCGCCGGCCGCGACGACGACATCGCCCGATTCGCCCAATTTCTGCGCGACCTCAGCCGCGCCGGCATCCACACGACCACCTTCACCTGGGAGCCGGACCGCGTCTGGAGTTCGGCGCCGGGCAGTAGCCGCCACGCCAGAGCGCGAAGCGTGGACCTGGCCGATCTCAAAGCGCGCCCGCTTACACAGGGGCGGGAATACAGTCTCGATGAATTGTGGGAGAACTTCGCCTATTTCATGCGCGCCATCATCCCGGTGGCCGAAGCGACGGGCGTGCGCCTTGCCCTGCACCCAAATGACCCGCCAACGGACGCGCTGGGCGGCGTCCCCTGCTTGATCAACAGTCGCGAACGTTACGAGCGCGCCTTTGCCATCGCCGACAGCCCGGCGCTGGGCATGGAATTCTGCACCGGCTGCTGGCTGGAAGGCGGCGACGCCTTTGGCGATATGCTGGCTGCTATCCCGCATTACTTGGCGGCGCGTCGCATCCTCATCGTACACTTCCGCAATGTGAGCGCGACGCTGCCGGCATTCACCGAAACCTTCCTCGACAACGGCTATTTCGATATGTATCAGGCGATGAAGGCATTGGTAGCGGGCGGATATGATGGCACAATCATCCTGGATCATACGCCTGTGTTCGCGGACGATTATCATCCGGGCGCGGGCACAGCCTACGCTATCGCCTATATGCGCGCGCTGATCGAACGCGCGGAAGACGAACTCAGCCGCGACTAGCGTATACGAAAGGACAGACTTATGCAGCTGCGACAATTGGGCAATTCTTCGCTGATGGTCTCGCCGATCGGCGTCGGCTTCTGGGGCATCGTCGGCGGCGACTACTGGGGCGCGCAAGCTGAAAGCGACACGATGAACGCCGTAAGCGCGGCCCTGGACGCCGGCATCAACCTCTTTGACACGGCCGAGGGTTACGGCGACGGCTTTTCAGAAACCATGCTGGGGCGCGCGCTGCGCGGCCGGCGTAACGAGGCCGTCATCGCCACCAAAGTCAGCACCGGCAATTTGGCGCCGGCGGATATCCGCGCCGCTTGCGAACGCAGTCTGAAACGCCTTGAGACCGATGTCATCGACTTGTATCAAATCCACTGGCCCAGCCGGAACGTAGCCTTCGCCGATTCCATGTCGGCCCTGCTCGACTTGCAGCGCGAGGGTAAAATCCGCGTCATCGGCGTCAGCAACTTCGGCAAGGAAGACATGCCTGACATGCTGCAGCGCGGGCGCTACGAGGCCAATCAGCTGCCCTACAGCCTGCTCTGGCGCGCCATCGAGTACGAGATTCAACCGCAGTGCGCCGCCGAGAAAATCAGCATTCTGCCATACAGCCCGCTGAATCAAGCGCTGCTGACCGGCCGCTATCATAACGCTGACGAGATGCCCTATTCACGCACGCGCACGCGGCACTTCGGGCCCGACCGCCGCGACTCGCGCCATAACACGCCCGGCTTTGAAGCGGAGACCTTCGCCGCGGTCGACGCGATTCGCCAGATCTGCGCCGACATCAGCCAGGAGATGGTCCATGTGGCGCTGGCCTGGCTGCTGCACAAACCCGCCGTCGACTGCGTGCTGGCGGGCGCGCGCAACCCGCGGCAAGTCGAGAGCAATCGCATCGCCGGGAGCCTGGCGCTTTCCGCCGAGACGATACAGCGGCTGGATGACGCCACCGCCGATCTCAAGGCGAAGCTGGGGCCCGACCCCGATATGTGGGGCACGGGCGCCGACTCGCGATATAGGTAGTTGTCACTCTGGAAAAATGTAGGGGCGACTTTGTAAGTCGCCCGTTTCACAAATATTGTTGAACCGAGACAATCTGGACTAATTGGGATTGATTCGATTCCCCTTTCAATTTCCTGTGCTAGCGGGTCTTCTTTCTCAGCGTCAATTAACTCTCCCGACAATCGACTTAAGGTGCTCTGTTACGCCTTGTTGCCCGAAAGCCATTGCACGTTAAGGTGAACAAATCTCGATAGATCTCGGCGCGAATCTCACTCTTGATTTCGCGGCGCAGTTGTTGGTTCTTGGCGTTTTCTTGGTCCACTGCCCACTTGTAGAAGACAAACAGGGCCGACACAAATGCTGCGATTGACCCGATAAAAGCAGCCAGAATCTCAAGCGTGGGAGTCATTTAGATTCCAAGACGGACGACGATTGTACTCATCAGGAACAATGCAATCGCTAGCATAGTAATGGTCCAAACCATTACGACTGCTGTTGTGAAAGCTCTGCTTCGCTTTTCAGGAGGTGTCTTTCCTTCTTTCATCGTGGCTTCTCTCTCATCCAACCTACCACCAGATTGATCGTCTTTGACTTCAGTGATTTCCGATGACCCTTTGCAAACATTGTACGATACATGAGTAAGGATATGGCCACGCAATATTTACTTCTTGGTCTGAAGCCAGGCTTGTGAAGAGAGAATACCACACTTTCAGTTTGTCCGGGGCTTCCACGAGCTCTAGCCAGTCTGTATAGAAAGCCAACTCACTGGAATTTCAGACTCTGGGCCGAGCGCAAATGTCTTCAATCCGCCTCCAAGTCAAACAGCCCCGCCACATTCACCGGTTCGCCAGTCGCGATCGACTGATTGGCGGCGATGCCGACCAGAATCGACGCCGCGCCGTCCCGGAACGAGGCTGCCTGTCGCAGCGGGTCTGGCGCCGGTTCGGGCGCGAAGAGTTGCGACAGCATCAGCGGATCGGCGCCGCCGTGCCCGCCCGCGGCCTGCGGCACATCCACTTCGTATGGCTCGCCGAACATTGGGAAGGCGCGAATTCGCGTCTCCTTAAACGCGCCTTTGCTGGCGGCGGCCGCGGCGCTGTCGGATTTCAGATGCGTGACGCTCTCGGTCACATCCATCTCGACCCGCCCGCGCGTGCCGGTCACCGCTACGCGCAAACCCTCCCAAGGCGCGTAAGCCACCAGGCAGTATGACAGCAGCGCGCCATTGGCGTAGCGCGCGGTGACGGTCATTGTGTCTTCGGCGGAAATCGGCTCGCCAAAGACATTGCGGTCGCGCAGGTAACCGGTCTCGGCTTCGGCATCGAGGTAAAGGCCGCGATAGGCTTCCTTTTTGTCGAGGAAGAGCGCGAAGGGGTCGTCCCGCGCCGCCGCTTCGCCGGTGTAACGCGCATAGGCGTAGCGCTCACCGCGGGCGGCCGCATTGTCGCGCCCGTAAAACATGAGGCCGCCAAAGGCGAAGACCTGCGCGGGAAGCGAATCGATCCACCAATTCACCAGGTCAAAGTGATGCGTCGCCTTATGCACCAGCAACCCGCCGCTATTGGCTTTCTCGCGGTGCCAGCGCCGGAAGTAGTCAGCGCCGTGGCTGGTATCCAGCAGCCAGGAGAAATCGACCAGCAGCGGCTTGCCGACCGTGCCCTCGGCGATGAGCTGGCGAAAACGGGCGTAGGCCGGCGCGTAACGATAGTTGAAGGTCACGCGCAAAGACTTGCCGCTGCGCCGCCGCGCCGCGTCGATAGCCTGAAAGCGGTCGAGCGTGGTGGTCAGCGGCTTCTCGCTGATGACGTCGCAGCCCGCGTCCAGCGCGCGCACAATGTAATGATGATGCCAGGAGTCAACTGTGGTGACGATGACCGTATCCGGCTGTGTCTCGGCCAGCATGCGCTCGAAGTCGTCGGCGTGGTAGGCGGGCGCCGGCGTCAACCCGCGTGCCCGCAATTGCGCGCTGTGCCAGTTCATGCGCGTGTGGCTGAGGTCGCTGAGGCCGACCAACTCGGCGTGCTCGGCGTAGGTTTGCGCGATGGCGTCGATGAACATGCCGGCGCGCGAGCCCGTGCCGACGATAGCGTAGCGTTTTCTCCGGCTCATTTACCCGTCCTCACTTCCAAACTGCAATGCGCGGCATTCTAGCCGATTATCGCCGCGGACGCCCAACGCCGGTTAATTCACCACAAAGACACAGGGGGCACAGAGACTCAAGAAGTGCCATGAGCAGTCAAACCCTTGTCGCCATTTACCTTTACAGTCTGAAGCTATTTTCCATGGCGCTCGGTATACTTCCTTTCCTCGGTGTACTCGGTGAACTCGGTGGTAAATTTTAAAGCAGAAAGGATCTCAAAATGGCGCATCAACGCATCATGCCCAAAAACAGCCGGGGCGGCAATATTTTCCCCGATATCGATTACCGTACTTGCAAAGCGGTGCGGGCGGGCAATCTGGTATTCGTCGAGGGGCAGACTGGCTTGACGATGGACGGCAGCGATTTCATCGGCGAAGGCGACCCGGCCGCCCAAGCCGACAACGCCATGAAGAATGTCAAGATCATCCTGGAAGCGGCCGGCGCGCGCATGGAAGACATCTGCAAAATCACGACTTACGTCACCGACGCCAGTTATCGCGAGCTCGTCTATCCCGTGTTGGCGCGGCACATGCCCGATGTCCATCCCTGCTCGACCGGCGTGATCATCAGCGCGCTGGGCAAGCCCTATGCCGATTTCGAGATCGATGTCTTCGCGGTGATCCCGGACGAGCGCGCTTGAGCTGATCAGAGCGCGTGCCAGGCGCGGTCAGGCGGGGGCGCGGCTTCCAGCGCAGCCAGAATGTCCGCCGCTTCAGCCGCTGTTGCGCGCAGCTGCGGCAGCGCGTCCAGGCCATGATATACCGATTTCGCGGCGGGCAGCGGACGGCGCAAGTCGATCTGTTCAGTATTTCGGCGTCTCAAGAGATGGCGATAGACCGCGGCGTATATCCGGGGCGAGTAGGGGTTGTCGTCCGCAGCCGCTTCAGCCAGCCCCAGCGCAACCGCCACTTCATGCAGATCGCGCCAGAGCGCGCGAAGCAAATCCGGCGGCGCGTCATGGGCTTCGTTAGAATGCCGGGGCGCGGCGATGGTGCGCTCCCGCTGCGCTTCGATATGGGCGCGCAATTCGACCGACGGCACCGGCAACAGGAAGCGCGCCCGCGGGTCACGTAGCAGCGCTTCGGCGGCGTCATCAGCGGGCCGGCAGACCTCCATGAAGCGCCCGCCGATCAGCGGCGCCTCGCCCAGCAGCAGCCCCTTCGCGCCGCGCGCGGCCGCCCACTCCGCGAGCGCCCGGCGCAGCCATACGCCTACCGCCTGAATCACCAGCGGATGCGTGGCGCCGTCTTTGAGCGGATATCGCGGCGTCTCAAAGGGGTGGCGGGCAACGTCCCATTGCAGCAGCGTCACCGGCCGTCCGGCAGCAATCGCCATCAGCGCCATTTGCTGCAGCAGCAGGCTCTTGCCGACGCCAGGCAAGCCGGCGAAAAATACAATGTCGGCCGCAGCCAGCGTCTCGCTGAACACAGCATGCAGCGCCGAATCCGGCGGAATGACGAGCGCGGCCACAGCGCGGCTCAGCCTTGTCGCGGCGGGCGAACCCGTCCCTGGTCGTAGATGCTGTCGAAGCTGGGCGTATCGCCCATGGGCACATCGATGATCGTGGGCAGGTCGCTCTTGAAGCCGTAACGCATCGCCTCGCGCAGCTGCTGCTCGGTCTCGGCGCGGAAGGCATTGGCGCCAAAGGCCTCGCCCAGCTTGACGAAGTCGGGATTGACCAGGTCGCTGGCGATAACGCGCTCGTCGTAATCACGGATTTGCATTTTGCGCACATTGCCGTAGGCGTCGTTGTTGAATACCAGCGCCACCAGCGGGATGCCGTGCTGCACAGCGGCCGCCAGCTCGCCGGCGCAATACATGAACCCGCCGTCTCCGCTGATGGAAATCACCGGCGCATCGGGACGGGCGACCTTTACGCCCATGCCAGTGGGGAAGGCATAGCCGAGCGTGCCCTGGTAACCGCTGCTGATGCAGGTGCGCGGATGATAGACCGGCAAGTTCACGCGCGCAGCGTACGCGACCTGGGTCATGCCCATGACCGCGATGCCGTCTTCGCCCAGTTCCTCGCGCAAGATGCGCGAATAGGTATTCTGCGGCTCCAGATAAGCCATCTTCGCAGCCGCCTTTGCGCGCAGCTCGAGCATCTGCTCGCGGCGGGATTCGCGCGCGCGATTGTGCCGCGCCACCGCGTCCAGCAGCGGCGGCATGGCGTCCTCCGCACGCGCCACAATCGCCAGATCCGGCGTCTGTATGCGGTCAATCGCCGCGCTGTCGACATCCAGGCGGATGACTTTCATGTTCTCGTCCGAGCCCCAGCGCTGCAAGGGCAGACGCATGTGGCTGCCGATGGCGATAACGGCGTCGGTCGATCGGTAGTAAACATGGGCTTCGGGCGATTTCAGGCTCAGCGGATTGCGGCTGTCCAGCACGCCGTTGCCCGTGCGATAGGCCATCACCGGCGCTTGCAGCATCTCGGCCAGCTGCGTGACTTCGGCGCTAACGCCTTGCGCGCCGCTGCCGACGAATATCATCGGGCGCTCCGCTTTGCCGAGGATCTCGCCGGCCGCCTCAATGACGCCCAGATCCACCGGCGGCGCAAAGGGCTGAAGGGGCGCGGGCGTCGCCGGTACTTCGGTGCGTCGCTTCAGCACATCGGGCGGGATCTCGAGCGCGACTGGCCGCGGCCGCCCCGAGCGCATCTCGTAGAAGGCCTGCGCCACCTTGCGCCCGGCCTCGGCCGGATGCAGCGCGATGTCGCTCCACTTCGTCAGTCCGCGCAGGACCTCCGACTGGTTGGCAATCTCGTGCAGATCGCCCATGCCTTTGCCGATTCGCGCGCTGTGGATCTGGCCGGCGATGCAGAAGACCGGCGCGTTGGTCGCGTAAGCGCTGGCCAGCGCGGCGCCGGCGTTTAGAAGGCCGGGCCCGGGCACGACGCTGAAGACGGCCGGCTGTCCGGTGGCGGCGGCAGCGCCAAATGCCATGTAGGCCGCGCCTTCTTCGTGGCGGGTGTGGATGACGCGGATCTGGTCGCGGTTGTCGAAGAGGGCGTTGTAGAGCCAGTCGTTCTGGACGCCGGGCAAGCCGAAGAGGGTATCGACGCCGTGGGCGATCAGGGCTTCTACGGTGGCTTCTCCGCCGGTTTTGAGGGGCATGCAGTCTAACCGAGGCCTTCCATCAGCGCGGTTGTTTCGAAGTTGAGTAGGAATTCAGCGTAGAGACTCTGGAACAAGTCCTTCAAGTATTCGGTAAGGTCGACGTCGTCATATTTGTCGTCGCCATTCATCCTGAGGATTGCGAATTTTCTGTTCCTGTTTATCAAGTATAAGAACAGCGTATGATAGTACACGCGGGATATGTATTGGCGGTCGGCAAGTTCACTTTGCTCTAAAGAAGGATTGCGCTTCTTGCGTTTATAGCGTGCTAACGTTTCGCTGTGCATGTTAATCAGGATGCTGTCCAATTCATCCTTGTTGTTGACGTCCGGATGCATGATGACGTGTTGGTCCATAATCACGCCTGTCTCACCAAGTTTTTCCCAGGTTAGTGCATCATTATTTCCAGCTTCGACTTGGCGATACACTCGCTTCAATCTAGGCAAGCCTAGTGTCTCCTCCTTAGGTGGTTTCGGCGGCACCGGCTTCTTTGACCGCGGCTCGGAAATCATCACCCAGAACCGGCACGACAGCGCGCCATCCGGCGCTGCAGAGCTAAGTAGATCGGCCAGGATTTCTACCTCGTCACCGACTAACAGATCTTGCGTTGGTTCAAAGATGACACGTATATTGCCATTGTGGGGACTGCGATGCGTAACAGAAAAGACGTCGCTTATATCATTGACTGTACCAGGCCGGTTACCACCCTCAGCATCGTTTGGCGTGTAGTTCATAACCGCAAACTTCAATCCGCCAGGCTTATCGGAGCGGTCAAAGTACTGGTCTTCAACATCGCTTTCGAATTTCAGTGTCTTGGACTCGCCATACGGAATCTCAACGACCGGGGTATCGCCACGCTTCTTAATGTCTATGTTGAAAAACGAAGGATAGCGCTTTCCCTTGAATGGCTCTGGCGGTGGCTCTGGTTTGGGGGGCTTTGGTTTCTTCTTCTTACCTTCCGCATCAAGTTCAAAAGTCTGCTTGATTAAATCTTGCAAGTCATTGTTGAATGGCAATTCATCGCCCAACTGTTTGAGCAAGTTCTCGTCGTCGTCGCTGTCATAGGAGAGCATATCTCTGCGCCGCTTATAAATGTCTTTGAGCTGACCTTTTTTCAGGCTTTCACCTAGTTTCTTTCGAAGCTCCCCCGCTTCTGCGCTTTGCTTCAATCTATCTCGCGAGCCCATGAATAGTTCACGGCGGAATCGGGCATTCATTTTGGTACAGTCAACATGGATGAAAAGGTAGTCCTTTAGAAGTGAATACCGTAAAGTACGTGATACGAATTCAGAAGTATAGTGACCGTGCACTTGACCCGCAACAGAAAACACGACTTGCATCCCGTTTCTAAAATACTTGTCTCTAATGGCCTCCTTAGACCTCTGCGCTGACTTATTCTCAACTCGTGTTCTAAAGACATAGACGGATACCTTCAAGGTTCCAATGCGCTTATCAGTCAATGTTTCTGAAAAAGTCGATTCGACATAATCACGGTTATCAAGTTGACGCACTAGACCGAAATTCACATGAGCATAGTCGCCTTTGGTTCGCTTGTAGCGTTTTTCATTTTCTACAACTGTGTATGGAAGCGCAGGACTATAGAAAAACTCATTTAGACTTGGCATCATGTCGCGAATGAAGTGGCGGTTGCCATGGACGTCATACGAATATAGGTTAATTGCCGTGCCGGTCCGAAAAAGCCGGCGATGCAATCCAAGGTCTATTTCGTCTATGTCGAAGGCAGGTATCTCACCATTCTGTTTTAAATATTGATATTCGTTGCCTTTATCAAATCCGTCCTCAAAGTCCGGACATTCGCGAACCAGAGTAAAGCCAAAGTCCCCATCGCCATCGTAGCGTTTTGAAGCAATTAGTTGATACCGTCTCTTGCCGCAGAATACTATTGCGCCAGTGCCACCCATGTTGTACTTGCCTTGTACAAAGCGGATTCTTGTTTTGTTTCCACTAAGAAGCGAAAGGAACGTAGTTTCAAAATCACTTGGATGCTGTCCTTCGCCGTCATCATAAATGACTATAGAAGTGTTCCTCGCGCTGCCGTCCGCCAATACCTGAATTGATCTTGCCTGTTCGCTCCGTGGCTCTTGCAGATCCCAATTGCCATGTTGCGGAAAGAATCTATGAATCGCCTTTTCGACAGAGATTGGAGCATGCTCAGCAGACTTGGGGTCAATGTTTGCTTCGCAACACTTGCGCATCATTACGGCATCAATTGCATTTGTAAGTTTCTCCACCAATGCAGCAACTGGATTAGACTGCTGGTTTTCGATTACGCCAAAATAGTTTGTATTGCCGCCAAGCGGATACCAATTGGACTGAGCAAATATATCAGGCCGCTCGCGTATTAGCTTGTCAACTTCCTGCTCGGTCTTGCACCTATACAGTTGCCAGAAAAGCTCTTCGTGCTTTGAACGAAACATAACTACCCTCATGCTGAAGTGTGCGACTATATTACGAAATTATAATAAACACTTCAGAAATTTCAAGCGGGGGGGGGGCGGGGGGCGGGGGGGGGGGGGGGGGGGGTGGGGGGGGGGGCGGGGGGGGGGGGGGAGGGG
>VXLV01000054.1 GCA_009841405.1 Chloroflexota bacterium | reverse complement strand
CCCCCATAACGAGGGAGGGATTTTAGGCATCAAACCGTTTTGACGCCGACCGCGATGCCATCGCCGACTTCGATGATGGTGCTGTCGAAGCCCGCATGGTCGGCCAGCGCGCGGTTGAAAGCGACCATGGCGTGGTCGTCTTCGGATTTCGGATCGAAGATATTGCCGCCCCAGAAGGCGTTGTCCGCGACCACCGCGCCGCCGACCTTCAGATTGTCCGCGGCCCAGGCGAGATAATTGTGATAATTGCCCTTATCGGCATCAATGAACATCAGATCGTAGGGCGCGTCTTTCGTCAGTTTGGGCAGCACTTGCACGCCCGCGCCCTGCATGACCGTAACTTTGTCCGCCAGCCCGGCATACTCAAAGTGCGAGCGCGCCACCTCCGCGTGCAGGCTGCTGAGCTCAATCGTGATCAGCTTGCCATGATCGGGCAGGGCGCGGGCGATGCAGATGCCGCTGTAACCAGCGAGCGTGCCGACCTCGACGACGCGCGCGGCGCCGGAGAGCCGCACCAGCAACCCCAGCAGTTTCCCTTCGTTTGGCGCCAGGCTGATCTGCGGCAGGCCGCGCTCGGCGGTTTGCTGGCGGACATAACTTAGTATCGCGTCTTCGCGCGCGAAGAGTTGGCTTACGTACTCTTGGCAGCGTTGGGACAATTCCTGGCTCATCTTTATTCTCCTCTTTCAGGCAGATAATCCGCATCATCGCGGCTGTCCAGCGTGTCTAGCTTCTGCGGCAATTGATCGCGGAAAACGGCGAATCTGTTCAGATCGCGCGGCACATACGAATTGGGGAAGGCTTTGCGCACTTCGCGTATAACCTCGAATTCGCGGTAGCGCCGGGATATATGGGTAAGGAAAAGAAACTTCACATTGCAATCGCGGGCCAGCTGGGCGGCTTGCCCGGCGGTAATATGCGCGACCCGCCGCGCGATTTCGGCGTCTCTTTCGAGGAAAGTCGACTCGATCACCAGCGCGTCGGCGTCTTGCGCGGCAGCGTGAATGTCATCGGTGCGCCCGAGATCGCCGGTGATGACCACTTTGACGCCCCTGATCACGTCGCCAAGCACTTCATCCGGGCGCACGATGCGGCCGGCGGGCGTGGCTATCGCTTCGCCGGCGAGCAATCGGCCTCGCTCGGGACCTTGCGGGACGCCCAGGGCATCGGCTTTATCCGCCAGGAATGGGCGGCGCGCGTCTTCTTCAAAGACATAGCCATAAGCTTCGCGGACGTTGTGGGACACGGGGAACGCGCGAACGGAAAATCGGCGCCCCTTGAAGAGGACTTCATCGGGCGCGACGCGATGGTAGTGGATGGGCACGGGCGGCGTCTCCCGCAAGAAGACGACTTCGTTGATCAGCGATTTCGCCCGTCTGATAGCGGAAAAGCTGCCCCAGAGATGGATTTCGTCGATGGCTTCCCAGCGCCCGAAGGTCGAGAGCAGGCCGCCCAGGCCCAGAATATGATCCAGGTGGTGATGCGTCAGGAAGATGCGGTTCAGCCGTTTGAAGCCGATGCCGCTGCGCAGGATTTGCCGCTGCGTGCCTTCGCCGCAGTCGACCAGGAAACGCTGCTCGTCGGCCAGAACCGCAAGCGCCGGCATCCCGCGATAGATCGACGGCGCCGAGGCCGATGTGCCCAGAAAGACCAACTCGAACATCAGCCCCCGTCAGCGCTTTCAGGCGCCTTTACTTCGACGCTATACAGGAAGATTCGGTCTCCGCGCTCCTGGTCGCCTTCAAGGACGGGCAGCCGCTTGAGATCGGCCTGTCGATACGCGCCGACAGAGACGAGCAGCTCGCCGGGCAAAGCTTCAGCCGGCAGTTGTACCCGTGTCACCTGGATGAAGACATCGCGGTCGCGCATTAGCACCGGATTGACATAGAGTACATCGCGGATGCCAGTGGGGGTGACCGGGCTGGCCAGCACATGGGTCAGCAGCGTCAAATCGGGCAGCAGTTCGCCTTCGGCGCGCCAATAGGTGATGACCTCGACCGAATCGCCGGGCGCGTACTCGCGGCGAACCTTGGGTTCATATCCGAGGAAGGTCAGGTTGCCACCGAAGCGGATTGGCGGGGCGATGGGTTCGGGTTCGCTGACTTCGGGCGCGTAGGAGACCGGCGCTGTGGTCGTCAGCTCGCCGGCGCGCTGGGCCAGGAGATCCGTCGCCGCCAGTTCTACGATGCTGCCGCGCGGCACATCAGCCGCTACTGGTTGGCCGATGGATAGCCATTCTTGCAGGTAGGGATGGGCGTCCTCACGGGTTTGCTCGTTAAAGAAGACAATTCGCTGCCGCGCGCCGCCATTGGTCAGCAGGAGGCTGCGGGCGCAATTCGCCTCGTGATAGGCGAAGTTGGAGCGATTCATCATCAGCAGCGTCTTGTCGATTTCAATCACAACAGACTCGGGCTGGGACGAGTCCCAGGCCGGATTGCAGAGCACAACGGGCGTCTCGTCAGCGGTCACGTCAAGATAATGGGCGATTTGACCCAGCTCGCCATTGACCAGGGGCATGACGGCTTCATTATCGCGCCAGTCGACGAAGAGATCTTGCCAGGTCCAAATCAGGTTTAGGACGAGCAGCGCCAGCACGCCGGCTACCGCGAGCCGGCGAAATACGACATCCACGAATACGCGCGAACGAATGAGCGAGTAGAAGCCCATTCCGAAGAAGATGGCCAGTTGTGGGAAGATCACGCTCATGCGCGCGAAGTTTGGGCTGTTTTCCACGATGAAGGCGGCCGGCAGCGTCGACAGGAAGATGAGCAGCATCAGCATAAAACGCGGCCGATGCCGGCGCAGAATGCAGATGAAAAATCCAGCCAAAATGAAGAGTCCGCTGAAGATATCGACCAGCGGGCGGCCCGGCAGGTTGTGGAGCGGGTCCGCGTCGCCGGTATAAATGATGGAAGCCAATCCGTCCATTACCGAGCGGAGCAAACCATCGGTGTACTGTGACAGAATGCGCTGACCCGCGGCATATTGCGGCAGATTGACGCTGGATATGACATAAGGCATGCTGATGATCAGCATCAGCAGAATGGCGAAACCGGTGTAACTGCGACGCTGTCGAAACATGACGTTGCGCACGAAGACCAGGTGCGCAATGTAGATCATGGCGCCCAGAACGATAAACAGACCGGACGGGTGCATATAGAAGCCGACGCCCAGCAAGACGCCCAGGGCTGCAAAGGAAGCGACATTGGAAGTGACGACGCGTGTGCGGCGGTAGACCGGCAGCGAGCGCGCCAAAGCCAGCATAGTGGCGGATACCAGAAACAGGACGGCAGCGTCGCTCGAGACGGCGCGAGACAAGAGGATCGCGCTCATGTTTACAGAAAGCAGGCCGGCCGCCAGGACCCCAATGATGGGATTAAAGAGGTGATGCCCCAGCGTATACAGGATCGCCACGGACAGCACGCCCAGCCACACCGACAGAATGCGAAAGCCTATTGTGCCTTCGCCGACGAAGCTGGTGACAAATGCGGCCAGCACGTGATACAAGCCCTCGCGGCCGCCGTCGTCACCCGGGAAAAACACATAAATATCGCCTTGCCGCACATTATCCACCAGCCGGATATTGATGATCTCGTCATCGCTGAATCCTAGCGGCAGGTGAGAGAGGTCGATAATGCGCAGCGCTGACGCGAGGATGAGCAGCACGACGACGATAAAATAGCTCATCCTGCTCGTCATCAGGACGTGACCGCGGACTAAGTTAAGCAAGGTTGATTGGGTCGTCATGGTGTAAGCGAGTTTACCTCGTATGTCAACTGTTCAGCGCGCTTACGGAATAGTCAAGACCTTGAGGGGCAATCGAGCAGAGCATTCACAGAATGAACGCTCATGATGCGGACATTGTATTACAGAAGTTGGCAATTGAGCCGTTCAATTCGGACAAATCGGCGCCTTGACCCGGCCTACGGCGACCGGGCTGTCGGATTCGCGTTCGGGAATCACGAAGGCGCCGCAGACCTTGCGCATATTGGCCACGGTGATAAAGGCATCACGCGGGATGCCCGTATCCGGCGCGACAATTGACCACCAGAACTCTTCGTTCGCTTGCCGCCACGATGGGTCAGGCAGATAGATCAGCACCATAAGGCCAACCCAGGGGCGCCAGTTGGCGATAGCATACTCGTAGGCGCGCTCGAGCATTTCGGCCTGCTGCGCCTCGGTCACGCTGAACCACTTGTAGTCGGGATTGATTTGCTCGGTCGTATAGCCGAATTCCATAATCGCCATTTGACGCGCCGCGTCATCGTGGTGGAGCATGATCTTGCGCAGGTCTTCGACGCGGCGAAAGGTAAACCAGCGGTGCAGGGCTTGCTCGCTGTCCGGGCTGATCTCGGGCGCGGAGTATCCCGGCGCGTGAACGCCAACCACGTCAATATGCTGCTGGAAACCGTTGCGGTACATGTGGTCGAGGTAGATGTCATCGGGCGTCGCGCCGTCGTCGTTGTTGCCTGTTGGCGCCAGCCCCGCCGATATTAGAACGGCGGCGGGATCGGCCGAGCGAATCGCCGCGCTGCAAGCGGCCAGCGCCTCGACGTAGCCGGCTGGGTCGGGCGGCTTATCGCCCCATTCGCGGCTGAGGTTGGGCTCGTTCCAGATTTGATAGCCAGCGACTTGACCTTGATAGCGCTCGGCGACTTTTTCGCAGTAAATCGCCCAGCGCGCGATGTCTTGGGCCGGGGCGTCGCCCGCGTCGCGCTGGCTGGCTTCACGCGCCCAACCGGGCGTCTGCCCCAGCCTTGCGATGACGCTCAAGCCGCGCCGCTCGACTTCGCGGAGGATGCGGTCGGATTGCGTAAAGTCCCAGAGGCCGGGCTTCGGCTCGAGATCGCGCCAGGCGAAGGTCTGCTTGACGTGACTGAAGGACAGCAGCCGCACCCAATCCAGATGCTTGCCGGAATCGCCATTGTCCCACCACAGGAAGGCTTGGATGCCATAAGTGAGCGAGGGAAAGGGCGCGTTTGTGACGGCGGCGGCTGCGAAGGGATCCTTAAGCGAATTAGCTTCGCGCAGGTAAGCAATAGCGGACGCGGCCAAGGCGAGCGCCACGAGAACTGCAATGAGGATCCTGCGGCGAGTGCGCACTCGCATAGTTAATGTCCCGCGCGCGCCAGATAGTCTTGCTGCCAATTTCTGATCGCATCGAATGCCGGGCGAAACTTGAAGCCGGGGCCAATTAGCGAATACGGAACATTATCGTTGTTAAAGTCATATCCCGCATGTGGTCCGTAGTTGAAATTCCAGATGAAGGCCAGCCAGACGAAGCCCCAATCTTCCATATTGCTCAATGCGCCGGATATCCACTCTGCCTGCTCGGCCAAGGTGTTGTCCAACACAAATTCAACGCCGGTACGGGCGCCTTCGAGGTCTTCCGCTGAAGCCCAGCCGAATTCTGTCACGCATAGTTTGGTGCTCTTCCCGGCCAGCCGAATGGTGTTGGCGTAGCCCTCGAGCGTGCTGCGGAAGCTCCAACTGGGGTGGGGATTTTCAAAGGGTCCGCGAAATACGGCTTCGGCATCGTCCGGTATCTGATCATAGCGGTGGTCGGGGCCGATGTTGTAGCCATTGTGGTGCGCGCCGATGCAGTCTGCCCAGTTCAGTACGCCGGCGTCAATCGACTGCTGCAAATAGGTAAAATCGTCAAACGCGGTTAGGCCGTCGCTAATGCCCGTCGGCGCGAGCCCGCCGCTGATGATGATGATGCCCGGGTCGATTTCCTTTACGACTTCATAAGTGGTGCGCAGCAGGTCGACATAATTTGCCGCGTTAAGACCATGAATGGAGGTCCATCCGTGGTCAATATTCTGTTCGTTCCAGACTTCAATGGCGTGAACGCGCCCTGGATAACGCTTGACGATGGCCGCGACGAAGTCCGCATAAGTATGCGGGTCGGCCGGCGGTCCTTCCCGGCTGAGCAGCGCACCCGGTTCGCGCGCCCAATCCGGCGCCGTTACTACGGAGAGCAGCAGCTTGACCTCGAAACGCTGAGCGCTTTGTAAGATGAAGTCGAGCGCGCGCCAGTCAATTTCCCCGGGTTGGGTTTCCATTGCTTCCCAGCGCACCTGCTGCTTAATCCAGCGCAGCCCAAGATCGGCGGTGACCGATCGGTAGAAGTTGTCCTGGTTCTCATCGCTGAAATCGAGCGATTGCTCGACCTGAATACCAACCTGGTAGCGCTTGGATTCTACTGGTAGCGGCGTCGGCAAGGCCGTTGCCGCTGCATTTATGTCGCCGGCAGCAGCGTTCGCCGCGGCTGGGGATATCGCGTTTTCCGGCGTCGGCTCGAAAGTTTGCTCTGGCGACGCGCTTGGCAGGACGAGCGTCTCCTCTTCGCGCTCGGCCGCTTCCGGTTCTTCAAGCGGCAGCGGATTGCCTGAAGCCAGATCCAATTCTTGCGGATTGTAGGTGAAGTAGACGGCGAGAAATGTCGCCATGCACACCAGCGCGGAAATGACGAGCCAGGCGATGACAAAGCCGCGTATCTGCTTGAAGACGGTTTTGGTTACCACGTACGCTCCGCGCTCGCTTAACCACGAGGGTACAACAAAATCCGCCTCGGCGGGAGTCTGGCGGGCGCGATCACCTGGCGGCCGCCAGCGCATTGCAGGCCGGGCAGGAGCCGTCGGGCCGCACAATGGCGTAGCCCGCCTGGGGGTCGGCGCCGTAGTGCGTGAAGTCGATATTCCAGACGATCAGCAAACGCACCTGCCCGCTTTGCGAGGCCAGGGCGGCCGCCTGCGCCAGCCAGGTCGCCTGTTGCTGCAGCGTGACATTTCTGGCCCAGCTGAAATACTCCGGCAAGTTGGGCAGCCCTTCTGAAGTAACGTAGCCTAACTCGGTGAAGCAAATTGGACGGCGCGTAATGCTGATGTAGCCATGCAGCATGCCGAAGAAATAGCGGGTGTAATAGTTGTCGCCGCGCGGGTCGCCACTGGTCTGGCTGGGCGGAACGATGCCTTCGTTGTAGTGGGCGCCGACGCAGTCGAGGTAATTCAGGCCGCCGCCTTCCACCATTTGGCGCAGCCAGCGATTGTCGGGCATCACGCGGTCCGGCCAGTCGGCTACGCCGGTGGGCGCGGGCGCGGCGCTGATGACCATTGTGGCCGGATTCCCTTGCTTGATCTTGCGATAGGCGAGCTTGAGCATTTCCGCGTATGCAAGGCCGCTGATTTGGCCGCGCGGCCATTCGCGGTCGAGGTTGGGTTCGTTCCAGACTTCGATGGCGTCGGCGCCCTGGGCGGCGATCCGCTGCAGCCAGTCGGTGAAGGCGTCGATGTAAGACTGGCCGCCCTGCGCCAATTCATTGCGATCGCCGACGGCGCCGATCAGAATCTTAAAGCCGTGGCTGCGCGCTGTCGAGATGACCGGCGCGACATCCGCTGGACTGCGCCAGCTGAAGCGCTCCTGCTTTTTCATCCAGGTCATGCCGGCCGCTCGCATCGGCCCAATGGCGCGCGGGTTGCCGGTATCGGTGACGTGGCCGCCGATCTCAATGCGGATGCTGCCAGCTGGCGGTGGCGCGCTCCCGTAGCTGGCGCCAGAGCCAGCCGCGGGCGCCACAACGACGCGCGGCACGGGCGTAGGCGTGGGGGTCGGTGTCGGCGTGGGCGTCGGCGTTGCCGCGAAGAGCGGAAGCACAGCACCCTGGCGGCCGCTGACCACGCCTTTATCGCCGATGACGGACCAGTTGACGGCATAGTTGCCATCAGGCGCTTCCAGCGTTAGGACGAGGCCCTCATCCAGTTTCGTGTCGATTTGATCAAGCGGGCCGTCCGCGGCGTCTATCGACCAGCGCGCAAGGAGCCGGCTCGGGTCCGGCGCGACTGGCTGAGACGACTTGTAGTTCAAGATTGTAGATATCAAGGGCGCAGCGCGCTCCAGGGCCAGCAAGTCGTCAAAAGCGACGCCGCCAATCGCGAAGGGCAAGGTTTGGTCGAGGCGATGGCGCAGCGCGGCGGCGTCAGTCAGCCAAGCGCGCGCGACGCTGGCGCCGTCTTGGTCGAGGTATTCCAGGTAAGTTGTCCGGGCGCCTTTGTCAAAACCGAGACGCAGCCGATAACCACTAAGCGAAGCGCGGACAACCGCGCCCGGTTCAATGGATCCGATCTCGCTGATATCGTCAGCCTGCAGCACGACATCGCCCGCCGGCGCGAATGCGCCATGCCAGTCGGTATATGTGAGTACGCCCTTGGCCTCACGCAGGGAGCCAGCGCGCAGGCCGAGCAGCAGCTTGTGGCCTTCCACCGCGCCGACGGCAGCGCGCAGCAGAGCCTCGACGCCATTGCTTGCGCCATACGCAAAGTCTCGCGGATGGAGGGCGGCGCGCAGCAGGATATAGTCGGCGGCCGCGCCAAGCCGCGGCCAATCAAAAGCGCCGCCGCGCCAGGCGCCCACGGCGCTGCGTTCGGCCGCCACTACGATGCCCAGCCGCTGACCCTGCTGGGCCAGACTCTCGCCAAGCGCGTGGACAAACTGCGTGTATTCCTCGCTGAGGTCGGCCGAAAAACCGCGGTAGTCGATGAAGACGCCATCGAATTGGTTGACATTTAACAGCCGGCGAATTTGGTCGATATGGCGCATTTGCAGCGCCGGATTGCCCAGGATGGATTCGACAGCCGTCAGGTCGAGCGCTTGGGGATCGAGGAAATTGCGGATCAGCGGCATGTACTGATAGGCGGAATCGTTGTCGCCGCCGGGCGCCAGACTACCGACCAGGCCGCCCTGCTCGGTCGGTCGCAATCCTGCCGGGCTCAAGATTGTGGCGACGCCGATCGCCTCGGAATTAAGATCGTGGCGGACGTCTTGCGAAACCAGAACGACAGGCTTCACAGCGGGACGCTCAAAGAGCGCGACTGCAAGCGGCGCGAAATCGGCTTTGCCTGTCGAGACATCGCCGGAGCGAGACGAAGGGATAAAGCGCCAGTTGTCGCCATCCCAGCCGCGCAGTTCAAGGCGATTCGACTTGGCTGGGTGATTGAGTTCGATGCTCAGCGAGGACGGTGGCGCGCCGCGAGATTCTAGCAGGTACACGGCGCTCAGCAGCCTGTAATCCGCGGGCATGGCGTCGCGCGCGGCGGGCAGCCACAGCGGCTGATCGGGGCTGTCGGCGCGGAATTCCGCTGCAGAATTGCGTGTAATCTTCAGCGCGAAATCGGCGCTGGCCTCATCCGCCGATACCGCCAGCCGGAGTGCGGACGCGTGGATAAGCTCGGGCGCGCCGGCGTTCAGCGGCGTGTATGAGCGGGCCAGCAGCCGATCGGGCAAGTCAAACGGCGGGAGGATCAGCCCAAGCGCCGTCAGTGCCACGGCGATAATGATAGACGCGCAGCCAATGAGCCAGCAGCCGGCGCCGCGGGCTTTCGTCGGTGGAAGTGGCGGTTCAGGGGTCATGGAGTTGGCCGCCTCAGACGAGCGAGCGCTCGGCCTGGCCTTTGGCGCTGTGGACGGCATTCACCAAGATGCGCGCGCGGCTGCGCAGCCGCGATTTCGACCAACTGCCGTCGCCGACCAGCCAGCCGCCCATGCCGCAGGCGACGGCGCCAGCCTGGATGAATTCGCGGGCGTTCTGGTCGTCCATGGCGCCGTTGCACATGAAGGTCATGTGTTTCAGCGGGCCGAAGAGCGCGCTGAAATAATCGATTCCGAGCGCGCCGATGGGAAAGAGCTTCAGCAGCTTCACACCCATGCCCCAGGCGGCGGCGGCTTCGGAGGGCGTCGCCACGCCCGGTCCCATCAGAATGCCGCGCTCCTGGACAGCGCGTACGATTTCCGGCTGGAATGCGGGCGACACGATGAAGTCGGCGCCGGCGTCAAGCGCCGTCTTCGCCGCGTCCAGGTCAAGGACTGTGCCCATGCCGACGACCACTGACGTGCCAAATTCGTCTTTGACGGCGCGCATGGCGGCGATCGGTTGCTCCGAGTTCATCATCATCTCGAAGACGTGAATGCCCTCGTTGAGCAGCACTTCGCTGACATGCAGCGCGACATCCGGCGGAAAAGCGCCGCGCATTCCAGCGACGATGCCGCTGGACTCGATGGCGCCCAATGCATCCTCAGCGTTCATGCCCGCGCCCTTTCCCCGGCTGCTATAATCCAGTCGCAGTACATGACCAATCATAATGTTTGCGGCGCAGTTTGCCAATGCGCCAATGAAGGAACGCGCAACCGTGAAGATATTGATCGCCGCTGGCGCATTTAAACAAAGCCTGACCGCCGCCGATGCCTGTGCCGCCATTGCGCGGGGCCTGGAGCAGTCGGGGCTGGGCGCGGAACTGGAGCAGCTGCCAATCGCCGATGGCGGCAACGGCACGCTGGACGCCCTGCTGGCGGCCGGCGGCGAGCGCGTGACTGTGCCCGTTCGCGATCCGCTCGGACGCCCGATTCACGCCGACTACGGACTGCTGGATGGTGGGCGAACAGCCGTGATTGAGATGGCGCTGGCCTCGGGACTGGAGCTGCTGCGGCCGGGCGAGCTGAACCCGATGGCCGCCTCGACCTATGGGACCGGCCAGTTGCTGGCGGACGCGCTGGAGCGCGGCGCCGAACGATTCATCATCGGCCTGGGCGGCAGCGCGACCGTGGACGGTGGCATGGGCTGCCTGCAAGCCTTGGGTCTGCGTTTGCTGGACGCGCGCGGACGGGATGTTGCAGCCGGGGGCGCGGGTCTGGCGCAAATCGCGACCTTCGACGCGACCGGCATGGACCCGCGCTGGCAGCGGGCGCAGATCGTCATCGCCTCCGATGTGGACAATCCGACGCTTGGCGCCCGGGGCGCGGCGCGCGTATTCGGCCCGCAGAAGGGCGCCGACGCGGCGATGGTGGAGCAGCTTGAGCGCAATCTCGGCCAGTGCTTCACCCGTCTCTTTGAGCAGCGCGGCGTTGATGTGCGGTACGTCAAGGGCGGCGGCGCGGCGGGTGCCTTTGCGGCCGGGCTTATGGCATTCTTGTCCTGCGAGATCGTATCCGGGATTGACCTGGTGCTGGCGCAGAACCGCTTCGCGGAAAAGCTGGCGCAATCAGCGCTGGTGATCACAGGCGAGGGCCAGATCGACGCGCAGACCCTGGGCGGCAAGGGGCCGCTGGGCGTGGCGAAGCTAGCGGCGGAACAAGGCGTGCCGACGATCGCCATCGTAGGCGGTTTGAACATCGACGACGCCGAATTGCATGCGGCCGGCGTGCAGGCCGCATTCTCCATCGTCGACAAGCCCATGCCCTTGCAGGCGGCGCTGGACGATGCGGGGGACTTGCTGCGGCGCGCGGCGCTGCGGCTGGGCTACGTGCTGAAGTTGACCCGGCGGCCGCTTCACAAGGCGTAGGCATCACAGCGTGGTTTCGCCTACCATCTGCGCCGAAGCTGCCCTAGAATGCCCGCAGAAAGGGGCGGCTGATGCAACGCATCGTACTGAAATTGGGCACCAGCGTGCTGACCAAGGGAACTGAGCGGCTGAACCGCCAGCGCATGCTGGAATTGGTGCAGCAGGTGGCTGAGCTGCATACGGCGGGCCACGAACTCATTGTGGTTTCATCCGGCGCGCAGATGGCCGGCCGCGAACGCCTCGGCTTTCCGGATTTGGGCAAATCGGTGCCGGCCAAGCAAATGCTGAGCGCGGTCGGCCAGAGCCATCTGATGCGCGTGTATCAAGACCTCTTCGATATC
The DNA here is from genome assembly GCA_009841405.1 of Chloroflexota bacterium. GTDB lineage: Bacteria > Chloroflexota > Anaerolineae > Aggregatilineales > Phototrophicaceae > UBA6055. The sequence goes on along the minus strand of VXLV01000054.1, from coordinate 11,526 downwards.
TTCGCCATCAGCTCGGCGCAGATTCTGCTGACGCGCGATGATCTTAGCGACCGCGTGCGTTATCTCAATGCGCGCGACACGCTCGACACCTTGATTGAGCACAAGATCATCCCGATCGTCAATGAAAACGACACCATCGCCACCGAAGAAATCCGCGTCGGCGACAATGACAACCTGTCGGCGCTGGTAGCCAGCGTAGTCGATGCCGACTTGCTGATAATCCTGACCGATCAGCCGGGCGTCTTCACCGATGATCCGCGCAAGAACCCGGCCGCGGCGCTGATCCAGAATGTCGCGCGGATATCGGAAGACCTGTTTGAAATCGCCGGCGGCGCCGGCAGCAGCGTCGGCACGGGCGGTATGGTCACGAAGATTCAGGCGGCGCAGTTCGCCAGCCGCAGCGGTATCAAGACGGTGATTGCAAGCGGCAGCGAAGGCCGGGTGGTCAGCCGCGTCGCTGCTGGCGAGCAAATTGGCACGACCATAGAGCCGGCGCACAACCGCTCCGACAGTCGCAAGCGCTGGCTTCTTACCGATCGCGCGCAAGGTTCGCTGCTGGTTGACGGCGGGGCGGCCAAAGTCCTGCTGCAAGGCGGCGCGAGCTTGCTGCCGGTTGGCATCCGCGAAGTGAGGGGCGAATTTGAGCGCGGCGCCACCTTGTCCGTCCTGTCGCCCGCCGGCCGTGAAATCGCCCAGGGCTTGAGCAATTACAAGAGTGATGATCTGCGCCAACTCTGCGGCCGCAAGTCCAGCGAAATTGTGGCTATCCTTGGCTACAGCTACGGCGACGCGGCGCTGCATCGCAATAATCTGGTGCTGCTCTAAGGCGAGATCAGGCTGGATTTATCTGTCCCGATGTGGCTGTGTTAGAATTGCTGCAAACGGGAAGAGGAAGACGCGCATTATGGAAGTCAAAAAACGCCTATATACCGTGGATGATCTCTACGAGTTGCAAGGTTGGGACAGCACGCGAGACCGAAAATACGAACTGATCGACGGAGAACTCATTGAAATGCCGCCTTCTAACGTGCTGCACGCTTGGCTAGCGTCTGAATTAGCCACCCACCTACGCAACTTCGCTGGCTCAGGCAATCTGGGTTACGCTTTTGTCGAACTAGGGGCGTATTCCATTACGGACCGGCATACCTTGCGCGCGCCGAATGTCGCATTTTTCAGCGCAGAGAGATTGTCACCCCCCTTCCCGCAGACATTCGTTGGGCTCATGCCCGACCTGGCCGTGGAAATCAAGTCGCCCAGCAACACGATGGCGGAACTGCGCGAGAAAGCCGCCTGGTTCTTGCAGCACGGAACGCGACTGGTTTGGCTCGTTCTGCCGGACCGAGCGGCCGCAGAAGTCTGCCGACAGGGCGATGACGGGACAGTAGACTATGAATTCGTGGGGCCCGACGGCAGTTTGTCGGGCGAGGACGTGCTGCCCGGGTTTGAGCTGGAACTGCGGCTGCTATTTCCGCCGTCCTAGCCTCAACGGACCGCCTGGATATTGAAACGGCGCCAGCGACTGGCCAGCCAGGCCCCGGCCAGGTATATCCAGTACATGATGAACAGCACCGCATACTCGATCAGCGGAATGCGAAGAACCTCGTTGACTTGATACGGTTCGCGCATGACCAGGTAGACGAAAAGCAACAGCAGCAAGAACGAGCCGTAAAAAGCCTGCCTCACCCAGGGCTTCAGCCCCAAACCATGCATCTGCGTGACAAGGAAGATGGCCGCAAAGCCAAAGAAGAACATTGGCCAAATGTCGCTGCCCTGATTCAGCGCAACCTGAAAGGCGTGGGGCAGGACCAGGATTTCCAGCAGAAACATCCAGCGCCTGTTCAAGTGGACGCGCAAGAACATCAGCGAGCCCTGCGCCATCACCAACACGACATGGATGAAGCCGATCAGATGCCCGAGGGTCGGCGCCATCGGATGAAACCAGAAGGTGTAGATCACGGCGAAGCTGAAGAAATAGCCGTGGTACTTGCGCAAGCCATCGGTAAAGGTTTTGCGGAAGCCGATTTTCTTGCCGAAGAATAGCCCGCGGCGCTGATTCTCCATGCCGAGGATGACAATTAGCATCAAGGCGACGGCGAACTGCGCCGTCCAACTGGGCAAGTCTTGCGCGATGCCATCGTAAAAGAACAAGGTTTGCAGGTAATGCAGGATGACGAATGCCAGATTGATGGCTAGGGCCCAGACATTGACCGGTCGAAGCGCGCTGCCGTAGTCGCGCTTGCTGTAGCGCTTTTGGGCGTAGAAAATCGTGCCCCAGATGAGCAGCTGGTGCAGCGCGAAGCCGAGCCAGGCGGTCAGCTGTCCCCAGGCGGTCTGCTCCGCCAGCTGCCATTCATAGACCAGCGGATCTTCCGGCAGCGGAATGATCTCGAATTGGCTTAGCGCGCCGCCCATGGCCACAATGGCGGCGCAAAGCAGCAGCGAAAAGACGAGGCTCCCGTTGACGGCTTGCGCGCCGGTAAGACGTGAAAAGCGCATCATGCGCAGCTCCATAATCACTCGAAGGGCGGCCGCTTGTAATGATAGCCCCGATTCGCCTAATCTGGATGAGGCATTGTATCCGCCGGCATTGGCGCGCTACGCGTGTTTGAGCGCTTGCCCTTTGCGTCTCGGCGCTTCCAGCGATGCGGCTGATTCTGGTATATTATAATTTGTGGTTAATCAGGGTGACACAAGGAAACGCAAATGATGGAAGCTGTAGTCGAAGCGATTGATTTGGAGCAGATGGGCATTCAAGCGAAGGCGGCCGCGGCGGCGCTGGCGAAGAAGACTACCGCCGAAAAGAACGCGGTCATTCGCGCTATCGCCGATGAGCTGGAGGCGAGTACGCCGGCCATACTTGAGGCGAATCAGCTTGATCTGGATATGGCGGCGCGGAATGGCATGGACCCAATCTGGATCCGCGACCGCATCGCCCTGGAGCGCAGGATGCCCGGCATCATCGCCGATGTGCGCAAGGTTGCCGATCTGCCCGATCCGGTCGGCGAGGCGCTGCTCGAATCAACACTGGACAATGGCTTGCGGCTGCTGAAACGGCGCACGCCTCTGGGCGTCCTGGGCACGATTTACGAATCGCGCCCGAACGTCACCGTGGATATTTCGACCCTGGCGCTGAAGACCGGTAACGCCGTTATCTTGCGCGGCGGGTCGGATGTGCTCAACAGCAATATGCGACTTACGGCGGTGCTGCAAAGTGTGCTGGCGCGGCATGAATTCCCGGCCGCTGCCATTCAGTACATCAGCAGCACCGACCGCCGTCACGTGAGCGAGATGCTGCGCATGTATGAGTACATCGACATGATCATCCCGCGCGGCGGCAATGGCCTGCATACTTTCTGCCGCGAGAACAGCAGCATTCCTGTGATAACCGGCGGCATCGGCGTCTGTCATATCTTCGTCGACGAAAGCGCGCGATTGGACCGCGTGCTGCCGGTGCTCGACAACGCCAAGACGCAGCGACCGGCCGTCTGCAATTCGATGGAGACCTTGCTGGTGCATGAAGCCGTGGCTGAAACTTTGCTGCCGCAGGTGGTTGAGGCGCTAGGCGCGGCCGGCGTCGCCTTCCATGCCGGCGAGCGCGCTTATGCCATCGTCGGCGGCGATGACCGGGTCTTGCCCGCGGCTGACGAAGATTTCGACACCGAGTGGTACAATCTCACGCTTAATTTGAAGGTAGTCGATGGCGTGGGCGAAGCGATCGCGCATATCGCGCGGCACGGCACGCAGCATTCCGACAGTATATTAACTGAGACGGCCGATCATGCCGAGCGTTTCCTCAACGAGGTGGATTCGGCCGCGGTCTACTGGAACGCCAGTACGCGCTTCACCGATGGCAGCGCGATGGGCATGGGCGCGGAGGTGGCGATCAGCACGCAGAAGCTGCATGCGCGCGGGCCAATGGCGCTGGAAGAATTGACGACCTACAAGTGGATCGTAAAGGGTGACTATACCTCGCGCGAATAGCCGGCGTCTCTGGTGTGAACTTGTGAAGACATTGCGAAAGCATGGCGTCTTAGGTCATTGGGTGTTGGCGATGGCGGTAATCTTGGTGGTTGCCGCTTTGACAATTCCACAGATTGACCGGTACATGGTTGCGCGCGATGGGCCTAACTCCCTTCAGGCCTCAGGCTGGGTTGCAGAAACACCATTTTCTCCGATTGATGTGATCGTTTCGAACAATGCTCACACACCGGACCAGGGACCGCTATATCTTTTGTTGCTCAATCAGTGGGGCTACCTTGCAGGGCAAGAAATCGCGACTGGGCGAATGCTAAGTATCTATTGCGGCATATTGTCGCTGGCAATGGCATACCGCTTGGGCCGGGATACAATCTCGCCGATTGCCGGCAACTTCGCGATTATCATCATGGCGAGCAACGCCTTCTACAGTTTCTACCTGACGCATCTTAGGATGTACCCGCTTTTGGTGCTTCTCTCCGCGACCGTGCTATGGCTTTATTTGCGTCTTGCCGCTTGGGGGCGTGCGAGGCGGCGCCGCGACTACGCCGCGTTGGCCGGCGCCTGTGCCGCGCTGGTCAGCACGCACTCTTTCGGGCTTATTCTGTATATTGTATTGTCGCTCTACCACTTGCTGTTTGTTCGCATTGGGCGGCGCTGGCTGGCTGTCGCCGCCGTCGCGCATATTGGTCTGGCATTGGGCAGTTTACATATTTTTGTCATGGTGGCGCAGGGATTTGAACTCGGTCATGACCCGGCCTTGCAGTTGCGGGGCGTTGAGAGTCTTAGCGAGGTATTCGCGGCCTGGCTCGACGTAACTACAAATGGCGGCCCGCTCTTGCTGCTCCTTGCCGCCGTCGGCGCCGCCCTGGCCTGGCGTCAGAAATCCCTCGAATGGCGGCGCGCCGTTGTCATGTTCCCGCTGCTCTTGATTGCGATCGTCGTTGTCTACGTCGGCATTGGGGCAATTCCACCACAATCGACGCGATATTGGTTGCCGGGGCTGCCGATAGCCGTCTTGTTTCAGGCTGCCGGGTTGTATGCCCTGTACTGCAAGCGAAGGATTCTGGGGGCGCTGATATGCCTTTGGGTGGTCGCCGGCCTGGCATTCGGTCAGTCCGCCGACTGGACCCGGTACATGAAAGGACGATTGTTTAGTTATCACTTGCCGCCCTGGCATTTGGTGAGCCGAACAGCGGAGCGATCCGGCGTTCCAGCACAGGTAATTGCCTTTATGCTTCCGGAGAAGCTGATGTGGTCGCCTCGCTTCGGCGAAGTTGGTCTACGCGAGTATTGGTTCGAACGGCGACAAATCGAATTCAGTTGGGTTGGCTCGGCGAAGTGGCTCAGCGAGCGCGCGCGCCATTACAGCGTTAAGGGCCTTTCGCCTTGGGTCGTGTATCAGACATCCAGGTTGGACGCCGAGACCGTGGCGGAACTCGAAGGCGCGATGGCCGAGCAGGGCTATGAAGCCTGCCAGCGCGTCGGCTTGCCGGTGTCGACCGAAATGGCGCGCTACAGCTGGGTAGCGCTGGATTGCCAGCCGGCGCGCGTCTTGATGAGCGTGCAGGCGGCGACTCTACAATACGAATTCTATGGCGCCGCTTTGGCCGCGGATGGGAATGAACTCTATTTCGCGAACAGATTGACCGGGCAGAGCGAAGATTCTATAAAGGGATTTAATATCTCTCATCAGCTCATCTCCGAAGCGTGGAAGAATGTCGGGCAACTGGATCTACGCGCGCAGCCCAGCAGTGGACTGCGCCAATACGCAATGGATGTCAGCCAAGTCTCGCCGGGAAGCTACCGGTTGATGGCCATCGTTTACGATCGCGTCACCGGAAAGACCTTGGACTGGCGCGAGAATTCCGGCGAGCCGCCGTCAATGTTGTTCTTGCAAGACGTCGAAATTCGCTGAGCCGATGCTTTTACATTACCTTACAATACAGGTCCCGCGACAATGTGGCCAAAAAAACCAGCTAGAATTACGGTGATAGAGCAGAAGCCGAGCGCAACGGGCCACTGGGTCGTGGCAATGGCGGTAATCTTGGTCGTTGCCGCTTTGACAATTCCACAGATTGACCGATACATGGTTGCGCGCGATGGGCCTAACTCGCTGCAAATGGCGGGCTGGGTTGCCGACAGGTCATATTCTCCGAAGGACGTTCTCGATTCAGTTTACGCGCTTACGCCCTATCAGGGACCTCTGTATTACTTGCTGCTCAACCAGTGGGGCTATCTGGTAGGGCACGAAGTTGCGATGGCGCGGGTGCTGAGTGTCTTTTGCGGGCTGCTGTCGATGGCGATGACCTATCGCATTGGTCGCGACGCCGTCTCCCCGATGGCCGGCAACTTCGCAATCATAATCATGGCGAGCAACGCCTTCTATAGCTTCTATCTGGCGCATATTCGTTTGTACCCCATGTTGGTTCTGCTGTCGTCGATTGTCATTTGCTTATATTTCCGAGTCGCAATCATGGAGCGGACGCCGCGGCGCAGCGAATTTGTCGCGCTCGCCGTTGCCTGCGCCGCGCTGGCCAGCACGCACGTCCTGGGTTTGCTGCTATATATTGTATTCGCCGTGTACCACTTGCTGTTTGTTCGCAAAGGGCCGCGCTGGCTGGCTGTTTTCGCTGCCGCAACCTTGGGGATGGCGCTGGCCGGCCCGCATCTGCTCGCATTGTTTGCGCGGGGCATGGAGCATCTTGCTGCAGCGGACCCGAAATATTTAGCGCAAGATCATGGGGCAATTCTCGTGGCGTGGCTGGACGTGACTACGAACGGCAGTCCACTACTGCTTCTGATTGCCGCTACCGGCGCGGGGCTTGCATGGCGGCAGAATGGCGGCGCGCAGCGGCGATGCGCGCGATTGTTCCTGCTGCTGCTGCTAGCGGTGGCCATGATCATCGTCGGCGCCGGCATCGTTACGGAATCCACAGCGCGGTATTTGCTGGCGGGATTTCCCCTGGCGGTCTTGTTTCAGGCTGCGGGGCTTTACGCGCTGTATTGCAGGCGCAAGCTGCTGGCGGCGCTCATCGTACTTTGGGTAGGCGCCGGCTTATTATTCGCGCAGACAGCCGATTGGACCCTGTACATGAAAGGACGATTGTTCAGTTATCACCTGCCGCCCTGGCATTTGGTGAGCCGAACAGCGGAGCGATCCGGCGTTCCAGCACAGGTAATTGCCTTTATGCTTCCGGAGAAGCTGATGTGGTCGCCTCGCTTCGGCGAAGTTGGTCTACGCGAGTATTGGTTCGAACGGAGACATATCGAATTCAGTTGGGTTGGCTCGGCGAATTGGCTCAGCGAGCGCGCGCGCCATTACAGCGACAAGAGCCTTTCGCCTTGGGTCGTTTATCAGACGTCCAGAGTTGATAATGAAACCGTGGCGGAACTCGAAGGCGCAATGGCCGAGCAGGGCTATGAAGCCTGCCAGCGCGTCAGCTTGCCCGTGTCGACGGAAATGGCGCGCTACAGATGGGTAGCGCTGGATTGCCAGCCAGCGCTGGTCTTGATGAGCGGTCACGTTGGGCCGATTCGATACGATTTCTATGGCGCCGGGTTGGCGGAAGACGAGTCTAAACTGTATTTCGCCAACAGACTAACCGCGGAAAGCGAAGTATCCACAGGGCGACTGAATATCTCACATCAGCTCGTCTCCGAAGCGTGGAAGAATGTCGGACAGTTGGATATGCCATTGACGGCGGCCGGCGACCAGCGCCAATTCTCAATGGATGTCAGCCAGATCTCGCCGGGACGCTACCGGTTGATGGCAATTGTGTATGACCCTGCCACCGGAAAGCCCTTGGACTGGCGCGAGAACTCCGGCGAACCGCCGTCAATGTTGTTCTTGCAAGAAGTCGAAATTCGCTGAGCCGATACCAAACCTTGACTTCAGCAAGAGAGCCGCGCGATAATGTCGGCAATCAGATAGCAAGTCCAAAGGCGATGACGAAGACAGTCTGCGAGCGCGTCGGATGACGCCTGCCGCGACAGGGAGCGACTGCCAGAGACTGAGAGCAGCCGCGGCGACAGTTGCAGAATTCCCTTCCGAGCTGACGGGTGAAATGGCGTAGAGGCGCCAGAGTAGTCCGCTCCGCCAGCCCGGCGTCACTGGGCGAATGAAGCGCGGCGCCGCTGCTGGGCGCCGAATTGGGGTGGTACCGCGGGAACAGTACGCTCTCGTCCCTGATTGGGGCGAGGGCGTTTTTTGTGGGGTGCGGCAAAGGACTTTCGGACGAAGGAGAGGCAATGACAGACTCAATCGATGAACTGCGCGAGGACGCATTGCGCGCGCTGGAGGAGATCCGCGATGATGACGCGCTGCGGGTCTGGCGCAGCCAATTTCTGGGCCGGAGAGGCGCGGTGGGCAAGTTGTTCGGCGCAATCGGCAGTATGCCGCAAGACGAGCGCGCAGCTTACGGCCAAGGGGTCAACGCGCTGCAGCGGGAGCTCGACGCTGCCTACACGGAGCGGGAAGCGCTGATTCAGAGCCAAATGCTGGCGCGCGACCTGGAAGAAGGCGAGATTGACATCAGCCTGCCGGCGCATCCGCAGCGGCGCGGGGGCTTGCACCCCGCCACGCGCACGCATCGCGAATTCCAGACGATATGGGCCGATATGGGCTTTCAGGTCTACCACAGCCGCGATGTCGAAGCGGATGACTTCAACTTCACGCTGCTGAACTTGCCGCCCCATCATCCGGCGCGTGATATGCAGGATACCTTCTACACGAAAGACAGCCGGGTGCTGCTGCGCACGCATACTTCGCCCGGGCAGATCCGCGCCATGCGTGAATTCGGGGACGGCGGCACAAAGCCGATTCGGGTTATCCTGCCGGGTATGTGCTACCGGCAAGAGCAGGTGACCGCCCGCAGCGAGATTCAGTTCACGCAGGTGGAGGGACTGGCCATCGGCCGCAATATCCGCATGAGCGACCTCAAGGGCACAATCGCCGAGTTCGCCAAGCGCATGTACCACCCGGAGGCAAAGGTGCGTTTTCGCGCGTCGTACTTCCCGTTTACCGAGCCGAGCATGGAAGTCGATGTCGAGTGTTTCTTGTGCGGTGGGGAGGGCTGTCGCGTCTGCAAATACACCGGCTGGCTGGAGATTGCCGGCAGCGGCATGGTGCATCCGACCGTGCTGCGCAACGGCGGCTACGATCCCAACGTATGGAGCGGCTTCGCCTTTGGGATGGGGCCGGAGCGGATCACGATGCTCAAGCACGGCATCCAGGACATCCGCTATTTCTGGGGCAACGACCTGCGCTTCTTGCAGCAATTCTAGAGCTGAGCGAGCCACTCGAAAGGAAACAGTGACAGATGCTAGTACCCGTTTCATGGCTAAAGGACTACGTGGACATTGATATCCCGATTGAATTGCTGGCGGAGCGCTTGACCGTGGCCGGCCTTGAAGTCGCGCATATCCGTTACATCGGCGTGCCGCAGGAGCGCGTGCCGGGCGTGCTGATGCCGCGCTCGGATCATCTCGTCTGGGACCGTGAGAAGCTGCTGCAGGGGCGCATCGTCGAGGTGCGCTCGCATCCGCAAGCCGACCGGCTGGTGCTGGCAATGGTCGACTACGGCGGGGAGGATCTGGAACAGTGCGTGACCGGCGCGACGAATCTCTTCCGCTACAAAGACCAGGGCGAAATCACGCCGCCGATCTGGAGCGCCTTCGCGACCGAAGGGGCGCGGGTCTGGGATGGGCAGAGCGCCAAACCGCGGCAAATGACGCTGAAAGGCCGGGAGCTGCGCGGCATATTCAACAAGAGCATGGTCTGCTCGGAGAAGGAACTGGGCATCTCCGAGGAGCACGAAGGCGTCATTGTCATGGAGCACGATGAGCGCTATGTCGCCGGAACACCGCTGGCGGATGTGCTGGGCGATGTGGTGCTGGATATCGAATTGACGCCAAACCTGGCGCGCTGCTTCAGCATGATCGGCGTCGCGCGCGAAGTCGCGGCGATACTGGATGTCGAGATGCGCTATCCTTCATTCGACTTTCTGGCCGAAGGCGACGCCATCGAGGGGCAAGTCGCCATCGAGATACGCGAGCCGACTTTGAATCCGCGCTTCACGCTGACGCTCCTGCGCGACGCGCAGGTCAAGCCGTCGCCCTTCTGGATGCAGCGCCGGCTGAAGCTGATTGGTCAGCGTCCGCGCAACAACATCGTCGATGTGACTAATTACATCACTTTCGAGCTGGGCCAGCCCTTGCACGCTTTCGACTATGACAAGCTCGTCGAACGCGCCGGCGGCGTCCCGACAATCATCACGCGCCTGCCGGATGCGGGCGAGCAACTGGAGACCCTGGATGACGTCCTGCGTGAGCTGGGCGCGGAGACGATTCTTGTCGCGGATACAGCCGGGGCCTTGGCTCTGGGCGGCGTCATGGGCGGCGGGGAGACGGAAATCAGCGCGGCGACCCGCAACGTCCTGCTGGAAGCGGCCGCCTGGAACAATATCGGCATTCGCAAAACCATCAAAGAGCAGCGCGTGCATACGGAAGCCTCGGCGCGATTCAGCCGCGGCGTCCATCCCTCGCAGGCGATTTTGGGCGGCCGCCGCGGCATTGAGCTGATGCGGCAATTGGGCGGAGGGCAAGTGGCGCGCGGCGTGCTGGATGCCTATCCCGTTCCGCCGCCGAGTGTTACGGTGGAGCTGCCTGTCGAGCGGGTCAGCCGCTTGCTGGGCATGGACGTATCGCGGGAAGCAGCCGTCGATGTATTACGGCGCCTGGAATTCGACGTGACCACCGCCGGCGACGCGATTCACGCGACAGCGCCCGATCATCGGCTGGACATCAGCGCCGACCCGGCTGTGGGCCAAGCCGACCTGCTGGAGGAAATTGCGCGCATCATCGGTTACGACCAAATTCCCGAGACGATCATGGCGGACGAGATGCCGCCACAGCGCGAGAATACAGCGGTCGTCATTGAAGAGCGCATCCGCGATCTGATGGTAGATCAGGGATTGTACGAGGTCATCAGCTATCGTTTTACCAGCCGCGAGAGCGAGGCGCTGCTGACGCCGAAGGGCCTGGCGTCTTCTTTGCCCGAAGCGGATTACGTTGAAATTTCGAATCCCGCGGCCAGCGAACGGAACGTCTTGCGCCAGACGCTGATGATCAACATGCTCGAATGCGCGGTCAACAACGCCCGCTATCAGCAATCGCAGCGGCTGTTCGAAGTGGGCAAAGTCTATCTGGGGGGCGGCGGTCTGCTGCCGGACGAACCGCTTCATCTTGGCATCCTGCTCACGGGCGCGCGAAGCCAAACTTGGTGGCAGGGCGGCGCCAAGTCAGGGGACATGGACTTCTTCGACCTGAAGGGAATCGTCGAGAGCTTGCTGGCCGGGCTTCATATCGAGGACTATCGCCTCGAGCGCGGCACGCACAGCAGCTATCACCCCGGGCGTTCGGCGGATCTGCTCATCGGTCGCGCGCACATCGGCACATTCGGTGAAGTTCACCCCGAAGTGGCGGCGCGCTTCAAACTGAGGGACGCCAAGGTTATCTACGGCGAACTCTCGGTTGAGCCGGTCACTAATA
>VXLV01000122.1 GCA_009841405.1 Chloroflexota bacterium | reverse complement strand
CCGGCCCCTCCCCGACGAGTCAGGGAGGGGAGCGAAACACTGCGGGAAGCAAGGTATGTTGCGCGGGCGGTGGCTTTGCCGCGCGTTTGTCTACGCGCTTCCCAGCCACGGGATACGCCTTTTGGAGAAATTTTACAGTAGCGCCAGCGCGACGCCGACAAAGGCGCTGAGGATGCCGATCAGCCAGAAGCGCTGCACGATCTGCGTTTCGCTCCAGCCGCCTAACTCGAAGTGATGATGGATCGGCGTGCGGCGGAAGGGTCGGATATCATCGCCGTAGAAACGCCGGCTCAATTTGGCCGAGGCGACCTGCAAGATCACGCTGAGGATTTCCATGACCGGCACGATGGCGATGACGGGCAGCAGCAGCCAGTGACCTGTCATCACGGCGACTGTGCCCAAGGTTGCGCCCAGGGCCAGCGAGCCGGTATCGCCCATGAATAGCTGCGCTGGGTGCGCGTTATACCACAAGAATGAAAAACAAGCGCCGACGATAACAAAGCACAGCTCCACCATGAATATCTGGTTTTGCAAGAAGGCGATGATGCCGTAGGCGCCAAAAGCGCTGGCGGTGATGATGCCCGCCAAACCGTCCAGGCCGTCGGTGAAGTTGGTGGCGTTGGACGTGGCAACGATGATGAAGGTGCTGATGCAAACGAACAGCACGGGATGCAGCGGAATCGCGATCTGAATGAGCGGAAGCGTCATCGTATTCGCGAAAGAGAACTCAAAGTGGGAGATTACGGTGGACGCGATCAGCGCCAGCAGAATCTGCGCGGCGAACTTTATCGTGCCGGACAAGCCTTCGCCGACATTGCCCCGCGATGTCTGAATGCCTTCCCAGTCGTCGATTATGCCTATCACGGCGAAACCAACCAGCACAAAGAGCGGCAGCAAGATGCTGCGTCCGTGCCCTTCTTCTACAATGGTAGAAATGTTGAGCGCAAGCGTGATGGCCAGGGTCGGCAAGATAATCATGATGCCGCCCATCGTGGGCGTGCCGACCTTCTGCACGTGATGGCTGTCCATAAGCTCGGCGCGGATCTGTTTGCCGAGCTTCAAGCGCTGCAGTATCGCTACAAATGGGCCGCCCCAGATGACGCCGAGCAGGAACGTTGCCCCGCCGACGCTGAGCGCCAGAGGTAATTGACCATCCATATTGTCTCTTCGGCTAGCCTTCGCTGGCGCTGATTTCGGCCTCAGCTGCCGCCAGGCGACTTCTGACAATATCATCCGGTATTTCGAGCAAAATAACAAGGCGCTCGGCCACGCGCCTGAATACCGGCGCGGCTATCTCGTAGCCAAAGTCCCCATCCGGTCGATCCAGTTTGATCATGACGACCGCCTGCGGGTCATCGGCTGGCAGGAAGCCGATGAACGACAGAATCTTCGCGTTGCTGCCTTCTTCAAATGCGACTGCCGTGGATATCCTGGCGGTGCCGGGCTTGCCGGCAATGGTGTAGCCGGGCAGTCGCGCCTCGGGCGCGCCGTCTTCGACGACGTGAACCAGCATGTCCTTGACGATTTCGGCAGTCTCTGCCGAGATGACGCGTCGAATTGTAGTCGGCCGGGCGTCTTCGGCGCCTTCTTCATTGATGACTCGCCTCACGATACGGGGCTGCCGCATGATGCCATCGTTGGCGATCGCGGAAAAGGCGGTGATCATTTGCATGGGCGTAACTTCGACGCTCTGCCCGTGGCTGTTAAGCCCGAGAAAACTCTCGTTCCAATCGGTGTCGCCGGGAATTCTTAGTTCGCCGCGCTCTTCGGCGAAGAGGCCGACGCCGGTTGCCTGCCCCAAACCAAAGGCGCGCATCGCGCTATAGAAGTTCTCTGTGCCCATCTCCAAGGCAATCGTCGCCGCTCCGATGTCCAGCGAGTTGACCAGAATTGAGCTGATATCGGTCGTGCCGTGCGACTGAAAATGCGGATTCCAGATATCGCGTCCGCCAACCTCCAGGAAACCGCGGTCATTGTAAGTCCAGAACAATGAGACGATGCCCTTGTCCAGCGCGCCGGCTACGGTCAAGACTTGCATGAGCGAGCCGGGCTCGTAGGTTTCGTTGATCGCCGGGTTGACGCGCAGGTTGGGATCGGCAATATCCAGGAAGCTGTTGGGATCGATAGAGGGATGATTGGCGAGCGCCAGTACATCGCCGTTGCGCGGGTCCATGACGATGATCGTGCCGCGAAAGGCGCTGTACGCTTCAACCGCCGCTTTCAACTCCGATTCCACCCAGAACTGCACATCGCGATCGAGCGTCAGGACGATGTCCTGGCCACGCTGCTCTGCCGGACGGTCTTGCGGCAAGTCAAATGGCACGTTGCTCACCGAGAGATCCAGCACGCGGCCGGAGAGCGTATCGTTGTATGCGCCCTCGACGCCGAGCGCGCCGCGAAGCCCGTCATCCACGACGATGCCAACCACATGCGCGGCCAGTTCGCCTTGGGGATAGAAGCGTTTGGGGATCTCTTCGAGGCCGAGCGAAATGCTGTCCAGCTTGGCGATGGCTTGTCCCTGCTCGGCCGAAATCGGACCCGCCACAAACTCCCAGACCCGGTCGCTTGTGATTTTGCGATAGAGTTCAAACTCGTCAATATTGAGGATCGCCGCCAGCTCTTTCATCAAGGTTTCGCTATCCGAAACCAGGGCCGGGCTGACGCCGAGGCGGTACTGGACCAGGTTGTAGGCGAGCGGCTCGCCATCGCGATCGTAGATTCGGCCGCGCTCAGCTGGAATGCGCAGGGTGGTATTCGTAATCGAGGCGCCTATTTTTTCCAATTCTTGCCGAACGGAGCGCGGAAAGAATTGAAAGTTGGCCAGATTGACTATCAGGTAGGCCGCCATCAAGATCAAAAAAAGCGCCACAAAAGGCAGTCGCGCTTGAATGGTCGCTTGCTGCGAGGACATCCGTTGCATGGCGAAATACTCGTCAAGCGCCGAAGGAACGGAACTGATCGCGCAGCAGGACCAGCTGCTGTTCCAGCCAACTGCCGAAAGTTTCGTCATAAACCGGCGCCCGCGCTTCCGCCGCCGCCACCTCATTTGCGGCGACTGAGATCCGGTCTCGATTTGGGTTGTAGCCGTCGATCAAGACGTAGTCGATGTCGGCGTTGGTTGCGGGACGGAAGCCGATCGCCTCCGCGCGCGCGAACAAGCGCGGAACGGTGCGGAAACCTGCGATCTCGCCTATCAACGCCTCGTTCTGCCGCTTGAGTTCGTCGCGCTGTCGAATCAAGTCTTCAATCTGCCGATTGGTAATGGCGAACGAAGCGACCTGCGACAAATACAGGCTGCCGAGGATCAGCAGAATCGCCACGCCAAGAATCGCCAGGGCGGTGGCCTGGTTGCGCGTGCGAAAGCGCTTGCGGCTAAAAGTATGTTGGATCCAGGCTTGCGACATCTTGGCTTGCGGCCCGCTCTCGGAAAAAAAGCGCTAAACAGCGCCTTGCGCCAGGCGGCGTAACCTTCAATGTATCAAAGATGGTATTCCGCGCAACTCAAGTTAGCGGCGCTTGTAGTTTTTCGACGACGCGCAGATTGGCGCTGCGGCTGCGCGGGTTGGCGCGCGCTTCTTCTTCTGCGGGGCGGATCGGCCTGCGGTTGACCAGCCTGACGCTCGCGCGCCGCTCCGCAATTGACGCCATGCCCGGCGGGGATGCGACGCTGGTCGAGAGCCGCTTGAACGCTTGCTTGACCAGCCGGTCTTCGAGGCTGTGAAATGCGATGATAGCCAGGCGGCCGCCAGGGCGCAGCAACTCGACGGCGACCGGAATGACTTGCTCCAGTGCAGCCAGTTCCCCGTTTACGGCGATGCGCAGCGCTTGAAATACTTTGGTGGCCGGATGTATTTTGGATTTTCGATTGGCATGGGCCGGGAGCGCGCGGGCGACCGCCTCGCCCAGGGCCCGCGCCGACTTGATCGGACGCTGCCGCGCGATTTCGCGGGCAATGCGGCGCGAATGGCGTTCTTCGCCGTAGCGGTAAAAGAGATCGGCGAGTTCGTCAACGGGGAGGCGGTTGACGAGATCGGCCGCAGTTTCGCCGCGGTCATCGCGGTCAAAGCGCATATCTAGCGGGGCGTCGAAACGGAACGAAAAGCCCCGCGCCGGGTCGTCCAGTTGAAGGGACGACAAGCCCAGATCGAGCAAGATGGCGTCGACCCTATGCCAGCCCATAGCGCCGGCCGCATTTGCCATGTCGACATAACTGCCGTGATAGAATCTGACGCGCTCGCCGTAAATTGCCAGACGCCGCCTGGCTGTCTCGATTGCGCCCCAGTCGCGATCGCAAGCGAGCGCCGATGCAATGCCCGCTTCCAGCAAGGCGAGGCTGTGCCCGCCGCCGCCAACCGTGCCGTCAATCAGACGCGAGACGCCGGGCGAACCGGCGCGCAACGCCGCGATGACCTCGACTGTTAGAACGGGAATGTGTGAGTTCTTCGGCATGGGGTTATCGTATCCGTCTGGCGCCACAGGCATGATCATGTCGCTCGTTTCACGAGCCGCCAAAGGCGCCGGCGCTTAGGTACGCGTCGAACGACGATCATGCTAAAATGATTGAAATTCAGCCCGTCTTTACTTAGTCTACCAGCGCTCATGTACTACGAAAAACCGCCGCATATCGAGACGATACTTAAAAACTTGCCCGCCAAGCCCGGCGTCTACCTGCTCAAGAATGGCCGCGGCAAGATCATCTACGTCGGTAAGGCGAAACGCCTGCGCAATCGCGTGCGCAGTTACTTCACAACGCAGGCCGACGGCAATAGCAAGACGCTGCGGATGCGCGGCGAAGTCGAGGACATCGACTTCTTCATCACTGAGAACGAAGTGAAGGCGCTGATTCTCGAAGAAACCTTGATCAAGAAGCATAAACCCCGCTTTAATATCGAGCTGAAAGACGACAAGCGCTATCCCTATATTCGCGTGGGCTGGGGCGAGGCCTTTCCCAAGGTCGAGACGACCCGCCGCATCGTCAACGACGGCTCGCGCTATTTCGGCCCCTACTCTGCCATGTGGGTCGTGCAGAAGACGCTCAGCGACTTGCGCAAAGCCTTTCCTTATCTCACTTGCGATCGCGTTATCGACGGCAAGGATGAGCGCGCTTGCCTGTTCCACGATATCAAACTCTGCAACGCGCCTTGCATCGGCGCCGTGACGCGGGATGAATATCGCTTCATGATCCAGGAACTGATGGACGTACTCAGCGGGCGCGCCAATGATGTTCAACGGCGCTTGGTCAGCGAGATGAACCGCGCGGCCGAAAACCTGAATTTCGAGAAAGCGGCCGGCATCCGCGACCAGCTCAAAGCGATCGATTTCATCACCAACAAACACAAGGCCGTCGGCAAAAGCATGACTGACCACGATGTGATTGCGCTTGCGCGTGACGACCGCGACGCTACCGTGCAGATCATGTTCATTCGCAATGGCAAGCTAATCGGCAGCGATTCGCGCACCATGGACAATACCGAAGGCGAAAGCGACGCCGTGGTGCTGGAGCAATTCATCAGCCAATTTTACGCCAATTCCGCCAATATCCCGCGCGAGCTAATCCTGCCCAACGAAGTCGAAGAAGCGCGCATCCTGGAGCGCTGGCTTAGCGATAAACGCGCCGGCTCGCGCGTGTCCATTCACGTGCCGCAGCGGGGCGACAAACGCAAGCTGGTCGGCCTGGCGCAAGAAAACGCCCTGGAGAGCCTGCAAATGATGCGGGCGCAATACGAAGCCGACACCACCAAACACGAAATGGCCATGGCGGAATTACAAGCGGAGCTTGGGCTGCCGCGCATCCCCAACCGGATTGAGTGTTTCGATATCAGCACGACGCAAGGCACCGCGATTGTGGCGAGCCGGGTGGTCTTCGTGCGTGGCGCCCCCCGCAAAAGCGAGTACCGCCGCTTCAATATCCGCAGCGTCTCCCATGCCGGGTCCGATGATTATCAATCCATGAGCGAGGCGCTAACCCGCCGCTTCATGCGCTGGAAGAACGCCCTTGACCGAGAGCGCGAACTCACGCCCGATGGGGTAGAGAAGGACGAAACCTGGCGCCTGCTGCCGGACCTGCTGCTGATCGACGGCGGCAAAGGGCAACTGAACACCGCCAAGGCCGTATTGGACGAATTTGGCCTGGCCGAGCGCGTGCCGCTGGCGTCTCTGGCCAAGCGCATTGAAGAAATCTACCTGCCCGACCGGGTGGATTCGGTCTTGCTGCCGCGCCGCAGCGAAGCGCTCTATCTGGTGCAGCGCGCGCGCGATGAAGCCCATCGCTTCGCCATCACCAGCCACCGCAAACAGCGCCAGAAAAAAGGCATGGCGAGCCGGCTGGAGACTGTGCCTGGCGTCGGCCCCAAGCGGCGCAAAGTGTTGCTTAAGCACTTCGAGAACTCCATCGACGCCATCCGCGGCGCCAGCGTCGCCGAGCTGGCCGCGGTGAACGGCATCAGCAAAGAGGTGGCGCTGAACATCAAGAGTCACCTGGATTGAGCAAGACGGTGATGGCTTGACAATGGATTCCTCGCGGCGATATGATTGGGTTTGAGCAATTGGGGAGAAAGACATGGCAAAGTTCGAATTGGCAGGTTCGGTACGACTGCCTGATAATCGGTTGTCGCACGTAATAGCGTGTCTATTTGACTTCGATGGCTCCATGGACCAAAGCCTCATTGAGGAAATCCGTATGCGCTATCACAGTCCGCCGCCGATTGCATCTTCGGAAGAAGCGATTCGATCAACCTGGCAAGCCGTAGGTGATAGCATGTGCTGGGCCATCGGTGAATATGAAAAAGAGCTTGATGAGAAATCAGAAGAGTGAGCGAAGTCAACAGCACTGAAGATCAACCACTCGACTTATCCGATCTGCTCAGTGGCGCCCACATTTCTTCGGACTTGATTCAAAACCTTCCGCAAGAAAAACGCATTGAACTTATCCAAGCGATCGCCGCGTTTCGTTTGGAAGTTGAGCAGGTTGAACAGTACGCAGGTCCGATTCCGCACCCGAGCATCGTGGAGCGTTACGAGCGGACGCTATCGGGCAGCGCTAACCGCATCCTCGCTATGGCAGAAAATCGACAGGCTGCGAACATTGCTCTGGAAAAGCAGCACCAGCAAGACAAAGTAAGGATTGATTTGGCCACGATTCAGGGACTAATCTGGAACGTCAGGTTGGGGATGTTTCTCCTGGTCGGGTTGGCATTGGCAATCGTCTTGATTGGAATGCGCATCATGGAACAAGGTTACAGCGGCCAGGGTTTTGCCATGATCGTTGGCGCCGCTTGTGGCATCATTGTCGCCTATGTTAAGAGCGTTGGGCACAGCCGAAATCAGGATCGGCTGAGCAAGAATTCCTGAATAACTCGCCACTATATCCGCAGTTGATGCACATGCCGGATGAAATCCTGCTCGCGCAGAATACCCATCAGCGCTTCCGGCAGGGCTTCATCGAAATTGAGCACGGTCAGCGTATTGCCCCCGGGCTCGGCGCGGCCGGTATGCCAGCTGGCGATATTGATGCCGTTCTCCGCCATTAGGCTGCCGACTTGCCCGATCACGCCCGGGCGGTCGTAGCTGCCCATGATCAACAGATGGCCGCGCGGCTCAAAATGTACGCGGTAGTCGTTGATCTGCAGGATATAGGGCTTCTGCCGATCCAGCAGGGCGCCGGCGATGCTGATCTCCTCGCCGTCTTCAAGTGTGGCCTGGCAGGTGATGACATTGCTGTACTCGCTGATCTTGATGCCCTTGGCTTGCGTGATCTGCCAGCCGCGCTCGGCCGCCAGCACCGGCGCGTTCACATAGCTGACATGGTCGCCCAGGACCGGAGCGAGCAGGCCCTTGAGTATGCCGACCGTCATGGGTTTGATCAGACCGTTCATGTCATCGCCGATGATCTCGATGGCGATGCGGCGGATTGCGCTGCGCGACAATACATGCTGCAGCGCGCCGATGCTCTCGGCCAGCTGCATATAGGGGCGAATCTCGGCGAACTCGACGCCGGGCAGCAGCGGCATATTGACGACATTGCGGTAGTCGCGGTCATCAAGGGCGTCGATGACTTGCTGGACGATCTGCAGCGAAAGATCCTGCCGCGCCTCGACCGTATTGTCGCCGATATGCGGCGTGTGAATGACGCGATCCAGGCCGATAAGCGGGCTGTTGAATGGCGGCTCCTCGTTCCATACGTCGACCGCCACGCCGCCCAGCCGTCCGTCTTTTAGCGCGTCCGCCAGCAGGGACTCTTTGACGACGCCGCCATGCGATGTGTTGATAAAGCAAGCGCCGCGCTTCATCAGGCTCAGGCTTTCCGCGTCCAGGAAGTCGACCGTCTCTTTTGTCGCCGGCACGTGCATGCTGACGTAGTCAGACTCGCCGAGCAACTCGGGCAGGCTGACCAGTGTAATGCGCCGGTCATCCACCTGCTCTTCGCGGATGTACGGATCGAAGGCCAGCACGGTCATGCCCAGCGCCAGGCAGAGGCGAGCGACGCGATGGCCCACCCGACCCAGGCCGACGATGCCGATCGTCTTGCCGTGCAGCTGAACGCCGACCTGCTGCCCCCGGTCGAATAGCCACCAGCCTTCGCGCAAGCTCTCGTGCACGGAGGGCAGATTGCGGTTGAGCGCCAGCATGAGCGTCAGCGTGTGCTCGGCGGCGGCGATGGCGCTGACGCCGGGCGTATTCATCACGAGGATGCCGCGCTCGGTGGCGTAGTCCATGTCAATGCCGGTCAAGCCGGCCGACATCCGCGCGATCAGGCGCAGGTGGGGGGCATGATCCAGCAGCGGCGGGTCCAGCTTGAAATCGGAGCGCGTGATGATGGCGGTGGCGGCGGGCAAGGTGGCGCGCACATTGGAGGTCTTTGGCGGCACGCAGGCGACCCGGTAGCCGGGGACGCTCTCCAGCCGGGCGATGCTATCCGGCGTCAGATCGGTGGCGACAACGATATGCTGCCGGGTCACGCGAACAGCGCTTTCGATTCGATTTCGTCGCGCACCGCATACAGGTCTGCGAACACCTTGTCGTTAATGTCGGCGAATGCTTCAAGCGTGGAGTGGGACAGATCGGGCACGGTGAAGCAGGTCATGCCAGCCGCCTGCGCTGCCTGTGTGCCGGCGCGGCTGTCTTCCAGCGCCAGGCAGGTCTCCGGCGGCAAGCCCAGCCGCTCCGCCGCGTGCAAATAAATATCCGGCGCGGGTTTGCCGCGCGCCATGAACTGCGCGGAAAAGCGATTGGGTATCAGCGCCGCCCAGCCCATTAGGCGCACGAAGTGCTCGATGACGACTTGCGTCGAACTTGACGCAATCGCGCGCGGGATATTGCGCGCGGCCGCGTAGCGCACGATCTCATCGGCGCCCGGCCGCGCCTTGATGCGCTCGGGCGGCAGCGCCAGTAGACCATCGGTAATGGCGGATTCGATGGCCGCGGCGGAATCGCCCAGTTTGGGATAGTGCTGCTGCAGAATGGCGGCGAATTCGTCCACGCGCATGCCGATGCCCTGGCTGCGCACGGCTTCGCTGTAGACGTAGCCGTGAGACTCGATCAAGCCGATTTCAACTTCGTGCCAGACGGGCTCGGAATCGACCAGCAAGCCGTCCATGTCAAATATGATCGCGGAAAATGTCATGTTAGCGGATGTCCTCAAAGTCGCGAATAAAGCGGTCTCGCAGCGAATCCTCGCGAAACGTCACGCCGCGCCCGTCGAGCGCCAACTCGATGCCCTTGCGAAATGTGCCCTCGTGTCGCGTGCCTCGCGCCGCCAGCCAGCCGCGCAGCCCGGCCGCGAGCGGCAGAACTGGCGCCAGCGACCGGGTGTGAATGAAGACTGCCGCGCCTTCCAGCAAGGACTCGCGTTTCACAACGCCGCCATAACCGATGAAGAGATCGACCGCGTCCTGCGCCGCCAGATCCGACGCGCCGTCGCCGATCATCAGGCGCCGGCCGGGCTGGTCGCCCGCCAGCTCGGCGATTATCCGCGACTTCCCCTCAGATACGGTAAGGGGACCAGCGCCGTAATCAAGGTAGGTCTTTGCGTGCTGCGATTGCGGCTCGTGATAATCCCACCAACGCCCGGAGAGTTCGTTGTACTCCAGCTCTACAGCGCGTATATGCTCCGGATCGACGCCGAGACGCCGGCCAAATCCCATAACAGCGTCGATCAAGCCGCCGCTGATGATGAAGACCTGCTTGTCGAGAAAGCGCAGCGCCGCGATGACATCAAGCGCGTCTTCGACGGCCGTTTCCCAGTAACGTTCCTCGACCGCCTTGAGTTGCGCGCGGGTTGGCTTGATGGCTTTCAGGCGTTTGCCATAAACATCGGCGAGGTCGATCTCGCCGTCCATCGCTTTGTTCGTCAGCAGCCCGACGCGCCCGGCTTTGCCCTTGGCGCGCGCCAATTCGTCTATGCCTTCAATCGCGGACAGGGTGCTGTCGCAGTCAAAGAATATGAGATCAGAGGGTGGCCAGCTGGCGCTGCGCATGGCGTCTCCTGTCGGCCTTTCGCAAGCGCGCTCATTATAGGGGCAATGCGGCAGATGTGTACGGTGGTCTGGCGGCGCTGTCCGCTGCGGGAAGAATGCGCGCCGACTTCGCGCGCCCCGTCAGGCAGCCGCTTGAACGCCGCGCGCCGCTCCTCTATAATCGCTGCGGAGTTTGATTGACTTGCGCCGCGTAGAAAGCTGGGGAGCCGCATCTTGGCACGAAAGCCGGCTGATCAATCGGTTGATCGCGAAGACATCCTGTGGGCCGCCGCGGAAGTTCTGCATCGCAACGGCTACGAAGCGACAACCATGAAGGATATCGCCGCTCAGGTGAATCTGACCGCAGCCAGCTTGTATCACCATTTCAAGAACAAGGATTTTCTGCTGCTCAACGTTCTGGAGGTCGGCCTGGATCTCACGATCGCCAAGCTGGAAGTCATCGCGTCGTCCGAATTGTCGTGCGCCGAAAAGCTCGGCGCAATGATACGCTCGCATGTCGTCAGTGTGACGGGCAATGTGGCGGTGGGCGCGGCGATGGTCTTTGAGATTCGCGCTTTGCTCAACGCTAACGTAGGCGGCAGAAACGACAATGACGCTTTCGAAGCCGAGTTCGCGGCGCGGCGGAAGCGCTTCTTTAAACGGCGCGATTACTTCGAGAGCATGTTTCGGGATACGGTGCAGGCGGGCATCGCCGCGGGCGAGTTCCGCCAGGTGGACGCGGCCATCGTGACGCGGGCGATGCTGGGCGCGCATAACTGGGTGGGGGTCTGGTTCCGCGAGGGCGGGCGGCTCACGGGCGAGGAAGTGGCGGATGTGATGGTGGATACATGGCAGGCGGCGTTGGCCAAGATGAGCTAGGCGGGGATCGAATGGAAAAGCGACAGTTAACACCGGACTTGCCAACTTATGCGATTGGTCGTCGCTTCTTGAAAGCCATAAATGGCGTCGAGAATTCGAAATACAAGACGATGGTTAAGGATATATATGAGCATATTCGGAATCCGAAGGACCCTGCCGATTGGAAGGAGCCCGAGGAATGGATCCCAAAGAGACTGACAGGTCCAAGCCACGACCTTGCTCTGGATCTGTGGCGCAAATCGGGGCAACTGGTTAACCCGCGACATACATTCGGGCCATTTTATCTTTCTAAGATTCATCAGCTGTTGTCGGTTCAGAATGGCTGCTTAATGATTACCAGTCGTGGCAGTAAGTTCGTCGACGGCGACGAAGAAGTCGTCGCAAGTATCGATGACTACGACGGGATGTTGATAGTACTGGCTGAGGTGGCCGCTAAGGGACCCGGGCGTCGCCGAGACTTTGAAGAGCGCTATGCTGAATTTTGTCGCGCCTCTACTACATACGCGGCCGACTCGTCGATTTCCAGCAGTCTGATTTATCGGCTTAACAATTTGGTTGATCGCCGGCTCATTGCTAAGAGCGGCCATTCCTACCAGGTGACCCATATGGGCCTCGAGTATCTTGGACGCCATGGCGGTGCAGGCCCTGGAGACATTTCCAATCCTGCCATTGTACGTATGGCTAGCGCCAGCAACGCAAACGCACGAAAGCAGCTGGCGGATTTCCTGAGTTCAATGAATCCGTACAAGTTTGAACACTTGATAAAGTTGCTTCTGGAGAGAATGAACTTTGAGAAGGTAGAAGTTACATCACCAGTGAATGACAAGGGTGTGGATGTCGTCGCTGAAATCGAGCTAGGGATCAGCCGCGTTCGTGAAGTTATCCAGGTGAAGCGACATGCCGGAAGCGTCGGGCGTCCAATCCTTGATCTTTTACGCGGCTCTTTGTACAGGTTTGACGCCGTCCGCGGGACAATCATTACGACCGGAAAATTCTCTAAAGGCGCAAATTCCGCAGCCTTTGCAAAGGGCGCGGCGCCTATAACGTTAATTGATGGCGAGCGACTTCTTGATCTCCTGATAGAACACAACATTGGCGTCCGACGACGCGAAATCAGGATTCTTGAATTTGACGCGGACGGACTAAGCCAATTCGAAAGCGAGTCCGAGCCAGCCCTCTAACCGGCAGATAATTCTGTTGATTTCGAAAGGCAAACCATGCAAAACATCCTCATCACAGGCGCGAACCGGGGCATCGGCTATGCGCTGGTCGAAGAATATCTATCTCAAAGCGACGCCCGCGTCTACGCCACCTGCCGCAATCCAGACGACGCGGCAGCGCTGAACGCCCTGGCCGACGCCAACCCGGATCGCCTGCGAATCCTTCAACTCGACGTCGACGACGAAGCGTCCATCGCGCGCGCAGTAGGCGCCGTCGCGTACGATACGGACAGCCTCGACGTGCTAATCAACAATGCCGGCGTCTCCGGTAGCGACAGCGGCCGAATCATGGGCCAGCTCACATCAGCCGAAGTGGCCGCGGTCATCACAACCAATGCCGTCGCGCCCCTGATCGTGACCCAGGCGTGCCGCGAATTGCTGCGGGAGGGCGACAATCCGCGCGTGGTCATGATTTCGTCCGGCTTGGGCTCAATCAGCAATGCCGGCGGCAGCGCCTACGCCTACCGCATGAGCAAAGCGGCGATGAATATGGCGGCGCGCGTCCTCGCCTTTGACGAGGCGATGGCCGGCACAATTTCGGTCACAATAGCGCCCGGCTGGGTGCGCACGGACATGGGCGGGCCATCTGCGAGCCTGGCGCCCGAGGAATCGGCAAGCGCGCTGCTCACGCTAATCCAGCGGTTGGGCGCGTCCGACAACGGCAGATTCTACCGCTATGACGGCGCCGAATTGGACTGGTAGGCACTCGGCCTGGGAAAGGGAAATTGCGCTGATGGGATTCAGCATCAAGAAAGCGGCGGTGGTTGGATCGGGCACGATGGGCAGGGGCATCGCTGCGCTTCTCGCCGGCGCCGGCATCGAGACTTTGCTGCTGGATATCCCGCCACCCGACAGCGCGCCCGCCGATGGTCCGCGCGTGCGCAATGCAGTCGTGGCGGGCAACTTGAAGGCGCTGCAAAGGACGCGTCCGGCGCAACTCTATAGCGCCAAGGATCTGGACAATATAAGCATCGGCAACATCGAGGACGACTTGGGGCGCGTCGACGACGCCGATTGGGTCATCGAGGCCATCATCGAGAAGCTTGAGATCAAGCGTGCCCTGATGGCGCGCCTGGCCGAGGTCGTTCGGCAAGACGCCATCGTCACCACCAATACCTCGGGCATTCCCATTGCCAGCATCGCCGCGGGCTTGCCGCAGCAGTTTACGCGGCGCTTCCTGGGCTCGCATTTCTTCAACCCGCCGCGCTACCTGCGCTTGCTCGAGATCATTCCCCACGCCGGCACGGATCCGGAGATCGTCGACTTCATGCTGCGCTTCGGCGCTGACGCGCTGGGCAAGGGCACTGTGCGCTGCAACGACACGCCGAACTTCATCGGCAACCGCTTCATGTCTATGTCGGGCATGCAAGCGACGAACTACGCGCTGGATCACGGCTATACAGTTGAAGAGGTGGACGCCCTGACCGGGCCGCTGATTGGCCGGCCAAAGACCGCCACCTTCAACTTGAATGACCTGGTCGGCTTCGACATCGCGGTCGGCGTGGCGCGCAATCTTTACCACGCCATCCCCGATGACCCGGCGCGCGAGCTGCTGATGCACCAGAAGAACGCCGCGCTAAGCGATGAACTGCTGCGGCGCGGCTGGCTGGGGCGCAAGACCGGCAGGGGCTTCTACCACATGCGCCGCGACGGCGGCAAGAAAGAACTGTGGGCGCTAAACCTGGACACCCTGGAATACGAGCCGCCAAGCAAACCGCGCTTTGACAGCGTCGGGCAATATCGCAAGGTGGAGCCGCTCGGCGAGCGGATTCGTCTGCTTCTCAACGCGGACGACCGCGCCGGCCAATACTTGTGGCATCTGCACGCCTTCCTGCTGGCTTACGCGTCCAACCGCGTGCCCGAGGTCACCGATACCATCGTCAACGTGGACAACGCGCAGAAGTGGGGCTTCGCCCATCAGATGGGCCCGTTTGAGATCTGGGATGCGATTGGCGTGGCCGCGACTATCGACCGCTTTGAAGCCGACGGCTATCCGGTGGCGGGCTGGGTCAAGACCATGATCGCTGACGGGCGCGCGACCTTCTATCAGCGCGACGAGGCGGGCAAGATCACCGGCTACTACAGCCCGCCGGATCGCGACTACCTGCCGCTGGAATCGGATCTGCGCGAAATCACTACAGCGAACTTGCGCGCTTCCGGCGCCGAGCTCTACAGCAACGGCGATGGCGCGGTGCATGACATGGGCGAAGGCGCCTTGCTCTGGGAGTTCACGACCAAGCAGAACAGTATCACCGCCGGGCTGATCGAATCCGGTTGGCGCGCGCTGGAGATTCTCGAAGACGAGCGTTACGCGGCGCTAGTCATCGGCAACGATGGCGAGCGCTTCTCCATCGGCGCCAACCTTGACCCCTCGGCGTTGATGACCGGGCTCGAAGGCATCGAGAAGACGCTGGTCAGCTTGCAAGACTTGACGCAGGCGCTGCGCAACGCGCCAAAGCCGGTAGTTGTCGCCGCGCAGAATATGGCGCTGGGCGGCGGCGCGGAACTGGTGATGGCTGGAACGGCCGTCGTTGCCCATGCCGAGCTCTACATGGGTCTGGTCGAGGTCGGCGTTGGCTTGGTTCCTGCGGGCGGCGGTTGCAAGGAGACGGTTCGGCGTCTCGTCAGCCCCTTGGCCCGCCGCGGGTCCGATGATGTGCTCGCCGGTTTGCAAATGGCATTCGAAAACATCGCTACCGCCAAAGTCAGCGGCAGCGCCAAAGAAGCCAAGGCGCTGGGCTATCTGGCGGAGTCGGACAAGATCGTGATGAATCGCGCGCGCCTGCTGGGCGAGGCCAAGTCGCTGGCCCTGGCGCTGAGTGAAACCTACACGCCCGAGAAACCGGCGCCGGTATACGCAGCGGGCCGGGATGCCCACGCGGCGCTTCTGCTGGGTGTGGCGGGCTACCGGGAAGCCGGCTACGCCAGCGAGCACGATGCGCTGATCGCGCGCAAACTGGCCTACATTTTAACGGGCGGGGCGCTGTCCGAGCCGGGGTGGGTGGACCAGCAGTACCTGCTCAATCTCGAGCGTGAGGCTTTCCTGAGCTTGATCATGGAGACGAAAACGCAAGAGCGTATCCTGCACATGCTGCGGACGAACAAGCCGCTGCGGAATTGAGACTTAGAGCCGAGAATTGACAATTGTGGAAGTGAGGACCGGATAATGCGCCAGGCAGTAATCGTAGCGGCAGCGCGCACGGCAGTCGGAAAGGCCATGCGCGGCAGCACCCGAAACGCGCGCTCGGATGAGATGGCGGCGACGGTCATCAACGATCTGATGGCGCAGACGGCCGGCAAATTGGACCCGGCCGAGGTCGACGATGTCATCATAGGTTGCGCCATGCCGGAAGGCTCGCAGGGCATGAATTTCGCTCGCGTGATCGCCTTGCGCGCCGGGCTGCCCGTCGATACGCCCGGCCAGACCGTCAACCGCTTTTGCTCCAGCGGTTTGCAGACAATCGCCCTGGCCGCCAACAGCATTATCGCCGACCAGGCCGATGTCGTGATCGCCGGCGGCGCTGAGTCCATGTCATCGGTGCCGATGACCGGGCATCACCTCAGCCCGAATCCGCACATGGCCGCAAATGACCCCAAGGTCTACATGAGCATGGGTTTGACTGCCGAGCGGGTCGTCGACGAGTTCGGCATCAGCCGCGAAGACATGGACGTATTCGCCTATCAGAGTCATCAAAAGGCGGCTGCGGCGACGGACGCCGGCTATTTCGCCGATGAAATTGTGCCCTTCGCCTGGGAAGAAACAGTTGTCGGCGAGGACGGCATGCCGGCAACGGTGACGAAGGTGCTGGATTCGGACGAGCATCTGCGGCGCGAGACCACGCCTGAAGCGTTGGCAGGCTTAAAACCTGTATTCAAGCCGGGCGGCTCAGTGACGGCCGGCAATTCCAGCCCCTTGAGCGACGGCGCGGCCGCGGTCATTGTAATGGAGCGCGAGAAAGCCGAGCGCCTGGGGCTGGCCCCGCTGGCGCGCTTCGTCGGCTTCGCAGTGGCCGGCGTGCGCCCGGAGATCATGGGCGTCGGTCCCATCAAGGCCGCGCCTAAAGTCCTGGAGCGCTGCGGATTGACCTTCGACGACATCGATATCATTGAACTCAACGAAGCCTTTGCCTCGCAGTCGCTGGCGGTCATGCGCGAGCTGGAGTTCAACCCGCAGATCGTCAACGTTAATGGCGGCGCCATCGCCCTCGGTCATCCGCTGGGCTGCACCGGCGCGAAGCTCACCGTGCAAATCATCAACGAAATGAAACGTCGCGACAGCACGTACGGCATGGTGACCATGTGCATCGGCGGCGGTATGGGCGCGGCGGGCATCTTCCAGAACTTGAACTGATGATTGGCGGCTGAAGCCGGTTCGGGAGCTGCGATGTCCGCGTTTTATACGACCGTCGCGCGTTTTTACGATTCGGAGAACGCGGACAAGACCGACGATCTGGCGATGTATAGCCGCCTCTCCGACGAACATGAAGGCGCGATCCTCGACATTGGCTGCGGTACCGGGCGCGTGCTGCTGCATCTGGCGCGGGCGGGCCACACGGTTCACGGCATCGATAGCAACCGCGCGATGCTCAACCGGCTTGACGCAAAGCTGGAGCGATTGCCGCAACTGCGTCACTTGGTCAGCTATGTTCACGGCGACATCCTCGATTTTCACTGGGAGCGCAAATTCGGCCTAATCTTGCTGACCTATAACGCCCTGATGCACTTTCACGAGCAAGAGACGCAGCTCGCGCTTCTGAACCGACTGCGCACAGGCCTGGCTGACGGTGGCCGGCTGGTGATCGACTTGCCCAACGCAGCCCCCGCTTTCGCCGCCGAGGACACTGACGCGCTGACATTTGAACGCAGTTTTCTGGACCGCGAGACCGGTCACCTGGTCATGCTGCAATCCCTCACGCATTTGGACCGCGCCGCGCAGATCCTGACGGTAGAATGGATATATGATGAGATGGACGGCAGCGGCGCGGTGCGGCGGCTCATCGCGCCCCACAAGCTGCGGTACTTTTTCATGCCGGAGTTGCGTCTATTGCTTGATCGCGCCGAGTTTACCGTGAAGGCAGTTTATGGCGACCCGGACGAAGCGCCTTACGACGCCGACAGCGAGCGGATGATCGTGCATGCATCCGGCCTCTGAAATCCTTGCCTTACGCCCCCGGCTCCATCGACGCTTGCGTTTCTTTCTCCCCTTCATTCTTCTTGCCATACCGCTCTCGCTGACGAGCTGTAGATACCTCAAAGCGGCGACGCCTGCCCCGACGCTGATGGCCACCGCGATTCCGCGACACGATCCCTTGCCCACGATTGAGGTGCTCGATTCGCGCGCGCTCTACGGCCAGGACAACCGCGCGATCGGAGGGACGAGCCTCGGCCTGGCGTCATTCCCGCCCGGCGCCATCCTACCGCCCGTGTCTGACGGGCTAACCGAGCGCGGCGTATCTATAATTCTCGACGC
The DNA here is from genome assembly GCA_009841405.1 of Chloroflexota bacterium. Lineage (GTDB taxonomy): Bacteria > Chloroflexota > Anaerolineae > Aggregatilineales > Phototrophicaceae > UBA6055. Next base: position 5,512 of record VXLV01000122.1, on the reverse strand, counting down.
CGATACCACGCTTAGGGGCGAGTATTACCCGCCGGCCGAACCGCGGCAGCCGGGCGTTCTCTTGCTCGGCGACCGCATGGCCGGCTGGGCCGCCTTGCCGGCGATGCTGGCGCAAAGCGGCTTCGCGGTGCTGGTCGCGCAAATCGAGCCGTTGACGCCCGCGCGTCAAGTCGAGGCGATGCTGCAATCGTTCATAGCGGCGCCAGGCGTTGACGCGGGTTCGATTGGCGTTATCGGCGCGGACGAGGCGGCTGACATCGCGACGCTGGGCTGCGTGGTCAACTCGCTCTGTGACGCGCTGGCGCTGCTCAGCCCGCGCTCGCGGGATACGCTCGTAAATGTGATGCCCTCGTACGGTGACCGACCAATGTGGCTGGCCGCAGGCCAAGATGACCGCGAAGCCTTGGACACAGCAACCGCTCTGGCGGCGGCCGCTCCGGGCGAGGCTCAGGTTCATCAAGCGAGCGCCGGGCGTGGCATGGCGCTTTTGCAACGCCAGCCCGACCTGGCCGACGAGCTGATTTCGTGGCTGCATCGACATCTTAAAAACCCTTAGACCCCACACAATGCAAAGCGACTGGATAGAATGACATGTCTGATCTCTTGAAAATGTTCCGATCGCGGCAGCAGGAAATGCTCGAATTTTTGACCGCAATGGTGCATCGGGAGTCGCCTACTCGCGACAAGGCCAAGGTGGACTGCCTGGTCGATCTCATGGAAGCCAGGCTCAATTCGCTCGGCGCTGATTCCGTTGAACGATTGCCACAAGTCGAAGTTGGCGACTTTCTGCATGCGAGCTGGAATGCGGCGGCGCCGGGCAAGCCCTACCTGTTCCTGGTCCACATCGATACCGTGCACCCGGTCGGCTCGCTGGAGACTATGCCGGTCAAGATTGAAGACGGGCGCTATTACGGCCCCGGTTCGCTGGACATGAAAGCCGGCGCCGTAATCGTCCTGGAAGCGATACGGACATTGGTTGAGCGTGAACAACTGCCAAATCGACCGATTCAGCTGCTCATGACGACTGACGAAGAGATCGGCAGTCCATTCAGCGAGGCGCGAATCAAGCAGTTGGGGGCCGGTTGCGAACTGGTGCTGGTGACGGAGCCGGCTACCAAAGAAGGCGCGATCAAGACCTGGCGCAAAGGCGGAGGCAAATACGAGTTGCTCATCGAGGGGCGCGCATCCCACGCCGGCATAGCGCCGCAAGAGGGCATCAACGCGATAATCGAATTCGCGCGGCAGGCCCTGGAAATCAATCGCCTCAATGATCTCAAATTCGGCACGTCGGTGTCGATCACCCAGGTCGAGGGCGGTACGGCCGGTAATGTGATTCCAGCGCAAGCGCGGGCGCATATCGACACGCGCGTCTTGACAATGGAAGCCATGGAGAATCTGCATGAGGCGCTGAGCAGCTTGTATCCGAAAATGCCCGGCGCCAAAGTAAGCTGCGTTCGCCAACATCATCGCCCGCCCATGGAACGGCGACCGGACTTGTTTGAGAAGGCGTCCGCAATAGGCGAACGGCACGGCGTATCGATCTATGAAGGCGGCACAGGCGGCGGCTCCGACGGCAACTTTACGGCGGCTATGGGCATTCCCACGCTGGACGGCCTGGGCGCGCACGGCGATGGCGCGCACGCCTTGCATGAGCATGTAATCATCGACAGCTTGCCGCGCCAGGCGGCTTTGATCGCCGCCATCCTCATGGAATGGGGCGTCGATTCCTAGCGCTTGCGTCGGGCCTGTGGCGCCGCCTGCCCTTGTCGACTTGCGACAATCCACCGCAAGTTCTCTTGTGGACTTGTCCACATGGCTTCCCGGCGATCGCTTGTTAGACTCGCTACAAGTTCCGCTTGATGAGGTTCGCGCGTCGATGGAAGTCCTGTTTGTTTCCGCATTCGCCATGTCGATCGCATTTGCCGCGCAGCCGGGCGTAATCGGCTTTGAGTCGCTGCGCCGCGGCTTGTCGGACGGCTGGGCGGCCGCGTTGCGCGTCGAGTTGGGCTCGCTGCTCGGTGACGGTGTCTGGGCGATCATCGCGCTGCTGGGCGCTTCGGCGCTATTTCAGAATCGTGTCTTGACGCTTGTCCTGGGTCTGTTTGGCTGCGCGCTTTTGCTCCGATTCGCCTGGGACGCCTGGGCAGCGTCCCGCGCTGAGATCGCGCTGTCGACAGCCGGCGACGGTCGCGCGAATCACTTGGTCGCGGGCGCGATGCTATCGCTGTCGAATCCGCAGAACATAACTTTCTGGCTGGGCATGAGCGGCACGATTATCGGCTTGGGCTTCCTTGATCCGCAGCCGATTCATCTCTTCGTCTTTTTCACGGGGTTCATGACCGCGCAAGTCTGCTGGTGCTTCTTTTTCGCCACGGTAGTCGAAATCGGCCGCCGCCGCTTGCTGAATCAGCGCCTCTTCCGCTGCGTCAATCTGGCCTGCGCGCTTTTCCTGGCCTTCATGGGCATCAAGCTCTTGCTGCAGACTGTGCTGATGACCCTTAACCTGCTGTAGCGGCGTGACGGTCGGGCGCCGAGATTGCTTCTATTGAGCGGTATCAAGCCGGTTGAGCCAGTTTGCTTGCTGAACCTCGTCATCGCCATCCGTATTCCGCTCGCCGAAAAATAACTTGGTTTGCTTGCTGAAATTGGGTAGACTGCGCCAATATCTAGTCGACGAGGACGTTGATACATGTCGGATTGGAAGTTCAAGAATGGCGACACGCGTCCCATTAGCTCGGTACAGGCCAAGTCTCCGAAAAGCCGCAAGCTCGCCTGGCTCGGTTGGGTTGTAGCGGCAGGCGCCTTTCTGTACTTTTTGTCTCCATGGATCGCGAGCGCCTTCCTCGAAGTAAGTCGACGGGCTAATGAGAGCGCCTACTACGATGTGCTTTCTAAGTACATGAGTGAGGCTGAACTGCTCACGCTGCCGACCTCTACGCCACAGCCCACCTATACTCCGCTGCCAACCTTTACGCCAGTGCCGACGGCCACCAAAACTCCAACGCCCACGCCAATCCCGCCCGCTTTCATCATTCAGCGGATGGAAACTCAGTCGCAGTTGGTTGTGGTCAAGGACGAAGTTGCTAAACGCAACTTCCATGTTGGCGTGGACGATGGATTGTGCAGCCACGGCGGCGATTTCACCGCGCAGGGAGTAATAGAAGCCGGCATAGACTTTGACGAACTTGATGATGAAAGCGTCTCATACAATTCTCGCAGCCAGACTTATACCTTGAAACTGCCGGCGCCAGAGTTCACGAGCTGCCGAATCGAGTACATTCGTCTCGTCGAGAACTCATTCAGCATGTGCAACCCAGATTGGGATCGGGCGCGTACCTTGGCGGAGGTTCAAGTGATGCGTGACTTCGTCGCTCAATCGCTCGAAGATGGCTTGCTAGACGACGCAGCCGAAAAAAGCGAACTGATTCTGGGCGACTTTGTTCGGTCGCTCACCGGCAAACGGGTTCGAGTCACCTTCGAAAAACAGAAGAGCAGCCCCAAGCGCGATGTATCTTGCCGGCCAAGCGCGGGCGGTGGCTGGCGCTACAATCGCTACGAGAACGTCTGGGAAAACTGAGGCTAAATCTCAACGTAGCGCTTCCAGATCTCAGGACCCGATCCCAGCGCGATCACCAGGTAGCTGGTTCGCGGCGTCTTGGGCTCCCAGAGCAAGCGCATGCCGGCGACATTATGCAGGCGATTGCCTTTGCGGTGGTTGCAGCGGGCGCAGGCGCAAGCGGTATTCGACCAGGTGTCGCGGCCGCCCTTGCAGCGCGGGATGATGTGGTCGATGGTGAAGTCGCGCTTGGCAAGGACCTTGCCCCGCACTTGCGCGCCCAGCTTCACGCCGCAATAGACGCAGGTATAGTCATCGCGAACGAGCACGCCTTTGCGGCTCCAGTGCGACTTGCGGCGCGGAACGTTAACATAGGACCGCAGCGCGATCACGGAGGGTACCTCGAATCGCTCGCGAACGGTCCGCAGGTAGAGTCCAGTCATCTCGACGGCGATCGCCTTGCCGCCGAGCAACAGATTAATCGCCCGCTGCACGGTGATCACGGACAGCGGTTCCCAGGTGCTGCCGTTCAGGAGCAGCACACGTTGCTGCAATGCGCTTACAGTGGACACGATGCGCGGCGCCTTTCAACTCAGCCGAAGCCATTGCTATCGCTCGCACATATTGTATACCACGAAAACAGCCATTTGCCGAATACGCGTTCCGCTCGCGTTAGAGCGGGACTCGCTATTGAGCCGCCGTTCTGTATCATGGTCGCGCTAGCCAACGGGCCCTCGCGTAATTGCCGCCGCCGTCGGTTGACTGCTTGAGTAAATGGAAGGGCATATCAGCGAGTCTGCCCATGCTGGAAAAACCGGATCTGGCGGATGTCAGAATCATCAGCGCGCTTGCGTCTCACTATGCGATCAGCGTTCGCCGATTGGAATTCTTGCCCGTCGGCAATGACCAGCGCGCCTGGGCTTATCGTGTCGAGGCAGTGGGCGGCGCCTTCTTTCTAAAGCTGCGCAAGGGCGGGACCAAGACGGCATCGCTGATCGCGCCGCGCTATCTAAGGGCCCAGGGCATTGAACAGGTTATCGCGCCGCTGGCGACAGTTTCGGGCGCGCTGCTGGCGCGCGACTGCGGCTACGACTTCATCCTTTATCCGTATATCGCGGGAAAATCAGCCTGGCGAATGTCGATATCCGTTTCGCAATGGCGGGCTTGGGGCGCGGTCATGCGCCGCATCCACAGCTGCGCGCTAAGCCCAGAGGCGCGCGACGCGACCGAGCGCGAAGTCTTCGGCGTTAAGTGGCAGACGACCATCGACCGGGTGGAAGTCGCTTTGCGGCGGGGGGACTACCACGGGCCTGTCGCGGCGGAAGCGGCGCGCGTTTGGCGGGACCAGGACGAAGAGATCCAGCGCTGCCGCCGCAGATATCGGGAATTGGGCGCGCTTCTCGCTGCCGCTCCGCCGCCATTCGCGCTCTGCCACGCCGACATCCACACGGCCAATATCATCATTGATTCGCAAGGCGAGCTTCGCATCGTCGACTGGGACGAAACATTGCTCGCGCCGAAAGAACGCGACTTGATGTTCTTCATAGACGACGGCCACGAGACGCAAGAAACCGAAGCATTCTTCGCGGGTTACGACGGCGGCGAGATTAATTGGTTGGCGCTGGCTTACTACAAATACGACTGGGTAGTGCAAGAATTTGGCGATTACGGCGAGCGCCTTTTCCTCTCCGACGAAATCGGCGGCAAGGACCTGGAATCGGCCTTGCGGGAGTTCAAGCGGCTCTTTGAACCGGGCGATGTCATCGACCGCGCGCAACGCTGCTTTCAACGGATGCTGCGCGAGCCGGCTTATTCTCATATCAGCGTCGGCTAAGCGTCGGCTCTATCCAGCCGCAGCCGGCGCGGTTGCTTCTATAATGGTAGAGACACGCGCGGCAAAGCCACAGCCCGCAAGAATTTGTTGCTTCACGTAGTGCTTTGCTCCCCTCCCTGACT
>VXLV01000134.1 GCA_009841405.1 Chloroflexota bacterium | reverse complement strand
GCCGCCCGGGGACGAAGACACTGCGCACCCCGCCAACGCTCGCATCAGCGCCGCCGCCGCCCAGCTGCACCGGGAGCGGGATGAGTGGCTGAATCCTGCCCCCACCCCAAACCCGTCCCGCCATCTCTATGGCGGGCATCCCATAAAGGGGGAGGGGCTTTCGTCGCCGGAATCGAGCTCGCTAGAACCAAGCTCCCCCTCCCCACGTGTTGGGGAGGGGGCCGGGGGGAGGGGGCTCAAAGACCGCACCCTGACCAACCTCTACAACGCGCTGGCCGTCTTCCGCGGGCGTGACAGCATGAAGACCAAGCCGGCCGCTGCCGACTTCGCGCCGCGCCTCGACCAGCTGCACCGAGAACTGGATGAGGCCGTCTGCGACGCCTACGGCTGGGGGTATGACGTGCTGGAGGACGAGGAGGAGATCCTGCGGCGGCTGCTGGCGCTGAATTTGGCGCGGGCGGGGTGAATTGGCCACAGAGGCACAGAGGCACAGAGATCAAGCCCTGACAATCGAACACCTGTTTGCTAGAATGCCGTCGTGTCTCGCGAGTTATGAAGAGTTGACAAAATGCCTTTACCACCAGAATTGGATCAGAGAATCCGCAATCGTTTTGATGAACTCATCGTAGAGGCCAACGATTTGATTTCAAAGATGGTGGCGCATGATAAGGCCACGCGTCACAAATCTAACTCGCCGTATCCAAATTATGGTCATGGCGCCGAATATCAAGCCATTGTCGTTAAGGTTACGAGTCTTATAGAAACAGTATTACCTGACTCAGAAAGAGGGCAGAAGGTTGCACAGGATATAGGAAACCGTGCATATGAACGGAATTGGGATTTAACTTCTGCGCTTCGGTTTACAATCGGAACTTTGCAAGGCCTAAAAGACGACTACGAAAACGGCTTTTTGGACAATTTGGAGAAGCGGATTGTCGCAAACATCTCATCGGACTACATGGCGCAAGTTGAAGAGATTCTCGCTGCGGGCCAATCCGACGAGTATGACCATATTTTCGCGGCGGTCATGTGTGGGGCGATATTAGAGGATGCGCTGCGCCGGTTGTGCAGCAGGCAGTCAGATCCGATTGCGACCATCAAAGACAATGGCCAGCCAAAACGGCTGAATTCCCTTATTGCGGCTTTGCAGCAAGAGAATGTATTCAAGGCTGTGAAGGCCGACCAGCTGCGTACATGGTCTAGAATTCGGAATCACGCCGCGCATGGCGAATTCACTGAATTCAACCGAAATGACGTGGAGCAAATGGTGAAAGGGGTCAAGAATTTCCTGGCCGAGTATCTTTAGCAGTGGAATCAAAGTTGATCTCCACCAGCAAAAATCTCTGTGCCCTCTGTGCCTCTGTGGTGAAATTCCTTTGTGATCTTCGTGCCTTTGTGCCCTTTGTGCTAATGAACAAGCGTCAACACCAGCACAAAATCCGCGCTGCGAATCACCGGCTGCTGTCGCGCTCCTCGATGGTGACGCCCCAATGCTCGGCGAGGGCGAGCAGTATCGCGCGGTTTTCCAGTAGCATGGCGTGATTTTCTCGCGCGATTTGAATGATCCGGTCCATTTGTGCAGTCATCCGTTTCATCCGAGCAATCGACCGGTCCATAGTCGCAATCGTCCGGTCCATAGACGCTATCACGGGGTCAACCTGCGGGTCCTGGTCGCATGCCGCGCCTTCGCCGCGCGTTTCGTTCAGGGTCTTGGAATAGCCGTCAAGGTGATTCAGGATATTTGTCTGCGTCGTTCGCAGCGTCTCAATATCGCCTTCCGCGCGATTCAGCCGGGTCTCGGTCGTGTCCAGTACCATGCCGTCGTCTCCCTGTGTTGCTCGCAGTGTATGGGCGATAGGCTGATTTGTCAAACCAGGGCGGCGCCGATTCCGGCGGCGAATCGCGCTCTTTCACCGTTGCGCCTTCGCGCGTTTACGCTAATGCAAAAGCGTCCCCGGCAGCACGTAATCCGCGCTGCGAATCACAGGCTGCAGCGCCAGCAGCCGCCGCACGGTCGCCTGCATCTCCGCCGGCAGCTGGACTGTATTGCCGCGCTCGCCGTCCCGCGCGAAGACCGTGCCCGCTTGCGCGTCGCTTGCGAAAGCCCGCCGCGCCGCCGCCAGCGACTCAGCCGGCACGCCCAGCTGCCGCGCCACTTCCGCCAGCACGGCATCGCGATTCGCTTGCAAGTCCTCATAACGCAGCGCGCTTATCGGCCAGCCGGTTTCGCGCAGGTCGAGGTAGACGCCCAGCATATACAGCCAGCCCAGCGCGCGGCCCTCCAGCCCCAGGTAGTGGCTCAGCGCGGGGGGCGCCAGGCCCTCGAACTCCGCCGCCGGCTGCTGATAGTAGGCGGCTTGCTGCTCGATGACCTGCTGACGCGTGTAGCGCGTGGGCCTGTCGCCGCGCTTGGCGCGCAGCCGGTGAAAGGACGCCAGCCAGTCGATGACGTTGCGATACATGAAGAGGTGCCGCGCCTCAGGCAGGGCGTCAATGTACGGCTTCGTTATGACGCTGGCCTGATTCCGTAATTTGAAGACGTAATGCCCATTGCCGCGGTTGACGGCGGCGCGGCACAGCCAGGCCAGACTGGCATGGATCAGGGCGTGGAACCAGTCGCGCGAAGTATGCCGCAGCGATATCATGTTCGACAGCGCCTCTGGTTCCGACAACGCCATGACGCCGTCGATCTCGTTTAAGGCGCGACAGAGCGCGGTTGAGCCGCAGCGCCCGATGTTGTGCAGGAAGAGCAGCGGCTCGCGCTCGATGGCGTAGCTGTCGGCGAACCCGATGAAATCCGCGAAGGGCAGGGCCGCCAGGCTCTCGGCCTGGTCGAATTGCGCCTGGTACATGAAGGGCGTCCGCGTCAGGTCGACGCCGGCGGGCAGCGCCGTGAATATCGCCAGCTCTCGCTCGCCATCCAGGCAGTAGAGCGTGTAACGCGGGTCGTCGAACAGTTGATGCACGGTCATCATGTCCGCGGCCGTCCACTCAAAGTCGGCCAGCGACGCGATTACGCCGGGGTGCTCGCGGTGGCGGGAGAGTATCCGCAGTACGGTGGCGGTCATTTCGCCTCACTCCTTCCAACTGCAAGAGAAAAAGGGCTTTACTCTGTGTCCTCTGTGTGTCCTCATTTTCCTCTGTGGTAAGTCCCTTCACGACTCGCCTGCTGCTGCCGCTGATAGAAACGCGCTTCCGCCTCGACGAACTCGACCGCGCCGGCGATGCTGGGGTTTGGCGGCGTATCGGCAGGCAGCGTATGCGTCGTGGCCGATACGAGCTGCGGCCGTCCGCGCAAGTCGACGACCGCCTCGCCGATACAGCCGGCTTCCACGCCGCGCAGCCGCAAGCAGTTGCCGTCGATGCGCGTTTCCGCGGCCGGCGTCAGCGCGATCTGCAGGCGGGCGGCGCATTCGCGCGGCCGGAGCGCGACGACAATGCTCGGATCGCGCAAGGGCGGCACGTGATACGCCCAGTCTCGTTCGCCATCCACCAGCGCCATCGTGACTTGCTCGGCCAATTTCTCGCGATTTGCGGCATCAAGCGCGCCCGCGACATTGGCCGCGTGGTAGCCCATGCCATCCAGCACAATCAGCGCCGAGCGCCCGCCGGTGGCGCGGCAATGCCAGACCGCGTCGCTGCAGGCGCCGCCCAAGTCAAGCAGTAGCGCGCGCGCGCTATCCGCGGCGCCCAGGCGTTGCAAGAAAGTGAACATTCTCGGCAGCAGCGCCAGATCGCCGGCGATGCCCGCACTGTAATGAAGGGTCAGGCTCAGCGGTGTGTCCATTTCGCCCGCCGCTTCTCGATGAAGGCGCGCATGCCCTCGGCCTTGTCCTCCGAGCCGAAAGCGATCAGGAAGTTGCGCCGTTCCAGCGCCAGGCCTTCGCTGAGCGAGGTCTCGTAGGCTTTGTTGATCGCCTCCTTGGTCAGCCGGATGGCGACCTGGGAGCGGCGCGCGACCTTCTGGCCGATGGCGATGGCCAGGTCCATGTACTCGTCCAGCGGCGCGACGCGGTTGACGAGGCCGTAATCCAGCGCTTCCTGCGCGCTGAGCTTGCGGTCGGTCAGCATGATCTCCATCGCCAGCGCCTTGCCGACCGCGCGCGTCAAGCGCTGCGTGCCGCCGGCGCCGGGTATGATGCCCAGGTTGATTTCCGGCTGGCCGAATACCGCTGTCTCCGACGCCACGATCATGTCGCAACTCATCGCCACTTCGCAGCCGCCGCCAAGCGCGTAGCCCGACACCGCTGCGATGATGGGCTTGCTTATGCTCTCGATATCAAAGCGGTCGACCAGAGAGCGCGACATCAGCATGTCGATCTGGGTCTTGCCGTCCATCTCCTTGATGTCTGCGCCGGCCGCGAAGGCTTTGTCGTCCCCGGTCAAAATCATCGCGCCAACGTTGCTGGCCGCGTCAAAGGCCGACATCGCCGCCATCACCTCGTCCATCAGCGCCGAGTTCAGCGCATTCAGCGCCCGCGGCCGGTTCAGCCGCACGCGCCCCACGCCTTCCGCCGGCCGATCGACAATGATGTTCTCGTAGTTCATGTTTCTGACTCCCCTGCAATTTGAGCGCGCGCCTAATCGACCGCGCCAGGATAACGCGTACGGGCGAGCCGGTGGCTCGCCCCTACAATTCGAATCGCCCGCGCCAGCAAAGTGCGTACGGGCGAGCCGGTGGCTCGCGCCTACAATTCGACTTTAGTTTGGAACGCACATATCCCAATTCTAGCACAGCCCCGGCCTGAACTTGCAGCGTCGCGCGCCGCTCAGCCGGCGACAATGTCCTTGACCGCGGTGACAACGCTCGCGAATATTGCCGGCCATTCGCGCGGATTGGTCTTCGTCGCGGAATAGGCGGTGGCGCGTTTGCCCTGCACGCGCACGGCGATGGCGTCCGGCGCGTAAGGCGCATACCGTCGCGGATCAGTCGGGCCCATGAGCATGACCGTCCTGGCGCCGCTGGCCGCCGCCAGATGCGTCAAGCCGCTGTCGTTGCCGATATAGACCAAGGCTTCCGCCGCCAGCGCGCCGATCTCCTGGAATGTCAGCCGATCCACCCAGCTGGCCGCGCGGACAGTGAGCTGTCTCTCGACCTCGGCCACCAGTTCGCTGTCGCCTGGCCCGCCCAGCAGAATGACGCTCGCCCCGTGTCGCGCCGCAACGCGATTGAGCGTATCCGCCAGCTGCCGCGGCGGGAAGCGCTTGACTTCGTGGCGCGCGCCCGGATTAACGCCGCCGCCGGGATGGGCGACGATGAAGGGCGCGGCGACGCCCTCGGCGGCGACGAGCGAGCGCATCGTTGCTTGCGCCGCATCGGTCACCGGCAAGTTGGCGTAAGCCTGCGCCGGCTGTCCGGCGGCCGCGCTTACCACACGCAGATAGATCTCGCTTTCATGCTCCGGCGCATCGGGTTCGACCGGCGCGCGCAAATTGTAGCCGAAGCCGCGCCCGCCGCTGTCGATGCCGGCGCGAACGGGAATGCCGGAGAGGCGAGCGGCCACGCTCATCAAGGGCGAGCGCACGAGCGACACCGCCATATCGTAGTCGCCGGCGCGCAGCAGCCTGACAAAGCGCGCAAACGCGCTCAGCGACTTCAACGGCATGTCGGCGCCGATGTCAACGATCTCGTCCAGGGCGGGATGATGAGCGATGGCGCGCGCCGACCAGGGGCCGACCGCCCAGCATATTTGCGCTGCCGGAAAAACCTCTCGCAAAGCGCCAAGCGCGGCCGTCGCCATGACCACATCGCCGATGCAGCAGGGACGAATGAGAATGATTCGCTTCGGATTGAAGCGGCCGCTTGCTTCGGTGGGCACGCGTCGCCTTGCCTTTCACAACCGGAATGGGCTGGCCAAAATGTAATCCAGCGCGCGCGCGGCGACCAGTGCCGCTCTTTCGACGCCTGCTTGCCGCTTAGTAGTAATTCCCAGTCTGGCTCCGATGTGAGGCTCGCCCGAATCCCGTTTGAATTTACATCGAATGCTGTAGGGGCGAGCCTTGGCTCGCCGGCGCTGTCACAGCCTCAAGAATTACAGTTGCAAGTCGCGCCAAAGCTTGCAGCTTGCCTGAACTACATATCGCGTTAAGATTGGTTTGAGCAAACATGAAATCTCATTTCAATATACCCAATTCAATGCCTATGGACTTCATTCGCGCCTTTACCTACATTACCGAAGACAAGCGCTGGCTGGCGAAGCTGTGCAAGACGACGGTCATCGCCTTGCTCTGCCCCTTGCCGGTCATCGGGCTGATCAGCCTCTGCGCCCTGCTGGGCTACCTGGCCGAGCTTATCCACAATGTCGGCAACGACTACCCGCGCCCCTTGCCCGAGTGGAATCACATCGGCGAGAAAATAAGCAAAGGCGCGCCGGCGCTGCTGGCCATCCTCGTCTATCACTCGCCTTTGCTGCTGGTTCTGCTCTTTCTCTACGTCTTCCAACGCGTCATCGCCGTCAGCCTCTTCGGCGGCATCACATTCCTGAGCATTCTGGGCGGGCTCGCGCCGCTGCTGATACTGTATTTTGCTTTTGCGTGGTCGCTGCTGGCGCTCGGCCTGGTCCGTTACGCCGACAGTTGGGAAGCGAATTCCTTCTTCCAGTTGAATCGCCTGCTGCGCAGCTTGCAGAACCATGGCGCGCTGGCGCTGCAGTGGCTGATCGCGTCACTGGCGGCCAGCATCATACTACTGGCTCTGCTGCCGCTGGCGCTGCTGGGGCTGGCGCTATTCGTGCCCGTGCAAGGGTACCTGGCGGGCAGTTTCGGACGCATGCTGCGCGCCGAGCGGATGGCATTGCGCCGCGGTCTATCGCCGCGAGAGCGGCGCGCCGATGTCAGCCCAGCGGGGTACGCCGCCCGCGACGGCGCGCAGTTTCACTGAGCCCGGCGCCGCGCTTCGCCCCGAAAAGGGCGCAATTCCTTTGTAGACACTGCCTATCGCGGCTATAATCCAGGTATTGACTGGCTGCGCTCGGCCCTTGGCGGGCTGATGTTTGAACCAGCCATTGCGCCCTCTGCCGTACGCAGTCGTTCATCACAAGAAGTGCTGTTGTTTATCCTTATCTAGTCTCTTCGTTAAGCCACAGTTGACGCGGAAGGAGTACGGATCGGGCTAAGCAGGGGAGACAAAGAGTTTATGCTTTCATTTCTCATTTGCCGAATCACAGGCTTGATCGTATTCGCATTGATTGGGAGCCGCCTTGGCGCCGAGTTGGCGCATCTCACCGAATTCGGCCGCGAAGAATCCACCCTGATCTTTGCCGGGTTGGGCGCCTTGTTCGGCTTGATCGCCGCGCCTTGGCTAACCATTGTGCCCTTCCGCTTTTGGCGCCGCCACGCCAGCGAGATGACCGTGCCGCGGCTGATGCTGGCGATTCTGGGCGGCCTGGTCGGCTTGACTGTGGCCTTGATGCTGGCTTTTCCGCTGTCACTGCTGGGGGATCCCTTGGGGCGTGTGTTGCCGGCGCTGGCGTCGCTGGTCTGCGGCTACCTGGGTATGAACCTTTTCAATACCCGCTCGGGCGAAATCCTGGATGTCATCAGCGAGAAAATCATGGGCCGGCAGCGGCGCTTGCAGCCTTTCGCCAACCGCCAGCTCCTGCTCGATACCAGTGTGCTGATCGACGGCCGCATCGTCGAAATCGCCGAGACCGGCTTCATCGGCGGCACGCTGGTGATCCCGCGCTTTGTGCTGGGCGAGCTGCACCGCGTCGCCGATTCTTCCGATCCGCTGCGGCGCAATCGCGGGCGGCGCGGCCTGGCCAAGCTCAATGAATTGCAGCGCAACAACGACCTGCCAGTCAAGATCGTCGACGACGACCCGCAAGACTTCGGCGATGTCGACGCCAAACTGGTGGCGCTGTCCATCCAACTCAACGCCTCGCTGGTGACCAACGACTTCAATCTCAACCAGGTCGCCGACGCGCAAGGCGTCGATGTGCTGAATATCAACGCGCTGGCCAATGCCGTGCGCTCGGTCTATATCCCCGGCGAGCGATTCGCCATTCGCATCATCCAGCAAGGACGAGATCCCAATCAGGGCGTCGGCTACCTGGATGACGGCACGATGGTCGTGGTGGAATCGGGACAAAAGTACATGGATCGCAACGTCAGCGTGGAAGTGACCAAGCTCATCAACCGGCCCACCGGCCGCATGATTTTCGCCGTGCCGCAAGCCAAGACGGGGCGCTAGCGGCTAGACTTTGGGCGTTTGGCAGGCTAATGGGCAAGCGGCTAGTCCGGCCGAAAACCCATTGGCGGCTTTTCTTCGTATGGCACTTCCAGGTGCTCAATAATCGCTTGCAGCATGCGCGTGTTGACCAGGATGGCTTCGCGGTTCTCTTGAATCGCCTCGCGGTTCTCCTGGATGGCCTCGCGGTTCTCCTGAATGCCTTTGCGATTGGCCTCAATCGAAGACGCCATTGCTGGCAGCACTTCTTCAAGACCGTTCGTAATCGTGTTCTGCGTACTGCGCAGGGCTTCGTATTCCTTGGCCATGCGCTTGAACCGTGCGTCATTCATAAACATTGCGTCCACATGCTACCGTCACATTGCCATTTTACAACAATTGGTCAGTTACGATTGCACAGGATTCCTTGCCCGCCACAGTCTACCACAGAACATGCGTTTTGGGCAAGCGCGCGGGAATTCGGCCCCGGCTTGCGTCGGTCGCCCCTATACGAATCCAGCCCTTCTGCTACGATTGCGCCCTAAACTTGACCACAGGCACACAAGCGAGTATGCGATGAGCGAAGCCGTGCAGGAGCGCCCCACCGGCGCTGAAAACGTCATCTGGGATCTGTCCGTGTTCTACCAGAGCCTGGATGACCCGCAGATTGAAGCCGACATTCAGCAACTCAACGAGCTTTTGGATGCCTTCCAGGCGCGCTGGCGCGGCCGACTGGCGCAGATGAGCGCGGCCGATTTCTCCAGCGCCTACGCCGAGCTGGAAGCGATCTACGACCTCAGCGGCCGGCTGGGTTCCTTCGCCATGCTCAACTTCTCCACCGACACCGGCAATCCCGACTATATGGCGCACATGGCCAAGATCCAGGACCTGGACGCCGAGCTGAACCAGAAGATCGTATTCTTCTACCTCGAATGGAACGCCCTTGATGACGCGCAGGCGGAGAGGATCCTGGCGGACCCGCAGCTGGCGCATTGCCGCTATTATCTTGAGGCGGAGCGACGCAACAAACCCTACTATCTCTCCGAAGCCGAAGAGCAGATCGTCATCGAAAAACAGGTGACCGGCAGCGCCGCCTGGACGCGCTTCTTCACCCAGCTGACCAGCGCCTTCCTCTTTGACTGGCTGGGCGACGAGGTCAATATGACTTTTGTCCTCAACAAGCTGCGCGATGCCGATCGCGACGCGCGCGAGATGGCCTGGCGCGCGCTGAGCGACAAACTGGAAGAAAAGTCGCTTGAACTGACCTTCATCTTCAACACCCTGGCCCTGGACAAAGCCAACAGCGATAAACGCCGCGGCTACGCCAGCTGGATTTCATCGCGCAACCTCAGCAACAAAGCCAGCGACGAAGTCGTCGAGGCGCTGGTGACTACCGTGACCGGCAACTACGCTCTGGTCGCGCGCCACTACGAACTGAAGAAGGCCTTGCTGGGTTACGACGAGCTTTATGACTACGACCGCTACGCGCCGCTGAATCTTAAGGAGAGCGAGGAATTCTATGTCTGGGACCAAGCGCGCGATATCGTGCTGGCGGCCTTCGACGACTTCAGCCCGCGCATGAAATCCGCGGCCCAGCGCTTCTTCGACTGCAACTGGATTCACGCGCCCGTCCTGCCCAATAAGCGCGGCGGCGCTTTCGCGTCTCCGACTGTCGCCTCGGCCAATCCTTACGTCTTCCTCAACTACCTGGGCGATACCCGCGATGTCACGACCTTGGCGCACGAGCTGGGTCACGGCGTCCACATGTACCTGTCCGGGCGCGAAAACGGGCTCTTCGCCCTCTATACCCCGCTGACCACGGCCGAGATGGCCTCGACCTTCGCCGAGATGCTGGTCTTCCAGGATCTTATGGCCGCCGAAGATGATCAGGAGGTCAAGCTGGCGATGCTGACCGAGAAGATCGAGGACACCTTCGCTACCGTCTTCCGGCAGATATCCATGAACCGCTTTGAAGACAAGATGCACACCGCTCGTCGCAACGAAGGCGAATTGACCGCCGAGCGCTTCAACGAGCTCTGGCTGGAAACGCAGCGCGATATGTTCGGCGACAGCGTCGCCATCACCGATGAATACGGCAGCTGGTGGAGCTATGTGCCCCATTTCCTGCACACGCCCGGCTACGTCTACGCCTATTCTTTTGGCGAGCTGCTGGTGCTGGCGCTCTACCGCATCTATCAGGAAGAGGGCGCGGGTTTCGTGCCCAAATACATTGACCTGCTGGCCGCCGGCGACTCCGATTATCCCGATCGGCTGCTGGCGAAAGTCGGCGTGGACATCAACGACCCGGGTTTCTGGCAAAAGGGCATTGATGTGATCGGGGAATGGATCGCGCAGGCGGAGTCGCTGGCGCGCCAATTGTATCCCGAGAAGTTCGCGTAGACGGTGGCGCATGACGGCAGGTTATTCGGGCACGCCCCTGGTCAAGAAGCTGGGCATCAAAGGCGGGGTTCGCGCCGCGCTGATTCACGCGCCCGCCGACTATCTCGACCTGCTGGGCGACCTGCCGGCTGATGCAGTTATCGACTGCGAACTGGCCGGCGTCAGCTACGACTTCGTGCAGGCCTTCTACGTTTGGCGCGCCGATTACGAAGCCGACTTCCCGCGCCTGAAAGCCGCCATCCACCGCGATGGCATGGTCTGGATTTCCTGGTACAAGAAAACCGCCAGGATGTCCACCGATATCACTGAAGACGTCGTGCGCGAGGTAGCGCTGGCCGGCGGCCTGGTGGATGTCAAAGTCGCCGCCATCGACGCGCAATGGTCCGGGCTGAAGCTGGTCTATCGCCGGAGCGATCGCTGAGTGAAACAATGGGCGAAGTGATGAAGCTTCCACAAGCGCAGGCTCTGCGCGAATCCCTGCGTGAATCAGGCCAGACGCTGGTCTTCACCAACGGCCACTTCGAGCTGCTGCATATCGGCCATCTTGATTATCTGGAGAAAGCCAGCAAGCTGGGCGACGCGCTTTTCGTGGGCGTGAACGGCGATGCCTCTACAACTCGCCTCAAGGGAGCGGGTCGTCCCCTCGTGCCCGCTGCCGAACGGGCGCGGCTCTTGGCGGCGCTGGCCCCGGTCGCGGCAGTCATCATCTTCGAGGAAGACACCGCCGACAATCTGTTGCGCGCGCTGCAGCCGGATATCTATGTCAAGGGCGGCGACTATGTCAACAAGCCGCTGCCCGAGCGCGCCACTGTGGAGGCATACGGTGGTCAGGTCCGACTGATCGAATACCTGCCCCAATACAGCACCACCCAGCTCATCGACCGCACGCGCAAGTTGAACGGTGATTGAATGACGTTCAGTTAGTTACTCGTGGCTGACCTTTCGACTTTGCTGCCGGCTCGTCGGATAGCGCGTCGAATTCCTTGATGATGTCGTCAACTTTTAAATCGTCTACTCGTTCAAATTCTGCTACTTGTACATTTCCATCAGAGCTACTCGACATGATTACTCGATACATTTTGTTTTCGTCTAGTACGGTGATGTGGTGATGTGAAAGCAGATTGAAGATCTTGGTCGTCAGTTCTTGCGCAAATGAGTACGTTGCATTTAGGTCAATCGGAGGCCCATCATAGTACTTTAGGTTCTGGTGAACAAAGTTGCTCAACTTTCCGTAACCTGATTTTGCATCATTCTTTGTCAACCAATCGCCTTCAGGTCGTTCGTGAGTATCTCTGAACCTACCAGTAGACCCGCTCACGTTCTCCACCATCGGAATCGGGTAGCATTTCGGGTTTATCTCTTCTAGGCTTTTCAGAATATGTCGGGGGCGGTATTCCTTCTTTAGTCGATTGGCAACCGCTGGCATCTCGGAGGCATTCGCCACGATGCATGCAACTGCGATGTCCTCGATAGCCATTCTTAACTGCAAGCAGATTGATTCCACCATGAAAACAGACACTTTGCCCATAGACTCTGCCGAGCGATATATGCTCGTCACATAATCTGTGCGTCCTTTGATTCTTTCCATTACTTGTCTGTACTTTTGTACGTCCATCAAGGCCTCTAGTTTCTTGGTACTTCCAGCAATTAGGATTATAGGTACGGTGTTTCGCTGAAAAGCCCGTCACTTATCTTGGAGTATAGAGTAACGGGCGACCTGATAGGTCGCCCCTACATTTCGACCAGGGTTGGGATTTGGAATGTTAGTCGTTAGGTCAAGCGGTTGTAAAACTCGACCACCATCTGAATGTCGACCGGCGTCTGCACTTCGCCCTCTTCCGGCTCGCGGTCAAGCGTCACGCGGAAGTTCTCTTTGTCGACGGTCATATAGGGCGGGAAATACGCCGACTGCTGAATCCATTCCTGGATGTGCACATTCTTCTTCATCTTGTCGCTGACTTCGATGACGTCATTGGCGCGCGCCTGGTACGAGGGCAAGTTCACGCGCCGGCCGTTGACGAGGATATGCCCGTGCCCGACGATTTGCCGCGCCGACCAAATCGTCGCCGCCAAGCCGGAGCGGTAGACGATGTTGTCCAGCCGCCTTTCCAGCAGGCTCAGCAAGTTGACGCCGGTCGGTCCCGCCATCAACGCCGCCTTCTTGTAATAGTTGCGCAGCTGCCGCTCGCGCACGTTGTAGATGAAGGACAGCTTCTGTTTCTCGTCGAGTTGCAGCGCGTAGTTGCTGCGGCGTCCGGAGCGGAAAGACTTCTCGCGGCCATGCTCCCCGGGCGGGTAGGCGCGGTTTTCCAGGATGCGCGAATACTTCGGGCGCGGCACCAGCAACTCGCCGAAGCGGCGCTGGGGTTTGGCTTTGGGTCCGTGATACGATGCCATAGGCTAGCAATTCCTCTTTAGACGCGGGCCAATTCGCGCCCGCTGACGCTCACAAATCGGCGTTAGAGTTTAGCGGAATATCTGCGCAATGCTAGGGCGAGTTTGCTGGCGCCCGCTCACTCGCAAATGTAGGGGCGACCTATCAGGTCGCCCGTCGGTATTCATATCCATTTGCTTGGGCGACCCATCGGGTCGCCCCTACGAATTCACTACAGGGGGCTACGCCGGCTGATTCTCCAGCCGACCCAGCCAGTAGTTCACGTCAAAGGTCTCATCGCCGGTCAGGAAGCGCCAGAGCTTGATGCGATTGACGATCTCCAGCCGGCCAGACGCCTGTTCGAACCAGGGCTCGCGCTTTGACAGGATGCCGGGCACGTCGTCTGCCTGCGGAAAACCGCTGTGGATTGCTTTGGGCGCGGCGTAGTCATCGGTCAGGTCGTCAGTATTCCAAAGGCGCAGTTGCCGCACAGCCGGGTTCAGGCGAAGCTTGAACATATAGCGCCGGCGGTCGGTCTGGTTCTGGCGGCCGCAATGCCAGATACCGTGATGCAGCGCCAGCACCGAGCCGGCTTTACAGACCATCGGGATTTGCCCGCGCATATTTTGGTAGGCGGCCACATCCATTTCGTTGATGCGTCGGAAGTGGCTGCCGGGCAAGAGCAGCGTCCCGCCCATCTCCAGCGGGACATCATGCGGGAAATACATCAACTGAATGTCGAAGTGCGTGCGGCAATCGATGATCGAATCGGCGTGCAAACCTTGCGCCTTGCCTTCGTTCGGCTCGCGCACGTGAATCGCGTCATGATCGAATAGCGGGTCTTCGCCGACCAGGCTGGCGATCAAGCCCCGAATCTGCGGCAGATCCAACAGTTGGCGGATTGGCGAGCCGTGGTAGCACTGCGATAAAGGCGTGCCGGCCCGATGTCCCTTGATCTCTTGCCGGTCAATGCCGCGCATGACCGCCCGGTTGATTTCGTCCGGCACAAGCTCGTCAAAGCGCAAGTAGCCCTGCGCGACAAATTGCGCCATCTGCTTTGATGATAGCAAATACTTTCGGTCGATCATGCTTGCATGTCCTCCAGCTTCTCGAAGAGAAATCCGTACTTCATAAACGAGGTCGTATATTCTTCGCCCGGGTAAGGCGGGATCAGCACCGGCTGCTGGATCAAGCGCCAGCCGTCTTTCAGCGCGTCCAGTCCGGTCTCGTAGGGCGGCTCGCTATTGTCGCCGGTGGTGAAAGATTCCTTGCCGGCGCCGTCGTAAATGGACCAGCCCAGCACGCGGCTGTCCAGCGCCGATGTATTCAGATAAAGCGTCAAGACCTTCTGTCTCAATGTCCCCGCCATGTCATTCCCTTCACTTGCGCGTCGAACACGAAGAGAATCCTACCCCATTTCGGGCGCGGGGACAAATCGCGCTTGCGGGCTTGCGCCTAGACTTCCGCCTCATCAAGCGGGATGCTGGTCTTCCGCTTCGGCTTTTCTGATGGCTGATCGTCAGGACCGTCGTCATCCAGGCCAATGGTGACCCGGGCGTCCGGCAGCTGGGAGCGTTCGCGGAAATACTTGATGACCGCGTCGCCTATCGTCTTTGCCTTGGCTGCCATGCCCGCGCTCTTGGCCGCCCAGCCCACCAAAGGAATCATCCCAGTGACTTCTGCGATAACGTTTCCCGCAACCACGCCGCCTACTGCGCCGCCGAGAAGCGCTTTCAGGTGGTCCATATCGAAGTCGTTAACTTCATAGGCGTTGGCCACTTGCGTAATCATGGCCATATCCGCCCCGGTCAAGAATATCGTGCTGCCGGGTATCCAGCCTGTCCCAGCGGCTACAGTTGTCCAGGTGTTTACATGCTTGCGCGCTTCACGATCAGCGTCTTGCAGAGTTTTCGTCATCGTGCTCTCCGTATCTTCTTGCATACTTAGGATACGCTACCCGCGCCCCTTCGTCGCGACGCCAGTCCCCAATTGCGTTGACGTCGGGGTAGGGGCGTTTCGCCGAAACGCCCGCCGATAAATGTCAAGATTCTCGGGCGGCACAGCGTGCCGCCCCTACAGAACGTAGATTTGTGTTGCAAGTCCTGCTTGCGATTACTCCTGTGCGCTATCCACCCTTTTTTTGTAAATCTCTGTAAATCTCTGTAAATCTCGCCCATTTCCAAATTCTATCCCGACGAAAGCCGTAGGGGCGAGCCATTAGCTCGCCCGCGAGTTACCCGCCGCACAAAAGGGCGACCCGATGGGTAGCCCCTACACGCGCAGCCTTTTCCCTGTACATCATTGAAACTACTTCTGTGCGCTCGCGGTCCGCTGTGGTTAAATCAAGCCATGAAAATCTTGCTGCTCAGCGACCGGATTCCGCCCGAGGGCCGGGGCGGGGCGGAAGCCGTCGTCTGGCGCTTGGCGCAGGGCCTCGCCGATGCCGGGCACGACCTCCACGTCGTCGCCAGCACCCCCGGCCCGCCCTTTGAAGAACGGCGCGACGGCATCCCCACTTATCACCTGCACGCCAGATACCCGGAGCGTTTTCGCGCCTGGCTGTCGCTGTGGAATCCGCAGACCGCCGGCGCGCTGCGCAGCCTGCTGGCGCGCGTGCAGCCCGAGGTCGTCAACGCCCATAACATACACTCCTTCCTGAGCTATCACGCTCTAAGGCTGGCGCATGAGGCCGGCTGCGGCGTCGTCTTCAGCGCGCACGACGCCATGCCCATCGTCTACGGCAAGTTGCAGCAGCCGCTGTCGCCGGGCTTGGGCGCCAACTATCGCTTGCCGCGCTGGGCGAATCTGCGCCAGAATCGCTTCCGCTACAATCCCCTCCGCAATATCGCGATCAAACGCGCGCTTTCACGTTACGCTCATATCCGAACCGCGCCCAGCCGGGCCCTGGCCACCGCCTTCGCCGACAACGACATGCCGCCGCTGGAAGTGGTTCACAACGGCATTGACTTGAACGATTGGCAGCCGCCGGACGATACCATCGTCGCTGAACTGCGCGAGCGGTTCGGCTTGCCGCGAAAGGGCGTGATCCTCATCGCCGGCCGCTTGACCAGGGAGAAGGGCATGCGGCAGATGCTGCTCGCCCTCGATCGCCTGCGCCACCAGCTGCCAGACCTTCGCCTGCTTGTTCTCACATCGCGCGATTTCGCGGCGCAGCTGCCGCCGGACTTGGGGCATCTGCGCGCCTGCATTACAATCGGCGGATGGCTGAGCGGGGCGGAACTGCGCGCGGCCTACCAGTTGGCCGATGTCGTGGCGGTACCATCAATCTATGTCGATCCCTTCCCGACCGTCAACCTGGAAGCGATGGCGGCCGGCAAGCCGGTAGTCGCCACCTGTTTCGGCGGCTCGCCGGAAGTCGTGCTGGACGGCGAGACCGGCTTCATAGTAAACCCGCTGCAAGTTGATGCCCTGTCCGACCGCTTGCTGCGGCTGTTGCGCGACGACGATTTGCGCGCTGCCATGGGTCAACGCGGCCGCGAGCGCATACAGGCGCATTTCTCGCTTGAGCGGCAGGTCAGCCAAATGACGGAAATCTACCAGCGAGCCATGAGGATGAGCAGAGAGTGAACGCCAAGCCCAGCACGGTATTGTCGAGCGAAACGCATACGCTTGTCTCCGCCGCCGGCCGCGAGTACCGCATTACCGTCGCGCTGCCGCTGGCCTACGACTCCGTGCCCGGCGACGCCTGGCCCTTTGACGGCGCGCCCGCTCGCTGGCCAACGGTCTATGTGCTCGATGGCAATTGGTACTTCGGCCTGGTGACTGACATCATCCGCCCGATGTCCTGGTGCGGCGGCACGCGCGACGCCATCGTGGTCGGCATCGGCTACGGCGACGATAACGATCCGCGCGAAGCCTTTCGCAACGCTTTCACCCGCCGCAACCTTGACCTGACGCCGACCCGCGACAAAACCGAAGAGCAATCTATGGCGCAGCGCTTTGACCGCCCCGTGCCAACCGGCGGCGCGGAAGACTTTTATCGTTTTATCCGCGCCGAGCTGACCGCCTTCATCGAGAGCCGCTACCGCGCCGACGCCTCGCAGCGCACGCTGGTCGGGCATTCATACGGCGGTCTCTTCGCCGCCTTCAGCCTGCTGCGCGCTCCCGAACAATTCCGCGCGTACATCATTGGCAGCCCGACCCTGGCCTACGGCGAGCGCTATGTCTTTTGCCAGGAATCAGAATACGCGCGCGAGAACGACCGTTTGCCGGCTAAGGTATATCTCTACGCCGGCGACGAAGAAACCGCTGATGATACGACATTGACCGATACGCTGCGTTTCGCCGCCGTCCTGCGCAGCCGCGGCTATCATAGGCTGGAGTTGCGGAGCGAATATTTCCCGGCGCATGATCATTGCGCGGTGGCCGCGCCCGGCATCCACGCCGGTTTGAAGTTCGCCCTGCGCCGGCGTGAAATCGAGGAGCTAACAGCGTGATGCGACAACACTGTTATTCACAGCCCGACGACCTCTACCGCGCCCAGGCCGCGCTGACGCAATGGACGCGCGAAGCCGGCGACTGCAACTATCTGCACAAAGGCGATGTCGGCCACCAGCTCTTCAACACCTGCTACGGCTACGACAAGGACGAAGTCTTTCGCTACTGGCAGGACGACGCCGGCGAGCTGGTCGCTTTCGCCATACTGGCCCCGCATTGGGAATTCTTCACTCTGCAAGTGGCGCCCGGCCTGCGCGGCAGCGCCGAGCATGCCGCCATCTTCGAACGCTGCGAGCGCGAAACCCTGCGCCTGGCCAAGCTATTCAACTGCCGTCTCAAAGATTTGTACGTCGAAGCCTGCGATTGTGACCCGGCTTACATCGCCTTCGTCGAGGCGCGCGGCTATGAGCGGGACAAACACGGCATCACGCTGACGCGGCATGACTTGAAGTACTTGCCGGATGCCGAACTGCCGTCCGGCTTCCGCTTCCACGAGGCGACGGCGGCGGATATCGACCGGCTGACGGAGCTGCACAACCATACCTTCACCGACAAATGGAGCGCGGCGACCTACGCCAAAGTCCTCAACGCGCCGCACATGGAACGCGAGTGGGTTGTGGTCGCGCCGGACGGGCGCTTTGCCGCTTTCACAAACTTGTGGGTCGACCACGTGAATCGCTCCCTTCTGTTCGAGCCGGTCGGCGCCCATTCCGATTTTCGCCGTCAAGGGCTGGCCAAGGCGCTGATGGTCTACGCCCTGCGCCGCATGCAAACCGAGCAGGGCATCAAATGCGCCTACGTTGGCCATGAGCCCGCGGACAAGAACCCGGCTTCTGGCGCGCTATACGCTTCCGTCGGCTTCAAGCCGCTCTTCGAGATTTACGACTTCAAGAAATCGATCGGGCATGATGCCAGGAGCTTCTAGCCCGCTGTGAAATGTGGGAAACGCCCACGCTTGGCGTGTATGTTGGCGGGCGAGCCAGCGATTCGCCCCTTCATTTCATTCGGCGCGGCGGGCGGCGGGCGACCAGGTTGGTCGCCCCTACACCGGTCCTCAGACTCGCTGCTCTACGCGACAGCCGGAGGCTCGGCGCCGCGAGCACTGTTGTCGGATTCCCAGCCGCTGGTAAAATAGGTCAGGTGAAGCGAAGTAGACCGGGAGCGATGAGTTTGCAAATTTTCAATGTGCTGGGCCGACAGAAGCAACCCTTCACGCCGATTCACGACGGGCGGGTGGGCATGTACGTCTGCGGGCCCACCGTCTACGAGCATTCGCACCTGGGCCACGCCAAGACTTACGTCTCCTTTGATGTCGTGGCGCGCTACTTGCGCTATCGCGGTTACGACCTGCTTTATGTGCAGAATATCACCGATGTCGGCCACCTGCGCGCCAACGAGGAAGATCGCGTGCTGGTCCGCGCGGCGCAGCTCAACGCCAAACCGATGCAAGTGGTCGAGACCTATACGCGCAGCTACTTTGAAGACATGGACGCGCTCGGCGTCCAGCGGCCCGATATCTCCCCGCGCGCCAGCGGCCACGTGCCGGAACAGATCGAGATGATCGAAACGCTGATCGCCGAAGGCCATGCCTACGAGGTCGCCGGCAATGTGTATTTCGATGTGCTTAGCGATGCGGATTACGGCAAGCTGTCCAACCGGCGCGTGGAAGAGCAGCAAGACGAATCGCGCGAGCTGGCGGGCGCCGACAAGCGGCATCCAGCCGATTTCGCGCTATGGAAAAATGCCGAGCCCGAGCACATTCTGCGCTGGCACAGTCCCTGGGGCGCCGGCTTCCCCGGCTGGCATATCGAATGCTCGGCCATGGCCAAGAAATACCTGGGCGCCAACTTCGATATCCACGGCGGCGGCATCGATAATATCTACCCGCACAACGAAAACGAGATCGCCCAGAGCGAATGCGCCAACCACACCGCCTTCGCCAATTACTGGATGCTGACCGGCAGCCTGAATGTTCTCGATCCCGACGAAGGCATCCCCGTCAAAATGAGCAAGTCGCTGGGCAACTACGTCACCATCAAGGACGCGCTACAGGCTTATCGCCCGCAAGAGTTGCGCTACTTCATCCTCACCTCGCATTACAGCAATCCGGTGCTCTATAGCGAAGACTCGCTGGCGTCGGCCAAGTCCGGCTGGGAGCGGTTGACCAACGCCATGCGACTGGTTCGACGGCAGTTGAACAGCGCGCCCGATAATGCAGCCGGCGATGCCTTCCTGGCGCGCTTGAGCGAGGCGAAAGACGCCTTCCGTTCGGTGATGGACGATGACTTCAATTCGCCGCGCGGGATCGCCGTTCTGCAGGACCTGACGCGCGATGTCAACACTTTGCTCAACAGCGATGTTGAAGTCGGCCTGAGTACGCTCGCCGCGATCAACAAGACGTACACGGCCCTGGGCGGCGATGTGCTGGGACTCGCCCCGTCTTCGGATGCCGCCGATAGCGGCGATGGCCGGCGCGAGGCGGCGCTGATCGAGATGCTGATCGACATGCGGGCGCAAGCGCGCGCCGAACGCGATTACGCCCGCAGCGACGAGATTCGCGATCAGCTGGCGGCGCTGGGCATCGCGCTCGAAGACCGGGCCGACGGCACCAGCTGGAAGCTGCAATGATTGACGACTCTGCTCGTAAAGCGACTGCCGTAGGGGCGACCTACCAGGTCGCCCGAACATGGCATATTTTCGTACGGCGGGCGACTTGATAAGTCGCCCCTACAGCGCCCTTATTGATAGGGGTCGGGAATAGCGCGATGCCGGAATTTCTCTACGGGCACTGGGCGGTCATCGAGGCGATGCGCTCCGGACGGCGTCAAATCGACGCGCTGATGATCCATGAGCGCGCCGAAAAACGCGGCACAGTCGGCGATGTGATGACCATGGCCGAAGAACTCAAGCTGCCCATTCAACGCGTGCAGCGGCGCATCCTCGACGACCTCGCCAATAACGGCAATCATCAAGGCCTCGCGCTGCGCGTCGGCCCCTATCCCTACTGTGACCTCGAAGACATCCTGAGCCTGGCGGCGCGGCGCGGCGAGCAACCATTCATCCTGCTGCTGGACTTGCTCAAGGACCCGCAGAATGTCGGCTCGCTGATCCGCGTTAGCGACGCCGTTGGCGTCCACGGCATCGTCATCCAGGAGCGGCGCAGCGTGGCGGTGACGCCGGCCGTTGTCAACGCCTCTTCCGGCGCGGTTGAGCATATTCAGGTGGCGCAGGTGTCCAACCTGGTCAACGCCATGAAGCAACTCAAACAGGAGGACGTTTGGCTGGTCGGCCTGGATGTGGGGCCCAATATCCCGCCGCTGGACAAGACTGACCTCAATATGGCGCTGGGCCTGGTGATGGGCAGCGAAGGCGACGGCTTGCGGCGGCTGGTGCGCGATACCTGCGACCTGCTGCTGACGCTGCCGATGCGCGGCGAGGTGGGCAGCCTGAATGTCGCTACCGCCGGCGCCATCGCGCTCTACCGCGCCTGGAGCGCCCGCGGCTGGGAGGGCTGGGCGCATGCCTAAGCGGTGACTCAAGCGCCATGATTTCGTCTCCCGTATGCGAGCATTGTACACCAATTGAATCGTACTCTTCCGTCGAATTGAAGGCTGGCAGGCGCCTTAGCCAGTTTGAAGCGGTAGCTCACTGCTGATATAGTGGTGGCGTGTCGATTGGATCTCCAGCATCGCTTTCTGCCAAACTAATCGGAGAATCGAGCGATGAATTCGACTCAAAGCGAAGTGACGCTGCAAAGCCACAGCGTGTTCAATCGCGCGCTCGCAACGTATGTGCCAGATTTGGCGACCAAGGCCGACTTGGCGAAACTTCAGTCGACACTGACGTGGCGAATCATCATTGTGGTCAGCATCGCTACAGCCTTTCAAGGGTTGCTCATACGCGCGCTTTAGGCACTTCGCGCGGCTTGACTTGTCTCGCGCCCCAACACAAGAACGCTGCCAAGGCACAGCCCCGCCATCAGCAGGCCGCCCGCCAGGAAGGGCGCGCTCGCGCCGTGCGTTTGAAACGCGTGCGCCGCAAGCAGGGGCGCAGCCGCGTTGGCCGCGCTCACCAGCGCCGCGCTGACGCCCAGGATGCCGCCGTATTCGCCTGGCCCCACCCGCTGCGTGAGCAAGCTGTTGAGCGCCGGGCGAATCAGACCGGCGCCGACCGAAACCGGAATCAGCGCGCCCGCCAGCCAGAGCACGCCGGCCAGGCTGTTCCTGCCATTGGGCGGTAGTTCCACGCCCAGCTCGCCCATGATCGCTTCGGTCTGGGAAGGGGCCGCTTCCAGCAAATCGCGCTGCACAAGTTCGCGCACGTAGAAGGGATGCGGCGCGTCGGGCGTCAGGCCGGTCAGCAGCAGGCCCAGCGCCAGCAGCGCCAGCGCCAGCTTCACCAGGCCGCGATCGCCCAGTTTCGCGCTCCAGCGGCCGATGTAGCGCAGCTGCACCACCACCAAGATGAGGCCAATCAAGATGAAGAGCGCCGCATTGCCGCGCCCGAGGAAGCCCAGCCGCGTCAGCGTGAACAAACCCAGCAGGCTCTCGTAGCCGAAGAATATCAGTTGCTGCGCGAACATCAGCAGCAGCAGAAGACCCAGGGCCGGCCGCAGCAGATAACGCGCGAAAAGCGCCGGCCCGCCCGCTGCCCGGCGCGCCCGCCCCCGCGCCGCCCGCGGATGCGTCTCCGCGAACAGAAAGAGCGTGACCAGGATGGAGACGAATGAATATATCGCGGCGGTGAATGCCGGCACTGCCAGCGAGCCGGATAGCTCCAGCGCCAGCAGGGAGATGACAGGACCGAAGATGAAGCCGAGGCCGAAAGCCGCGCCGATGATGCCCAGGCCGCGCGTCCGGCTGCCGGCGTCGGTGATATCGCTGAGCGCCGCTTGCGCCGTGGCCAGATTGGCGCCGAATAGGCCGTCGATCAGCCGCGACAGGATTACCATTTCCAGCGATGTCGCCAGGCCCAGCATGACAAAGCTCAAGCAGGTCGTCGCCTGGCTGATCAGCAGCAGCGGTTTGCGCCCAAATCGATCCGAGAGCGCGCCCATGACCGGGACGCCGACCAACTGCGCCAGGGGAAAGGCCGCCAGCGTCAAGCCGATTTGCAGAGGCGTCGCGCCGTAAGCGGCCGCATACAGATGCAGCAGCGGCAGGATCACGGTCAAGCCGAGCACATCGACAAAGACCAGCAAGAACACCGGCAGCACCCGCCGAGTATCCAGCCGCGCCGTCGTATTCCCTTCTTCGTTCGCCATGTTTCGTCTTCAACGTTCCCGGCCGTCGCCAGCCTCTAATGTAACAGACATCCGCCCCAGAGCGAAAGCCGGCCGGCGCGCCTCTAATCGCGCGCTCAATCTTGCGCGCCTGGGCGCAGGCTTTGAATATGGCGCAATGTTTGATTGCCCGCGATAGCGCATTGTGCTAGTTTATGTTTGCGGGACACGGGCGAGGGTTTGGAAACGCGAATGCCGACTTCAAGGGAATACGCGCGCCAGCGCAACCGCATGGTCGACGAGCAACTGGTCAAGCGCGGCATCAACGACCGGCGTGTTTTGGATGCCATGCGCGTCATGCCCCGCCACCAGTTCGTGCTTGAAGAATTCAAAGCCCACGCCTACGAAGATCGGCCGCTGCCCATCGGCGAAGGGCAGACGATCTCGCAGCCCTATATCGTCGCCTTCATGTCGGAACGCCTGCGCTTGAAGCCGCACCAGACCGTGTTGGAAATCGGCACCGGCTCGGGTTATCAGACGGCGATACTCTGCCACCTGACGCACTACGTATTCAGCGTCGAGCGGGTCGGCCGCCTGGCGGAGCAAGCCGGCGAGCGCGTCGGCGATCTGGGCTACAACAACCTCGACATTTACGTCGGCGATGGCAGCCAGGGCTTGCCCGACCAAGCCACATTCGACCGCATCATGGTCACGGCGGCCGTGCCGCGCCTGCCTAACGTGCTGTGCAGCCAATTGCTGATCCACGGCGGCCAGATGATCCTGCCCATCGGCGACGAGCACATGCAGGAGCTCAAGCTGATCACACGCCGCGGCGAGCGCTTCACCTCGCGCACCTTGCTGCGCTGCCGCTTCGTGCCGCTGATCGGGCGCTACGGCTTCGACAGCGATATCAACAGCCAGCCCACGGCGCTCTAGCCGCGCATGAGCCAGGACGACCAGCCGCGCGACCCGAGCCTAGATCTGATCCAGATGGTGCAGCGGGCGCGCATGCTGCACGACCAGGACGCCAAGCCCTCGGAATACAGCTCGGTCTACTGGATCGAAGCCAGGCGCGAGGCCGGCGGGCCGGCGCCGACAGCCAACGCCGGCGAATGGCGCGCGCGCCTGCCCGCGGCCGAGGTTGATGGCGTCTGGGAGCGGGTCAAGGCGCTGACGGCGCGGGGCGCGCTCGGTTACAAGTCCAAGGTATCGACTCAGGGCCCGGTCAGCCGCGACGAGCGCATGCTCTGCGCGCGGACGTACGACGCGGGCGATCGCGCCGATGTGGAGCGGGTGGGCGCGGCGCTGCGGGCGCTGGGCTTGCGCGGGCTGGCGTACGTCGCGGACAAGGCGGCGGGCGGGTAAAACCCCCTCACCCCCCAGCCCCCTCC
>VXLV01000156.1:14328-24239 GCA_009841405.1 Chloroflexota bacterium | reverse complement strand
CCCCCGGCCCCTTCCCCCACAAGGAGGGAAGGGGAGCTAAGGCGAGCGAATGAGGTATGTGATAGGCCTCCTCTCATCATTAGGTAGGGTTTTATCAAAAGCAGAGACAGGCCACCGCGTCGATTCCTGGAAGTTTGGCAAAAATATGCGCTAAAGTAGAAGTTGCAGGGGGCGGTATTGCTTCAGCGAGAGGAGAGCGGAGAATGAACAAGTTTATGGCGATGGCGATTGAAGAGGCGAGCGCGACCAAAGCCGAAGGCGGCAGCCCGTTCGGCGCGGTGCTTGTGCGCGGCGGGGAGGTCATCGGCCGCGGGCGCAATCTCATGATCCAGAACAACGACCCGCTCAGTCATGGCGAGATGGAGGCGATCAAAGCTGCCGGCTTGCAGGAGAGCTACGCCGATACTGTGCTTTACACGACTGCCTTTCCGTGCTTGATGTGCGCCGGGGCGATCGTGCGGTACCAGATACCCAGGGTCATCATCGGCGCCAGCTGGGAGCATAGCGCGGCTTCCCGCGACTTTATGCAGTCGCACGGCATTGAGTTGGTCGAGCAGGGACTGCCGGAATGCTACGCCCTGGTCGAGTAGCCGCGGGCGTCGTCAGCCGCCCATGATCTCGGCGTATGCGTGGCGGAAAGCGCTTTCGGTATCCAGGCCCAGCGCGTCGTTGAATTTATTCCAGGCCGAGCAGAGGGCGAAACGCATGGTCATCTCCACGATCTGTCGATCGTCGAAATGGCGCCGCAAATCGGCGAAGAACGCGTCATCGATTCTGTGGGGTTCGCGCGTCATGCCCTCGGCATAGGCGATGATCAGCCACTCCCGCTCGGACCACAGTTCCCGATGCGCCTTCCAGTCGCCGCGCTGTATGCACTGCAGTTGCTCGGCATTCAAGCCGGCGGCTTGCGCTAACGGCGTATGATGCCGCAGGCAATAGTCGCAGGCGTTCACGCGCGATACGATCAAGACGCCAAGCTCGATGAGCTTGCGCTCGACTGTCGGCGCCGCGGCGAAGGCTTCGTATACGCCAATCAGCGCCTGTAGCAACTGCGGATGATGCGCCAGGGCGCGCGCCTGATTGTCGAAGAGGGTGGGGCCGGGCAGCTGGCCATCATGCAGCGCGGCGTCGGCCCTACTGTAGATAGCCGCCAGTTCAGGCGCGGCCTCCTCGGGCGGGATCAGTCGAACGCGGTCCGCGCTCACAGGTCGACTCTCTCTGTCGGATCAGCGATGCCCACGCGCCGCAACAGCCAGTCGATTTCGTCCAGCGTGCCGGCGTCGATGGCGTTGAAGGGCGGGCGCGGCGTGGCCTCCGCGATTGCGCCGCGGCGATGCAGGATGGCCTTGCGAATGGTCAAATTGATTTGCGGCTGATTCTCGTAACGGATCAGCGGCAGGTAGCGGTCGAAAATGGCTTCCGCTTCTGTCAGCTGCCCGGCTTTGAAGGCTTCGTAGACCGCCACCAGGATTTCAGTGAAGGCGAAGCCGGTCATCGTGCCGGATGCGCCGCGCCCCAATTCTTCCAGCAGAAACATGCCGCCCAGGCCGCCGAAGATCTCAAATTTGTCGGTCTCATGCCGGATGGCGTCGATCTTCTGCATCAGCGGCGGGTCTTCCAGTTTCAGGTAACGCGCGTTGGGAATGGCGTCGGCGATCTGCGCCAGCACGGCCGGCGACATGATGACATCGTTGACCGGCGGAAAGTCTTGCACGACGATGGCGCCGCTGATGGTTTCGGCGATTTCGCTGTAGAGGGCGAGGATGGCCGGGTCGGATTTGTCGTCCAAAGGCGGCGGCGCGATCATCACGCCGTCGGCGCCGGCGGTAAACGCGGCCTGGCTCAGCGCGATGCAGGACGCGAGGTCGCTGTGGCTGGTACCGACAACGATCGGAATAGCGCCGCTGACCGTTTCGATGACGGTGTCCATGACCGCTCGCCGCTCGTCCACGCTGAGCTTGGCGGCTTCGCCCATGACGCCTAGGATGGTCAAGCCTTGGGCGCCGATGTCCATCTGAAAGCGCGTCAGCCGCCGCAAGCTCTCGTAGTCGACCGCGTAATCGGCGCTGAAGGGGGTGGCGAGGATGTTGAAGATGCCGCTGATTCGACTCATCTAGTTTGCTCCAATCATTTCCTTACCGGCGATATAGACCTGCTCGACGCGCTCCAGCGCTCCCAGGTCGGCCAGGGGGTCGCCGTCTATGACGATGATATCGGCTGCCTTGCCGCTTTCAAGGCTGCCCAGCGACTCATCCAAATTGCTGACGCCGGCGGCGACGATGGTGGCGCTGCGCAGGGCGTCGTAGTTGTCGCGCTTTACGCCGAGTTCGACCATAAATTGCAGCTCGGGCGCGACGATGTCATGGCCGACGACGGGGCTGCCGGCATCAGTGCCGAAGGCGATAGTCACGCCGGCCGCTGCCGCGCGGACGAGCCCGTCGAAGCGCTCGCGGCTCTTTACGGCTTGCCGGCGTTCGGCGATCTTCCACTCGGGAATGTCGTATTGCCGCGCCAGCTCCGGCTGTGCTTGCATGACGAGCGGGGCGAAGGTCGTGACGATGGGGAGGTCTTTGTCGAGCAGCAGTTGAATCGTCTCGTCGCTCAACGAGCCGCCGTGTTCGATGACATCGACGCCGAACTCGGCCACGCGTTTGATGACGGCGTCGAAGGTGGCGTGCGCGGTGATGGGCAGGCCGTTGCGGTGGGCCTCGTCGATGACGGCGCGCAACTCGGCGTCGGTGAATTCGATGGTGTCGTGGCTGGCCATGATCTTGATCAAGTCTGCGCCGCGCTTGACCTGGTCGCGTACGGCGCGCCGCATCTCGTCCGCGCCGCTGGCTTCGCGGCAGCACCAGTAGGTATGCCCGCCGGTCTGGACGATGGCCTCGCCGGTGACGAGCAAGCGC
Source organism: Chloroflexota bacterium (assembly GCA_009841405.1). GTDB lineage: Bacteria > Chloroflexota > Anaerolineae > Aggregatilineales > Phototrophicaceae > UBA6055. The sequence continues at coordinate 21,333 of VXLV01000156.1, read as the reverse complement.
GGGCCGGGGAAGATGCCCTGCTCGACCGCTTGCTTGGCGAAGAGATTGCTCTGGTTCATGCCCAGGTCGCGCACGAGGGTAACGCCGGCGCGCAAGCTCTTGAGCATGTTGCCGGCGCATTTCCAGGCGCTGATCTCGGGCGGGTCGTCCAGCGATTGGCGCGCCAGGTCGTGCACGCCGTCCCAGGCCAGGTGGGCGTGCGAGTTGATCAGGCCGGGCATGATGGTCTTGCCGCGGCAGTCGACGCGCTCGGCGCTGGCGTCGCCCAGGTCGCTCACGCGGCCGACCGCTTTGATCCCGCCGTCGGCGATTTCGACGAAGCCGTCCTCGATGATTTCGTCGCCGCGACAGGTGAGGACGCGGCCTCCGGCGAGAATCCGCGGTGGCGCCGGGATGTCGAACATGGGCTTGATGATCTTTTCGAAACGCCAGGCGGGTGCTTCGGGCATAGCGCTTTCCTTTCAGACTTTGTGGCAGCCGCGCATGAATTCGGCGGTTGGCTTCATTGCAGCGTCACCACGTGGGCTTGACGCCCGGCTTTCTGCGCCGAAGCGCAAAGGGTCACGTTGGCGCCCGGGCGCGCTCGCAGCAGCCATTCGACTTTCGCGCTGGTGGCGGACCACTGCCGCATCCAGGGCGACCAGGTCGCGTCGCGCTCGTCGCGCCCGGCGAGGTGCCCGATCGATTGCCGCGCCTTGCCCATTTCGATGTCGGCAGCGTCGGCGGACAGCTCGATGATAACCGGACCGGCCGTCTCATGCTGCAAGGCGCGCTGCGTCAAGTGCGTCGGCAGGAAGCCGTCGTTGGCCACGGTCAGGCTTAGTTTGAAAAGCTCGTCCGCCAGCTTTGCCACGGTCACATCGCTGATGCGCAGCCGGGGCGCGGTCATCGCGTGTTTGAGCGTGAAAAGACAGTTCTGATGCATAGTCTCGAAGAGGAATGTTTTGGCTTTTGTCGTCTTCGCCAGCGAGACCGGCGGCGGATTGCGAAAAGTGTACATATGCGTCCAGCCGCCGATTTCCACCTGGCCCAGCTGGGGATGGTCGAAAGGGCGCCAGTCGACAAATCCGGCGCCGCCGAGGTGTTCGTCATTGTATTGCAGCAGCTTGATCTCGTCTTCGGTCGAGCGCGCCCGCACCTGATACTTGGCGGGGAACTCAATGCCGGCCGCCAGCTCGGGATTCCACAACTCGGTGGAGAAAGTGATGATGCCAAATTCGTCGTAAGTCCACTGCATGAGTGAGCCGACCCGCGGCTGATCGGGATCCGTGGTGAATTCTTCGTAGACCGAGATGACGGGATAGCCGGTCAGCGCCGTGCCCATCGCGCCAATGCGATTGTAGACGGCCAGATCAAAGCGGGGCAGGCTGCTATCCGCTTCCACCAACGACGGGCGCAGATGCAAGCCACCATGGGTGTGGTAACACTGCATGCCGCTGATATTGGGATGCGCCAGGATGAAGTCGGCCACGGCTTTGGCTTCGGGCTCGGAGAGGGGCGCGTCGCCGGCGCCGTACTGACGGAATTCGGGGCGCCAGCCGGCGGGGAAATTGCGGTTGAGATTGCCGTCGCGCGGCTTTTCTACCTCGAAGTGGACGCCGTCCCATTCGCCGCGGATCTCGCCTTCGCGATAGAGTCGATAGTAGGGTCCCTGGTCGATTTCGCCCGGCTCGCGCTGGATCATCAGCCGCGGGTCGTCGGGCGAAACGCGCCATTCGCCGGCCGGGTCTTTCAGGCGCATCTGCACGATGAGGCCGTCGCCGTCGATATCGTGCTGGCACAAACCACGCGTCTGCTCTTCGCCTGGCAGGCAGCGGCCGTTGCCGCACCAATGGTGCGCTGTCTTCAGGCTGATTTCGGCGCCGTCGGGATTGATGCGCGGGATGATATAGAAGGCGAGATTGTCCAGCAGCCAGGTTACTTCGGCATCGTCGCCATATTGTGTCAGCAGATACCAGATCGTGTAGACGGCGGTCTGAGTGGTGGCGACTTCTTCGGCGTGGATGCCGCCGTCAATATAGAAGGCCGGTTTGCTGTCGTGCGGGCCGGTCGCGCCGTTGGTGAGGGTCATGCAAAAGATGTCGCGCCCGCGCCAGCTGCTGCCGATGACATCCAGCGCGGCCAAAGCCGGGTATGCCGCCGCCAAACCGGTTAGATGTCTGCTGAGCGTCGCGTAGTCGAAGTACTCGCCGAAGTCGATTTCGTAAGTCACGCTAAAAGTCCTGACAAACGCGGGCGGGATCGGGGCGGACGAATTGGCCATCGCCCGGCGCGCCGATAATCTCGCCGTCGGAGAAGACAGTCTTCCCGTTGACGATGGTGCGCTCAACCGCGCCCTGAAAAGTCATGCCAGCATAGAGCTTGTCGCAGTCGCGCGCCTTGCTGAAGAGCCGCTCCGGGCTGATGGTCGTCTGCGCGTCCGGGTTGTAGATGACCAGATCGGCCGCCGCGCCGATGCCGATATGACCGCGCTCGGGATAAACGCCGAAGCGTTTGGCGCCGTTCGTGGCGACCAGGTCAACCGCCCGCTCGATGCTGATGCGTCCGGTCAGCGCCTCGTGCATCACGCCGAGCAGCAGTTCTTCGACGCCGGGCGCGCCCGGCGGCGTGGCCCAGATGTCTTCGCGCGCGCGTTCTTTTTCTTCGACCGTGAAGGGCGAGTGATCGGTGGTGATGGCCATCAGCGCGCCGTCGCGCAAGCCGTCCCAAAGCGCCGCTTGGTCTGCGGCTGTGCGCAGGGGCGGATTGATCTTGGCGTAGGGCCCGACGCGCTCCAGATCGGCTTCGGTGAATAGCAAGTAATGCGGGCAGGTCTCGGCGCTGACGTTGGCGCCGGTCGCTTTGAAGCGGCGGATGACCGCCAGCGCTTCGGCGCAACTGACGTGGGCGATATGCAGGTTGACGCCTATGCTCTCGTTGAGCGTCAGGAGCGTGGCGATGGCTTGCGCCTCGACATGGGGCGGGCGGGATTCGCCGTGGGCGGGCACATCATTGCGCCCGGCGGCGATCAGCTGGGCGGTATGCCATTCCAGCAGTTGGTTGTTCTCGGCGTGCACCGCGCAAACCAGGCCGGTCTCCGCCACCAGTTGCAGGGCTTGATATTGCTCGGGCGTATGCGGCAGGCAGAGGCCTTCGAACTCGTCATCGCGGCCTTTGGGCGCGGCGGTCATGAAGATTTTGAAGCCGATCGCGCCTTCGTCCACCATGTCGGCGATGACGGCGCGGTCGAGCAAGCCGGGCGCGCCATACAAGCCGAAATTGACGTAGGCGTCGCGCTCGGCCAGCCCCCGACGCATGCGGAAGATCTCGCCGGTGGCGCAACAGGGTTTGGAGATGGGCATTTCGAAGACTGTGGTGACGCCGCCCGCGGCCGCGGCCCGCGTCTCGGTGGCGAAGTCGCCGCGCTGGGGATAAGCGGGCGCGCGGCAGTGGAAGTGGATGTCGATGGCGCCGGGCAGCAGCAGCTTGCCGGCGGCGTCGATGGTCTCGGCGGCGGTGATGCCGTCCGAGTTTGCTGTCAGCGCGGCGATGCGGCCGTCGCGGATGCCGACATCGACGGTGGTGACGCCGGTTTCGAGAACGGCTTGCGCGTTTGTGATCAGGGTGTCGAGTTGCATGGAACCTCCTGTTGGAACTCCACCTCAGTTCGTACGGGCGAGCCGGTGGCTCGCCCCTACAGCTTCGCGTTTTCGCGGGCGACACATAGCGTTGCACCTGCATTTTCGCGGGCGACCCGGTGGGTAGCCCCTACATCATCTTGCGTTGGCGGGCGTTTCAGCGAAACGCCCCTACAGTTCCGCGATTTGGCGGCGCTAGCCAGGGTAAAGCGTTTGGCGGACGAAGTCGCGCAGGATGTCAGTGGTCTGGGCGTAGTCGTCCAGGCGCACGTGCTCGTCGGCTGCGTGGGCGACTTCGTAGCTGCCGGGCCCGAAGATGATCATATCGCCGCGCGCCAGATCCATCAGGTGCTTAGCGTCGCTGCCGGGCAGGTAGCCGATTGGCCCGGGATCAGCGTCCAAATGCCCGCGGACGCAGTCCAGGAAGCGGCGGGCGTGGTCGGTGTTCAGCGCCGAATCGAACCAGCGCGAATAGACGAAGCCGCCGATGCTGGCCGTGGCCGGTTCCAATGCCAGCGATTCGACCACCGCGCGTAGCTCGCCGACTACCTCTTCCGGTTTTTCGCCCGGGATCATGCGGCGGTCAAGCTGGATGGCGCAGGCATCGGGCACGGCGTTGGCGGTGCTGCCGCCGGCGATGACGCCGACATTGCAGGTCGGCGCGCCGACGACTGGGTGAATCACGCGCGCGAGGTCGTGGTGATAGCGGTCGAGGGCGGCGATGATTTTGGACATGGCCACGATGGCGTTAACGCCGCGGTTGGGGTTGGTGGCGTGGACGGATTTGCCGGTTGTGCGGACGGTGGCGCGCAGCACGCCCTTGTGCGCGGTCGCTGCTTTGTTGCCGGTCTGCTCGCCCACGATGATGAAGTCGCAGACCGGCAGATGTCCGTTGTTCGCCAGCCACTTTGTGCCCAGCTGGCCGCCGACTTCTTCTTCCGCCGCCGCAACCAGGACGAGCGAGCCATCCAGTTCCGGTTGTTGCGCCGCCTCCATCATCACCAGCATCATTGACGCCAGCACGGCTTTGTCGTCAATGCTGCCTTTGCCGTAGAGCGCGCCATTGCGGACGACGCCGGCGTAGGGATCGACGCTCCAGTTTTGGGCTTCGGTGGCGGCGATGGGCACGGTGTCGATATGGGCGTGCAGCATGACGCGCGGCTCGCCCCGACCCAGCGTCGCGATGGTGTTGCGCGCGAATGACTTCTGCGGCGGCGCCGGCTGGCGCACTTCGCAACCGATGGCGCGCATCTGCTCGGCGACGAAATCGGCAATGGCGATGGTGTCGCCGGGTGGATTGGGCGACGGGATGCGCACCAGGCGAAGCAAGAGTTCGACGGCGTCCATCTAAATGCCCTTAACGGATTTGTATTGTTCCAGCTCTTCCGGCGTATACACCTGCATCAGCTCCAGTTCGACGCCGCCGGCTTCTTGTTCCAGGAAGGCGACCCAGCCTTCGGGGTGAACGTGGCTGCCTTTGACTTTGCAGGCGGCGCATTCCTTGAGCGTCGCGCCCTTGGCTTGGGCGGCGGCCAGGGCCTCGTCGATATTGGGCACGGCGTAGCAGATATGATGCAGGCCTTCGTAGCCGCGCTCTTTGATCCAGGCATCGTAGCGTCCGCCGGCATCCATGGATTGGCAGAGCTGGTATTCGACATCGCCGACATTGAAGATGGCGACGACATTGCGCGATTTGTCGTATTCATGCACCTCGGCATCGTGGCCGACGCCGATGAATTCCTGATAATGCCGCAGCGCGCCGCGGGCGTCGCTGACGGCGAAAGCCATGTGTTTGATGTATCTTTCGTGCATAAGTCGGTCTCCTTTGCATTGGTGGGCGACTCACAGAGTCGCCCCTACAGTTTCGATTTGCGGCGGGCGAGCCAATGGCTAGCCCCTACAATCTCGTATCGCGGCGGGCGAGCCAATGGCTAGCCCCTACAATCTCGTATTGCGGCGGGCGACCCGGTGGGTAGCCCCTACGATTTCGTCTTGCCGCGGGCGACCCGGTGGGTAGCCCCTACGATTTTGTCATGCAGTGGGCGTTTCAGCGAAACGCCCCTACACTATACTTAGCGGTCGGCGACGCAAGTATGTCAGGGCGGCGGGAAGCGTTCCCAGTGCGTCAGGTCGCGCCAGGTGATTTTTTTCCAGGCTTTCATGCCGCGCCTGGTGGATTCGGCCTTGTGCCCAATGCAGATGAACATCTCCGGCGAGTAGCTGTCGGGCAAGTTCAGGATGACGCGAACGGCTTCTTTGCTGTAGGAGGTGACCGGTCCCGATGCCAGCCCAATGCCATGCGCGGCCAGCATGATCGTTTGCGCGGCCGTGCCGATGTCAATCAGCAGGGCGCGGTCGCTGGGCGGCAAGCTATGCTCGATCATGACCTCTTCGTTGAGGCAGAGCAGGATAAGCGCGGGCGCGTGCTGGAACATGCCGGGCGCGACCAGGCGGATCAGCCGGCGCGTCTCCGCGTCTTCGATGACGATGTAACGTATTGGGCGCAAGTTGCCGCCGCTGGGTGCCCAGCGCGCCGCTTCCAGGATTGTCTCGAGTTGTTCGCGGCTTACGGGCGCGTCCGACATCTCCCGCACGACGCGGCGGCTGCGGATGTTGTTGAGTACGGCGTCGCTCATCAGGTTTTCTCCTCCAAACTGCTATGCCGCAGCAAGCATTCGGCGACCTCGCGGCAGAGCGCGTCCAGGCCGGCGGCATAGGCGTCGACATCCGACATGCGCATATGCAGCTCGGGGATGCGCTCGACATTGGCTTGCAAGAAGTCGCGCGATTTCCCCGAAGCGCGCTCGAGGATCATGCCGCTGAGGCGTTCGGAAGCCGTCAGCAGACGCAGCGGCCCGTAATGCGCCGGCTCGTCCAGTTGTATGCGCGCCGAGGTGATCAGCAGCGCCAGCAATTCGACCGCTTCGTCTTCCTTGAGTACCCAGTTTTCGTTCATGCCTTGTCCTCTTGTATGCTCCGCTGATGACTCGCCGGGCGCCTTTCGATTCGCGCGCTTCCTTGACAGCCATGGCTGCCTTGAGTATCATGCGCCGGAACTGAAGGATTGTCTACAATCTACAAGTCAGGGAATTATAGGGAGGGCTGCCGCTGCTGTCAAGTCGTCTCGAAGTACGGGCGCGGTTGAGATCGGACACAGGTCGTCTGGCGGGTACGGCGTGGAATTTTTGCCGCAACGGCACAGAAATACTTCCAATTTCATGATGAGTATTCCAAAGCGTCAGCGAGCCGTAGGGCCGTTTCGCCGAAACGCCCTCGGAGAGGTCCAGACTCGTGGGGGGGGCCACGAGGACGCCCGACGCCGAACAATAATAAAGAGCTGTGTAATAATTTGTATTATGAGTCGAAAGCGAATTAATAATTGAGGGTT
>VXLV01000156.1:0-14318 GCA_009841405.1 Chloroflexota bacterium | reverse complement strand
TTTTTTTTTTTTACGCTCCTCCCACACCCTCTAACACCCCTTTTCGTAGGGGTGGTCTTTTTTTTTTTCCCCCCCCACCCGGGCCCCGGGGGGGGGCGCCCCCGGGCCCCCCCCCTACAGCAAGTTAAGTTACGTCGTATGACTTAGAAGGATTCGCTGAGGCACAGAGATTTATCGTTTGGCGGCAATAGACCACTGTTAAAGATCCCTTCGCTTAAGGAAACGCGCGCGATGAAGTCGAATCTACCGCAGATCAGGAATATGTCCATCCGCGAGCAGTCGCTGGATTCGCTGCGCGAGGCGATTTTGTCCGGCGAGTTGAAACCGGGGCAGGCGCTGACGGAAATGGACTTGGCGCGCCAGCTGGGCGTCAGCCGCGCGCCGATACGGGAAGCGCTGCGTATCCTCAATTCGGAAGGCCTGGTCGAGACGATTCCTTATCGCGGCACGACAGTCACGCGCTTGTCCCGAGTTGATATCGAAGAAATCTACAGCATGCGCATGCTGCTGGAGTCTTACGCTCTGGAGCGGGTGATGGCGGCGGGCGAGCCGGCGCTCTACCAGCAGCTGCGGGGCATGGTGGGCGAGATGATCAGCGCGGGCGACCGGGGGGATCTCGGCGCGGTCAACGCGCTTGACCGCGACTTCCACGACGCGCTAATCGCGATGGGCCGGCATCAGTTGCTGGCGACCATGTGGCAGACGGTGGCGATGAAGGTGCGGCAAATCATGGCGCTGGTGAACCGCCGCAATTCTGATTTGACGCAGATCGCGCATAATCATCTACCATTGCTGGAGGCGATGGAAGCGGGCGATCTGGCGCGGGCGCAAGAAATCTTGCAGGGGCATATCGCGACCGCCGGCGACTTGATCGCCGAAGATTGGGTGGCGCCGTGACTCAGGGCGTAATTGTCACCGGCGCCAACGGCTTCGTCGGCTGCAATATCGTCGGGGCGCTGCTGAAAGCCGGCTATGCGGTGACGGCAGTCGACCTTGCATTTGACAATCCGGCCTACGGGAAAATGCCGGGCGAAAATTTACGGTGCTTGACGGCGGATTGCGTGAAATTGCCGCCTTTGAAGGCCGAGGCTTTGATTCATGCGGCGGCGGTGACGGCGAGTCCCGAAGCGCGCGGCGAAAGCCCGGAAGACAATCTGCGCGCCAATATCGAGCCGCTGCTGGCGGTTAGCGCCTATGCCCAGCGGCAGGGGATCGCGCGGGCTATCTTCATAAGTTCGACAGCAGTATTCGGGGGAGCGCCGTCGACTGAACGCGACGAAGCTGCTCCGCCGCGGCCCCTGGGCGTTTATGGCGTGGCGAAGGCGCTGCTGGAGCACACGGTGACGACCCTGCGCCTGGAATATGGCCGCGATGTCCTTGTGGCGCGGCTGGGCGCGGTCTACGGACCCTGGGAATACGCGCGCTTGACGCGACCGCGTTTGAGCGCGGTGGCGACGCAGCTGCATGAGGCGCTGGCGGCGGGCGAGATAACTGCCATGCGGCCCGGCGAATCGCGCCGCTGGACCTACGCGCCCGATATCGGCCGCGCCTTGATCGCGCTGCTGCAAACGGAGTCGCTGCGGCACAGTCTGTATCAGGTGGAGAGCGGCGAGCGCGTGACCAACCTGGCGCTGGCGCGGCAGATAGCGTGGCTATGTGATGTTCCGCTGCGGCTGAAAGAAGACGCGGCGACAGCCGAAGAGTCCGCGGTAGAGGCGGCTGACGCGCCGCCCCGACGCTTGCGGGAGGATACCGGCTTCAGCGATTGGACGCCGCTCGGCGGAGAGTCTCTGCGCGTGACGTTGGAGAGTTTGCGTTTGGGAGCGAGGCGTGCTTAAGGTCCTGCTGGCGGGGCTGGGTGTGCGCGGGCGGCATTGGGCGCGCGTGATCCAAAGCTCGACGCGTGCCGAGTTGGCCGCTGTGGTGGATCCGGCGGCGGCGGCGCTGGCGCGGGCCCAGCGCGAATTTGGGCCGCTGCCCGCTTATGAAAGCGTAGACGCTGCGCTGGCTTCGCGGGACGATGTTGAGGCGTTGGTGCTGGCCAATCCGCCGCTGGGGCGTCAAGCGATCGTCGCAGCGGCGACCGCGCGAAAGCTGCCGATGCTGATTGAGAAGCCGCTGGCGCTGGACCTCGACGAAGCAGCGCGGCTGGTGAAGATCGCCGAGGCGGGCGGCGTCGCGCTGATGGTGGGGCTGAACTTCCGCTACCTGGCGGTCACAGGCGCCATGATGCGCTTGCTGGCGGAGGAGACGGTGGGCCGCGCCGAATTCGCGCGCTTCACCTACGAGCGCTGGCGCGATGGCCGCCGCCCCGACCTCAACGATTATCCGCTGGAGATGGCGCAGCCGATGCTCTGGGAGCAGTCGATCCACCACTTCGACTTGATGCGCTACGTCTATGGGCGGGCGCCAGTTCGCGTCCAGTGCTGGACCTGGAATCCGTCCTGGAGCATGTACCGGCATGACAGCAATGTCGCCGCGCTGATCGAGTTCGACGGCGGCTTGCGCGTAAATTACCAGGGGACCTGGCAGGGCAATTGGGCCGCGCCGGGCTTTGAATGGCGCAGCGAATGTACGCGCGGTATCATCACTCAGCGAGAACAATTCGGCGACCTGTTTTACGCGCGCCGCGATGATGCGGAGTTGACGCCGGTTCCGCTGCCGCCGCACGAAATCTGGATCAGCGAGACGCGGGCGCTCTTCGCTGCTTTCGTCGCGCATGTGCTTGAAGGCGCCGAGTTGCAATGCAGCGGCCGCGATCACCTGGCGTCGCTGGCGATGATAGAAGCGTGCATACTGTCGAGCGCGACCGGCGGCGCAGTGGAGATTGCCGATGTGCTGCCGCCGAATTGAGCGACGGTAGAACTTCTGCCAGAAGACTGATGTAACCACCGAGAACACCGAATAATCAAGCAGCTGGACAGGCGCGATGAGCGACACATTTGTAGGCATTCAGATCGGCGCGATTAGCTTCATCGACGAGGGCGTCGAGCAGGTCCTGGACATCTTGCAAGAGCGGGCGGGCGTGAACGCGCTCTTCATTTCGGCACTGAGCTGGAGCGTAGGCAATGCCGGGCGGGCCGCATTTGGCTTCCCCGATCACGGCATTCAAGCGCCGGACAATCTGCGCGGCGGCGGCTTCTTCGCGCCTGATCCGCGCTATTACAGCAAGACCTTCATGAAGACTTTCGCGGCGTCGGACGAATTGTATCACGGCTTTGACGCCTTGGCCGATGTGATCCCGGCGGCGCGTCGGCGCGGCATCAAGGTATATACCTACTATTGCGAGACATCGAGCTCGGCCATCCGCTCGATCTGGCAGCCGGGGTTTCAACACTTTCTCGACCGCGATCATCTGGGGCGGATGGCGAGCCGGCCATCGCTGCTGAATCCGGACTACAAAACATTCTGGCATTCGGTCTTCGCCGATTGGCTGAACAATCACGATCTGCGCGGCGTCTTGTGGGGCATCGAGCGGCAGAGCCCGCTGATGGATATATTCCGCGGCGACAGCTCGACCGGCTTTGACGAGCACTACGTAGCCGAGGCGCGGGCGCGCCATATAGACGTCGAACGGGCGCTGGCCGGCTATCGCGCCATTGATGATCTGCTGCAAGGCGTCCGCGCGGGCGAAAAGCCCAAGGACGGCGTCTTCGTCATGGTCTTGCGGCAGTTGCTGCATCATCCCGAAGTGCTGATGTGGGAGAAGATGTGGCTGGATTCTCACCACGCTTTCTATCGCGCATTGGCGGGCTTGGTAAAGTTTTATGATTCGGCCTACGAATTTGGGCTGGGTATCTGGCAGATCATCAACACCTATAATCCCTACTTGAGGGCGCAGTACGATCAGAGCGAATACGCGCCCTACGCCGACTGGTTCAAGCCGGTGCTTTATCATACGCCGGCGGGCGCGCGCTTTGCGGACTTCGCGGCCTCCTGGCAGAGCGCATTGCTAGCGGATGCTCCGCCCGATGGCGCTTACAATGGTCTGGCGAACCTGCTGGGCCTGGAGGATTACATCGCGCCGCGGACGGAGGGGCCGCTGGCCGGCTTCAAGCCCGAGTACGTGCGCGAATGGACCGCGCGACTGATTGAAGAGACGGGCAAGCCGGTCTATCCGGGCATCGGCGTTGGCGTGGGGCACAGCGGCCCCAGCAAGGAAATCACGCCGCAAGAGGTCCGCGAGGGCGTGCTGGCGGGCTTGGACGGCGGCGCGACCGGCGTGATGATTTCGCGCAATTACTCGGAAGCCGAGCTGCGCAACTTGACGGCGGTCGGCGCTGCGCTGCGGGAACGCGGCTTAATTCAGACCTAAGTGCAAGCAACTCGTGCAAATCTCGTCTCAACACACTTTTCTTTACCACAGAGGAAAATGAGGGTACACAGAGGGCACAGAGAGTTATGTATTGACATACTATTGCCGCAACTTAGGCAGCCATCCAACGCTTGAAAAGTTTGCAGGCATACTATCAATTCTTTGCTTTACTCGGAGTCCTCTTTTTTCCTCGGTTTACTCGGTGGTAAGCTTTTTGTGACTTGCTTGGTATTGCATAGGAGGCGGCGATGACGATACGGACGGGCATCATCGGCGCGAGTTTCGCGCGGCAGGCCTACTTGCCGGCGCTGCGCGCGATCGAAGACGTGGAGCTGGCCGCAATCGCCAGCGCGCGGTTGAGCAGCGCGCAAGCGGCCGCTAACGAATTTGGCATCCCGCGCGTATACGACGACTGGCAGCGCATGATCGCCGAGAACGAATTCGACCTGGTCGGCATCGCCACGCCGACGGTGTATCACGCGCCGATGACCCTGGCGGCGCTGCGGGCGGGCGCGCACGTGCTCTGCGAAAAGCCGATGGCGATGAACCAGGACGAATCGGCAGAGATGCTGGAGACTGCGGAATTGCTGAACCGTCTGCATATCATCGGCCATGAGCTGCGCTTTAACCCCAACCGGCGCAAGATCAAATCGCTGATCGAAAGCGGATACATCGGCGCCGTGCGGCACGTAAACATCGTGAATATCTCGGCGTCCTGGGGCGACTCGGCCTCACACGCGGCCGGCCACTGGCTGGCGCGGACGGATATGGGCGGCGGGCGCCTGGGCGCGAATGGCTCGCATCAACTGGACTTGCTGCGCTTCTGGCTGGGCGATATCGGCGCGGTCAGCGGGCAGTTGGCGACGCTGGCGGCGGCGCGGACGGACCGGGAAAGCGGCGCGGCCTGGACCGCCAGCGCTGACGACCAGTTCAGCTTCGCGGCGGAGATGCGGAGCGGCGCGCTTTGCTCGGTATTCGTCAGCAGCGCGGCCCGCCACGGCACGGGCAATCAGACGCAGATCTTCGGAAGCGAAGGCACGATTATGCTGGCCGACAGCGACGAGAAGCTGCTGGTGGCGCGGGCCGGCGAGGACTTCCAGGATCTGAGCGAGCGCGACCCCAACGCCGATTTGCCCGGGCTTGGCGCTGGCATCTGGAATGTGTCATTCGTAGCGTTGATGCAGGAGTTGACGGCGGCTATCCGCCAAGGCCGACGGTTGACTTGGGGCGCGACTTTCGCTGACGGGCATCAGTGTCAGGTGGCGATGGACGCCATCCGCCGCAGCAGCCGGGAGCGGCGCTGGGTGGCGCTGTAGCGGGCGTGGTGAATGTTGTTTCCTGGTGAACACAATACTTGGCAATTCACCACCGAGGCACAGAGATTTGATTATGCGCATGGCGGAGATTTCGCTTGCGCGGAATTACATACTCTTCTGTGCGGGAAACTGCCAAATCGCTGCTGGACAATGTTAAACTGTTCGTACCCAAGTTTGCGGGAGGACGAAAATGGCTGTTGAGCGCGTCCGCCAGATGAGCGTCGAAGCATTTCTAGACTTCGCCGAGGCCAGCGAATACCGGTATGAATACATTGACGGAGAGCCTGTAAAGATGTCCGGTGGGAAACTCAATCACTTTCGCATCATCCATCGATTACAAGTTCTACTTGACAGTTTACTGGCGGTAACTGGTTGCGAGGTGATCGCCAGTGGCATGCTTGTCAGAGTCGGAGAGTCTACTTTGGTGGACCCGGACGTGAGCGTCGTCTGTGGCGAGCCGCAGACTGAGTTGGGTACGCGCGTTCTGCTCAACCCGACGCTAGTCGTAGAAGTATTATCGCCGTCTTCAATCGACCATGACCGGGTGTTGAAGCTGAACTTCTACCAATCGGTCGCATCGATACAAGCGTACCTGATCGTGGAGCAGGATGAGATGTCAGTTGAACTCTATACGCGTGGGGAAGCCGGCTGGGATTTGCGGACATTCTCCCGGCGTGACGACGAGATTCCGCTTGACTCTCTGAATTGCAGCCTGCCGCTGCGGGACATTTACCGGCAGATTGAGTTTGGAGAAGCCTAGCCCCCTGGCGCTGAGGGCTCACGACAATGTTGAGGGCGATTGGTCGAATCGCCCTCATTTCGTTTCTGAATCTGCGCCCTTCGCTCGGCGCCGGAATGCGCGGGACTTACTCCGCTTCCAGCACGGTCACCTCGCCCAGCGTCTCCAGTTGCTCCTGGATTTCGCCGGCGTCGCCGACGACCACGATAATGAAATCCTCGGGGTGGATGTAGTCGTTGGCGACTTGCAGCACGTCTTCTTTATTGACGTCTTTGATGTGGCCGAGCCAGCGATTAAGGCGGTCGAGCTCGACGCCGCGGATCTTGTACGAGGCGACTACTTCGACAAAGTCCTGATAGGTTTCCAGCCCGAAGACCCACTCGCCGACGATGCCGTCGCGGGCGTCGTTGAGTTCTTCATCGGTGAGTGGCTCGGTCTGGATGCGTTCGATTTCCGCGAAGACTTCCTCCAGCGCGAGCGCGATGACGTCGTTGCGGACGGCGGCGGAGATGATGAAGCGGCCGGTATCGGCCGGGTAGCTAAAGCGGGAGCCGATGCTATAGGTGTACCCCTTCTCTTCGCGGATGTTTTGCACCAGTCGGGAGCTGAAGGTGCCGCCCAGGACATGATTCATTACGCGCGCCGGGAAGTAATCGAGACTGTCGCCTTCGATGCCGATATTGCCCAGGATAAAGTTGGCCTGGGTGCTGCCGGGGCGGTCGATCAGCAGGATTTGCTGGCCGCTGCGCGCCGGTATTTCTGGATAGGCGACCGGCTCGGCGGCGCCTTCCCAATCGGCGAAGTGCTGTTCAGCGTATGCGAGACCATCTTCGGTGGTTATGGCGCCGGCGATGATCAGCAGGGCGTTATCCGGCTGGCGGCGCGATTCGTAGAAGGCGACGACGTCATCGCGGGTGATGGCTTCCAGGGTGTCGAAGGTGTAGGGATTGCCATAGGGGTGGCCGTGATAAAGCGTCCGTGCGAAGGCGCGCCCGGCGACGAAGCCCGGTTCAGCCAGGCTGGCTTCCAGCCCGCTGATCCATTCGGCGCGCGCTCGCTCGACTTCGTTCTCCGGGAAGTTTGCGTTGATCGTCATGTCCGCCAAAAGTTCGAAGGCGAGGTCCCTGTCTTCAATCAAGCCGAATACGCCGACCTGGAGGCTGTCGCTGCCGCCGCCGCTGCCTATGGCGCCGCCGACTTGCTCGATCGCGCCGGCAATATCCTGGGCGCTGCGACTTTCCGTGCCGCGCGAGATCAGCTGTCCGGTGATGCTGGCCAGGCCGGGCAGGTCCTGCGGCGCGGCCGTGGCGCCGCCGGCGAGGTAGACATCCAGCGAGATAATGGGCATGTTGGGCTGCTCTATCACGACAACTTCCAGGCCATTGTCCAGAATATTTTCGGTGATGGTCGGGAAGTTGAATTCGTTGGAGTCCAGCGGCGGCGGCGGCTCATCCTGATCAATGACGTAGCGGTAATCGGGCGCCTTTTCGACAGCGTCTTCGGCGGCGTAAGGCACAACGGGCGCCGGGGCGTCGGCGTCAGTTTCGACGACATTGAAGACATGACGGTCGGATTCTTCCAGGTATTCGAGCGCTACCCGCTGGATATCCTCGCTGGTGACGGCTTCGTAGCGATTGATGCCAGAGAACAGGGCTTGCGGGTCGCCATAATAGTAGGCGGCGCTTTGTACGCTCTCCGCCAGCCCGAGGGCGGTTTCCAGTCCGAGTATGTTTCGGCTCCTGATTCCGGCGATCACCTTGTCGAGCTCTGCTTGCGGGACGCCTTCGTCGATGATCTTCTGCAGCTCTTCGTAAGAGGCTGCCTCGAGTTCGGCCAGGTCCACGCCCATATTGGCGATGAGAATGAAGGCGAACATGCCCGGGCCGCGGTTGTCGAATATCCAGGCGTCGGCCTGCAGCGCTTTGCCGGTATCGACCAGTCGCTTGGCCAGCCGGCTGGAATCGCCAACACTGAGGATACGCGACAGGACATTCAGCGCCGGGAAATCCTCATGGGTCAGGGGCGGAATCTCATACGCGACCAGCAACGCCGGCAGGTTGATGAAGGGATCTTCAACGGTGATGAATTCCGCTTCCTCTTGGTCGACAGGCGTGAATTCCGGCAGCGCGGGCGGGTCGTCTCCGCGCGGGATCGGGCCGAAGAGGCCTTCGATCAACGTCTTCGCGACGTCAAAGTCGATGTCGCCGGCGACCACCAAGGTGGCGTTGTTTGGCAAGTAGTAACCGCGATGGAAAGCGATGACATCTTCAATTTGCGCGGCATTGACGTCCTCAATACTGCCGATCGCAGGTCGCTTGTAGGGTTCGTAGGAATAGGGCACGGTGATAAGCGCTTTGACTGCCGCGCCGTAGGGCCGGTTGTCATAGCTCCGCTGCAGCTCCTCAATGACGATGGCGCGCTGGTTATCAAGGTTTTCCTGCGTTACATCCAGGCCGCCCATACGATCGGCTTCGATCCAGAGCGCGAGGGGCAGTTGATGCGACGGCACGGTCTCGTAGTAGGCGGTGTAGTCATTGCCGACATAGGCGTTGGAAGAGCCGCCAACTGGTTCCAGCAATTGATCCATGCCGTTGTTTGGGATATGAGGCGAGCCTTCAAACATCATGTGTTCAAACAGGTGTGCGAAGCCGCTCTTGCCTTCGGGATCATTGGCGCTGCCGACCTTGTACCAGATGTCCACGGCGACTGTCGGAGCGGTGGTATCCCGCACGAGTATGACTTCCAGGCCGTTGTCCAGCCAGTAGCGCTCGAGATCAAGCGACTGCTCCGCAGCGGCGAAACTGAGCCCGCTGACCAGCAGCAAGACCATGAGTAATAGTGCTCGACGCTTCATTCTTGTTATCTCCTTTCGGTGCATGGTTTCACTCTAGCATGAAAACGCCGAGTAACATAGTCGTTGCGCGGTTGTAAAAGGTGTGTAAAGGCGGCGTCGCCGGTTAGCGCTGAAGGCGCGACCAAGTCAGTCGAATAGCGCTGAAAGCTCGAGGCTGAAGCCGGGCAGGACGGGTTCGCCGGTGAGCGCGCCGCCGCTGCCGATGAATTCGGACTGAATGTCGCCCTTGTCGTCAAGGCGGCAGACTTCGACGCCCTTGCGGTCGGGGATTACGATCCAGACTAGCTGAGTGCCGTTAAGCAAGTACTTGGGCAGTTTCTCGCGTACCCAATCATAGGGGTTGCAGAACGACGCGATTTCGACGGCGAGATCGGGCATGCGCGCGGCATACTTCTTGGCCAAGGGGTAAGGTACACGCTCCTTGCGGGTAAAAGCGGCGCTAGGTCCGAGCACGGTCCATCGATCATCCGGCGGGTGATAGCCGCAACGCGCGGTCGCCAGTCCAAGGGATGCGCGCTTGTTCGCTTCATAAATGTGAAAACACATTTCACCCGCCAAGACACCATGCTGGAAGCCGGCAAGCGGGAATTCCACGAGCTTCCCGTCAAGCAACTCGAAACGCCGGTTATCATTCTCCGGTCGATGCACGATCTCCCAGACGTCATCAATGTCGTAGCGGCCTGGCCAAATCTTTGCGGTTAGCATGCGCACCCTTTAGCTAATATGATTCTACTGTGGAGAAGTGCGGAATACGAGGTTGTGCGAGGGGAGTGTCGTGAAAGCAACAATTCACGGAGTTTAAAACCACGAAGACACAAAGATCACAAAGGTCTGTTCTTCGTATCGAGGCAGTCGAGACGAGAAAGCATAGCAGTTTTCGCGTTTCGCGAAAACTGCTATGTTCATGATGAAGATTACAGCACAGGAGCCCCAGCCGCGCGCGGGATGAACTGGCCGGCGCCGTTGCTGCCCAGCCACTGATCGCCGTCGACCAGTTTGCGGCCGCGCTGGTAGACCTGCACTGGCACGCCCTTGACCGTCATGCCTTCATAGCAGTTGTAGTCGACGCGCATGTGGTGGGTCGCGGCGCTGATGGTGTGCTCCTTCTGCGGATCCCAGACCAGGATGTCGGCGTCCGAGCCGACGGCGATGGTGCCCTTGCGCGGATACATGCCGAAGATTTTGGCCGGGTTCGTGCAGCAGAGCTCGACGAAGCGGGTCGGCAAGAGTTTGCCGCTATTGACACCGGCGTCCCACATCACCATCATGCGGTCTTCCAGGCCGGGCATGCCGTTGGGGATTTTGGCGAAGTTTCCCAGGCCCAGTTCCTTGCCGGGCCGGCGATATGAAGGGTCCTGCTTTTCGTAGCCGACCCAGTCGGTACCGCCCGTGCGCTCGTTCCACGCCTGCCAGGGCCCGTGCCCGCCGTCATACCAGAAATCGCAATGATCAGTGCTGACGATTTGCAGTGTGCCATCGCGCACGGCGCCCCAGAGGATGCCCTGGTCGTGTTTGCTGCGGATGGGCGGCGAGCAGACGTATTTGGCGCCTTCGAAGCCGGGCAGCGCCATGTGATCGTCGACAGTGAGGAAGAAGTACTGGACGCAGGTTTCGCCCATGACCGGGTAGCCCAGCGCGCGTCCCCGCCGCAGCGCGTCGATGGCGCTTTCGCAGGTCATGTGCACGACGTAGAGCGGGCAGTCGGTCAGGCCGGACATGACGACGGCGCGGTTGGTGGCTTCGCCTTCAATCTCCGGCGGTCGCGACGAGGCGTGGTAGACCGGGTCGGTCTTGCCGGCGGCAAGCAGGGCCGGCGTCAGCGCCGCCTCGACATCGCCATTCTCGGCGTGCACCATGACGATCATGCCGTTGTCCGCCGCCACGCGCATGGTGTTGAAGAGCGTGGCGTCATCAATCATGAAGACGTTCTTGTACGCCATGAACAGCTTGAGGCTGGTGATGCCTTCATCGCGCATGGTCGGGATTTCTTTCATGACGGCGTCGTTGAGGTCGGTGACGGCCATGTGAAAGGCGTAGTCGATCTGGGCGATATCGCGCGATTTCGCCCACCAGGTCTCCAGGCCGTCATGCAAGCTGCCGCCGATGGGCTGGACGACGAAGTCGATATGGGTGGTGGTGCCGCCGAAAGCGGCCGCCATGTGCCCAACGTCGAAGTCGTCGTTGCTGATCGTGCCGCCGAAGGGCAGGTCGAGGTGGGTATGGACGTCGATGCCGCCGGGCAGCAGGTACTTGCCGGCGCAGTCGACGACATCGTGGTTATCGGCGTTGAGGCTCTGCCCGATCAGCTTGACGATCTCGCCCTCGACCAGGACATCGGCCTGTACCATGTCGCTGGCGGTGATGACGCTTCCGTTTCGGAATAGTGTGCCCATTTTCTGCTCCTCTTGAGTGATGCGTTCGGTCAGTCTGCGCGCGCTAGCAAGGCGGCGCGGTCTAAAATGAAATCCGTTCGTATATCTCCGCCAGCGGCAACTCGCAGCCCAGCGCCGGCAGGGGGATGATGGCGTCCAGGCCGCTGTATTCTTGCAGTTGCCAGATATTGTCTTGCCGCAAGTCCACTTCGACATGCGCTTCGAATTGGTCGATGACGAGATAGACTTGAAGCGCGGGGATGCTTTGGTACTGCGCGCGTTTAAAGCCACGATCTCTATTGGCTGTCGCGGGCGAGATTACTTCTGCGACGAGTGTGGGATTGAATAGATTGATTGCGTTTGCATCCAGCTCCGGTTCGCCGCTGACGATGCTTAGATCTGGATAGAGATAACGCGTTTGGCTGACACGGACGCGCATCGCGCTGGTGTAGAAATGGAAGTCGTCCCCACTCAGGCGCAATCCCAAGGCGAATCCGAGGTTCCACATGATTTCCGCGTGATATGCTGTACCGCCGGTCATAGGGATTACCTCGCCGTCAATGAATTCGTTCTTGTATTCGCTGGCTTCGTCGAACGCGAAGTATTCTTCGGCGGTCATTTGGAGGATTCTGTCGATGGCCATGTTGGACTCCTTGAATCCGCTGGCGCGGCACGGCTGTTACGGTATCAGTATAACCAATTGATTGATGACTGCGTGGAATTCAACCGAGATGGCTAGTGGACGACCCGTCGGGCAGCGCCTGCAGTTCGAGTCTTGGCGGAATTAAAAGTCGATACCTCGATAAATCTCCGCCAAGGGCAGTTCGCAGCCCAGCGCCGGCAGGGGGATGATAGCCTCAAGACCCAAGAATTCCTGAACGCGCCAGCCGCCAACATGGCGTTCATACGATTCTACATGCGCCCGATATTGGTCAATGACAAGGTAGATCTGCAATGAGGCGATGCTCTGATATAAATGCAGCTTTTCGCCCCGGTCTCGTCCAATCGAAGATGGCGACGTGACTTCCCCTACTAACGTGGGATTCCACAAAGCGACAGCTCGTTCATCTGTTTCTGGCTCGCCACAGACCACGCTGAAGTCGGGATAAACATACCGATTGGGGTTGACGCGGTTGCGCAAGTCGCTGCTGATGACGCGGCAATCGCTGCCTTTCAGAAGCTGTCGGAGCTCTCCGCTTGCATTTGCCATGATAAGGCCGTGATCATACGTGCCACCGGTCAATGCAATCACCTCTCCATCAATGTATTCGTATCGAATGTCACTGGCTTCGTCGAAGGCGAAGTATTCTTCGACGGTCATTTGGAGGATTCTGTCGATGGCCATGGTCGGCTCCATGATTCCGCTGGCGCGGCACGGCTGTTACGGTATCAGTATAACGAACAATCTGACGGATTGCGGGCGAGCCAATGTTCGCCCCTGCGGAATGGCGATATGTGCGGGCGACCCGCTCGGTAGCCCCTACAATTGTCAGTGGACCTAGCTGAAAGCGGGGATGATCTTGTCGCCGTATTCGGCGACGATGCGCTCTTCCTCGCCGCACATGAGATAGATGTTGAACTGCGTCACGCCGGTCGCTTCCAGATGCTTCAGCTTGGCGATGTGGTCGTCGACGTCACCGAGGATGCCGAAGGCGTCGACAATGTCCTCAGTGATGAAGTCGAGGTGGTCGGCGTCTTTGTCGGCGTGCTCTTTGTAGTCGTAGCCCCGGCGCCCTTCGATATAAGCGGTCAGGCTGTCGGGAATGTCCGGGCTGTCCATGCCGTAACGTTCGACGATATCGGCGACGTGATTGCCCACCATGGCCGGGAACCAGCGGGTTTGCTCGCGCGCTTTTTCCATATCGCCGACCCAGACCGGCGCCGCCGACATGATCTGGTAATTCGACATATCTTTGCCGGCCGCCTCGCCGCCAGCGATGGCCTGCTCGCTGAACCACTTGACCAGGCCCGGGTCCGCCAGCTGGATGACCAGCCCATCGCCGCTGCGTCCGGCGCCGGCCAGCGCTTTTGGCCCGTAAGCCGCGATCCAGATCGGCATTTCGTAGCCGTTGGCCCATGTTAGCTGCGCCGACGTTTCGTCGTAGTCGACTTCATCGCCGCGGACCAGCCCGCGCAGGGCGTCGGCGAAGCGCTCCATATTGGCAACGGTCATCGGCTTGCGGCCCAGCATTCGGCGTGAGCTGTCGCCGCGTCCGATGCCGACTTCAATGCGGTTGCCGCTTTGCACGGCCAGCGTGGCGTACATGCTGCCGGCGACGGACCATTCGCGCACGCCCGGGTTCGTCACCAGCGGGCCGAAGATCATGTGGTCGGTATGCGCCATGCACAGGGCCATGGTCAGATAGCAGTCGCGCCAGAGCACGTGCGAATCAAAGAACCAGCCGTATTTGAAGCCGGCGACCTCCGCCTGTTTGCAGAGCGCTACCGTGCGCTTTGGCGAGATATCGCCTTTGAAAGTTATGCCGAAGTCCATTTTTCAGCTCCTGAGGAATTAATCGATCCAATTAGTGGGCGCGCCAAAGTGCAGCCCGTGGTCTACCCCCCTCGGTCCCCCCATAGCAATGGGGGGAAGGCTGCTACATTACGCTATCTGGCGCTATTGCGAGTACAGTCCTAACGCTCCTAGGTATTTTCTCCCTTGAAAATCACGACGCTCGCGCCGGGTTAGCTCCCCCTCCCCATTGCAATGGGGAGGCTGTAT
>VXLV01000048.1 GCA_009841405.1 Chloroflexota bacterium | reverse complement strand
CTACCAGATCGTCGATGAATGTGGGAATCTTACCGACTTCGATTCACTTCCCCAGACGAGCGCGGTTTTGACATCCGCCCGCCATCGGCTATACTCGGGCGCGGAAAACGTTTTCAGCGGCGAGGATGTAGTCTATGACCCAACGAGCGATTCGCGACGGCGCCTGGCCTATTCTGCTTACGGCCTTCGATGGCGACAACCGGCTTGATTTGGCCGCCATCGGCGCCTTGCTGGACTTTTACCGCGATCTGAAATTGCCCGGCGTACTGGCGCTGGGGCAAGCCAGCGAGATGCTGCTGCTCGACCACGACGAGCGCCTACGCGTCGCCGAATTCGTCGCCCGTCATCCGCGCGGGGGGATGGCGGCCGCGACTGTCGGCAACTATGGCGACACCCTCGCCGCGCAAGCCGATTGCCTGCAGCGCATCTACGATTTGGGCACGGATGTGGCCGTGGTCGCGTTGTCGTTGCTGCCCTCTTCCCGTGATCTGGCCGAGCAGCTGTTGGAGCTGGCGAGTCTCGTAGGTCCGGAAGCGCGCCTGGGCATCTACGAAATCCCTGAGCCGGAGCATCGCCTGCTCAGCCCGGATGAAGTCGCGCAAGTGGCCGCCAGCGAACGCTTCCACTTTATGAAAGACACCTGTCGCCAGATCGACGCCTTCAGCGCCAAAGTGCGCGCGGCCGCCGGCACGAATCTGAAACTCTACCAAGCCAACCTCGCTGTGCTGCCAGCGTCGATGGACGCGGGCGGCGCCGGCTTCTGCGGCTGGCTGCCCATCGTCGCGCCCGAGCTCAGCGTGCAAGTCTGCGACCTGTCGCTGCCGGCGGACTTGCGGCTGCGCGCCCATGACAAGCTCATGGCCTTCAACGAAGTCATCATCGCCAGCGGCTTCCCGGCTTCCGCCAAGTACCTGCTGGGGCTGCGCGGCGTATCGATCCAGCCCAACAGCCGCCGCGACACCGCCGCGCCCTTCTTCGCCCAGGGGCCGGCCGCTCTGGATGAGTTCGTCGCGCGCGAAGACCCCTTCCGCGCGCTTGAACTGGCAGGCAACCCCGGCTAAGCCATGCCGTCGAATATCATCGTCTTCTTCACTGACGACCACGCCCAGTGGGCGCTGCCGGCTTATGGCAATCGCGAGATCCACGCGCCCAACTTGACCCATCTCGCTCAGTCCGGCGTCCTCATGCAGAATGCCTTCACGCCTTGTCCAGTCTGTTCGCCGGCGCGGGCCTCATTTTGGACCGGCCTCTACCCCTCCCAGCACGGCGTGCACGACCACTTGGCCGAGGACAGCGCCGATGTGCAAGCGACCGACTGGCTGGCGGGCATGACTACGCTGGCGCAGCGCCTGCAAAGCGCCGGCTATACGACCGCGCTCACGGGCAAGTGGCATTGCGGGGCGGGCGAAATCCCCAAGCCCGGCTTCGATTTCTGGCACAGCGCCTGGCGCAAGACGCCCAAGTACGACAGCCCAATCAACCGGTATAGCGATCAAGGCGCAGTCGTCGAGCGGCGCGGTACGGACACGCAGATCATCACCGACGCCGCGGTCGACTTCCTGCGCGCGCGCGACCGGGATGCGCCCTTCTTCCTCTTCGTCGGCTACGCGGCCACGCACAATCCCTGGATCAACCGCCCCGAGCGGCTGGTGACGGGTTATCGCCTAGCCCGCTTCAACGATATCCCCGTCGAGGCTGCCTGGCCCTTCGGCGGCGCCGGCAGCCATCCGCTAGCGCCCGCCGACCCGCGCGAAGCCCGAGCGCAGTACTACGCCTCAGTGAGCATGATCGACGAAGGGGTAGGGCGGCTGCTGGACGAGCTGGAGGCGCAGCGCGCGCGCGCCGAGACGCTGATCGTATACACGTCCGATCATGGCTTGAATCTGGGGCAGCACGGCATCTGGGGCAAGGGCAACGGCAGCGAGCCGCTCAATATGCTCGAGGAATCAATTCGTGTGCCGCTGATTCTCAATCAGCCGGGCGTAGTGGAAAGCGGGCAAGCGCGAGCCGAGTTCGTCACCCATTGCGATCTGCACCAGACCCTGCTCGATTTCGCCGGCGTCGCGCCCGTCGCTGACGCGGAACTGCCGCAACTGCCCGGCCGCAGCTTCAAGCCAATGCTGCCGGGCGAGCCCGCCGCTGACTGGCAGAACATCTACATCGGCGAGTACGGGCCCGTCCGCGCCATCCGCGACCGGCGCTACAAGCTCGTCCGCCGCGCCGAGGGCGATTTGCTGCACGACCTGGACGCCGACCCGCGCGAGACGGTCAATCAGATAGACGAGGCCGACTGCCGTCCTGTTGCCGCGCGGCTGAGCGCGCAGCTCGACGCCTTCTTCGCCCGCTACGAAGTCGCCGCGTATAGCGGCAAACGCGGGGACGCCTTACCCATCCACAATCGCCACGAAGCCTGGCGCGCCGCAGACCAGTCGCAAATTGATCCTTAACTCGGTGTCCTCGGTGGTCAAGTTCACTGTGTCAAATGCGCAAAAAGGAGAGCAGCCCGCAACATGAAAATCACTCGCATTCGCGACTTGTCCGTGCCCATCAAGTCTTCCATCCGCAACGCCTTCATCGACTTCTCGCAGATGACCGCCTCCATCGTCGGCATCGAAAGCGATGTCATCCGAGACGGCAAGCCGCTCATTGGCTACGGCTTCAATTCCAACGGGCGCTATTCGCAGAGCGGCCTGCTGCGCGAGCGTTTCATCCCGCGCTTGCTGGGCGCGGACGCCGACGCGCTGCTGGCCGACGACGGCGCCAACTTCGACCCCGCCAAAGCCTGGGATATCATGATGGCCAACGAAAAGCCCGGCGGCCACGGCGAGCGCTCGGTGGCGGTCGGCGTGCTCGATATGGCGCTATGGGACCTGGTCGCCAAAATCGAAGGCGTTCCGCTCTACAAGCTCCTGGGCGAGCGCTATCGCGGCGGCGCGGTTGATGAGGCTGTCTTTGTCTATGCTGCCGGCGGCTACTACTACCCGGGCAAGGGGCTGCGCGCGCTGCAAGACGAAATCCGCGGCTACCTCGATATGGGTTACGCCAATGTCAAGATCAAGATCGGCGGCGACTCGCTGGATGACGACCGGCGGCGCATTGAGGCCGTGCTGGAAGTCGTCGGCGACGGGGCTGCGCTGGCGGTGGACGCCAACGGCCGCTTCGACCTGACGACCGCCCTGCAATACGCCGAAGCGCTGGAGCCTTACAACCTGTTCTGGTACGAAGAAGCCGGCGACCCGCTGGATTACCTGCTCAACGCCGCGCTGGCTTCGGCTACCGGCCTGCCGCTGGCCACTGGCGAGAATCTCTTCTCCGCCATCGACGCCACTAATCTGATTCGGTTCGGCGGCATGCGGCCCGCGCGCGACTTCCTCCAATTCGACCCGGCGCTTAGTTACGGCCTGGTCGAGTACCTGCGCACGCTGGACATGCTGACGGAATACGGCTGGTCGCATCGGCGCTGCATCCCGCACGGCGGCCATCAATTCGCGCTGCATATCGCCGCCGGCCTGGGCCTCTACGGCAACGAGTCCTACCCGCGCGTCTTCCAGCCCTTCGGCGGCTTCGGCGACGATATCCCGGTCATCGACGGCCGCATCCAGCCGCCCCAGGCGCCGGGCATCGGCTTCGAACTCAAAGCCGACCTGATGCGCGAGTTGGAGAAATTGTTCAGCTGATGACACCTTGCCACCGAGTACGCAGAGGAAAATTGAGGACACAGAGATGAATCCTCTGTGCTCTCGAAAAAACTCTGTGTACTCTGTGGCAAAAATGTCTAGAGCTCCAGCCACATGCCAAACAACAACATGATTACGACAAAGCCTCTCACATTCGTCACCTTTTACATGGACGTGACCGACCAGACCATGGCCAGCATCCACCAGACCACGTCGACCATCACCGTCACCGAGCCGCATCAGTACATCCAGACCATGTTCGCCTCGGCGCGGCGCTTCCACCCCGATTGCCGCGCCATCGTGCTCAGCGACCAGGCCACGCGCTTCCCGTCCCGCGCTGACATCGACATCATCCGCTACGACCTTGACCCGCAGCAGCCCATGCTCTCCCGCTCAATCGCCTGGCTGGCGTACCTGCGCGCCGCCCGCGGCCACACTGTCTTTCTCGACAGCGACCTGCTCATCAACGGCGATCTCGCGCATGTCTTCGCCGCCGATTTCGCCGTCGCGCTGACTTACCGCGCCGGCGACAGCAAGTGGCCCATCAACGCCGGCGTCAACTTCGCCCACGGCGACAATCTGCCGGCCGCGGCCGACTTCCACGAGTTGTGGCTGCGCAAAT
Organism: Chloroflexota bacterium; assembly: GCA_009841405.1. Classification (GTDB taxonomy): domain Bacteria; phylum Chloroflexota; class Anaerolineae; order Aggregatilineales; family Phototrophicaceae; genus UBA6055. Next base: position 19,943 of record VXLV01000048.1, on the reverse strand, counting down.
TCCGCGCCGCCCACCTGGCGCAGAGCGTCTGGGGCGGCGATCAGGACGCCCTGCGCGAAATCTTCGCCGCCGTAAACTTCGCCCGCGAAGACAGCTTCGACTGGCGCCTGGGCGAGCTCGCGATCCGCTTCCTGCCCTGCGCGCGCTACAATTTCTCGACCTCGTACAAACACAAGATGAACGGCTATTATCCCGATGCGCTCGTGCTGCACTTCAAAGGCAAGCGCAAACCTTATATGTTTCCCTACTGGCGGGCGCACATCCGCCCGAGCGGAGACGAAGACAGCCAGCTTTGAATCAGGATCGATCTCTTTGCTCTCTTCTTTTGATGAACCGGTCTAATCCCATCTACAATCATGTCGAAGTTTGTAGGGGCGACCTATCAGGTCGCCCGAAAACATATCCTATCGCAACAACGGGCGACCAGGTTGGTCGCCCCTACAATTCTCGCTATTTGGGTACATTCTTTTAGGGAGCCAAGTTGTGACTTGCGAGCGGCTGTGGTTAAAATCCATGTGTCGAGCGCGGCATTGTCCGAACTAACAAACAGGATCAGAACCCCATGCAGCTACTCCCCCACATCGACATCATCGAGCCGGAGCGCATCGCGGCGCTGCTAGCGGACGAGCGCAACTTCTGCTGGCGCGCGGTCGACAGCGAAGGCCTGGACGGCTGGACGCCCGATCTCGGCATCAGCGGTTATCCGCGCCCCAGCGTCGTGCGCCCGGCTTCCGTGGCCGCGGCCGGCCTGCCATCGACCCTGCGCCACCGCTTCTGGCAGACCGTGCAAGACCAGGCCGACCATACCGGCCCGCGCTACATAGGCGTCGTCATCTACCTCCCAGCCGGCGAGCCCAGCCCGCTGATCCTGCGCCTGCGCGGGCAAGACATCGGCCGCATCGAACCGACGCGCCTCGACAATCGCCTGCACCTGCTGGTGGCTGATGTGCCGGTCGACTTCATCGGCGAGATGGAGATCTTTAACCTGGTCGCGCCCGGCAAAGGCAGCTATCGCATCGAGCATGTCTTGCTGCTGAAAGACCGCCCCGAACCCAGCAGCTTCGCGCCGGAGATCGAGAATCTAACCCATCGACTATTTGGACGCAAAACCAAGGGCGAATACCACGTCGAATTCCATTTCGTCACTTCATCAGTCTGTGAAGCGCAGATTGAATATGAGGAACTTAACAATGCAGATCCGCGCCGGAAACGCCACGAAAAGACGCAAGTAAGTTCGGGCCGCTTGCACCAATTCTTTATCGCAAACTTATTCGATGATCAAGAGTTTCAAGCGACCGTTACCGCCCGAGATATTTCCGGGCAAACCACGCACAAAATCGTTCAATTCAGCACAGAATCGACAGAAGACAGAATATCGGAAGAGATTGCGATTCCCATCGAGTTGATGAATACCGGCACCACTGATCTTGTTGGCATGCCGCTTCGTTTCGGTGTACCGCTAGCGCGGGCGAAAGGCGACATATATGATCCGGAGCTCTGTTTTATTGACTTTCCCGATGTTCGCCAGTCGGCCTCGGTTAACTACATTCACAGCTTCTGGGACGATCGCTCGCTGCGCTGGGTCATAATCGAAGCGAATGTACCGGCTAGTCTAAAGGATTCAAGATCTCTCACGGCGACGCTGCGCCTTAATCCCCATGATGAGCCATCCCGTGTGAGCATGCCGCTGTTGCCAGTAGCAGCGTGGACAGAGCTGCAGTTAGCTAGATTCGAGCGAGTGGGGCGCGAAGGCCAGCCTATTGTCGCATCTTCCGACGAGGAAAAACCCAATCTGTATTTGTTGAAAGAGCGAGACAATTATCATATCAAGGAGCACTTTAGGGGTCGTCGGATCAAGATGTCTATCTCCGACTGGCAATATGAAGCTGTGTTAAGTAATGGAATGCGCCTGTCGCCTCGCATCGTGGTTGAGCCCCATCCCTGGGAATCGCCACGCCGACGGGGGTTGGTGCGCTACACCGTCGACCACCAAGACGAATTCGGCATCGCCCACCTCCGCAGCACGATTCGCCTGCAATTCTATCCCGACCAGAGCTTCGTAAAGATTCACCACCGCCTCGAAGTCATCAGCCCGGCCCTGGCAGCGGCAGCCGCCGGCGGCGACATCCCGCCCGAATGCAGCGCCGACATGCGCGCCAACATCGTCGGCGAATCCGGCGAAGAAAGTACCCTGCTCAAGCTGCGTTCCTTCTCGCTTCATATCCCCTTCGCCGGCATCAAATCCCTGCGGCATGGCGACGAAGAATGGCGAGTCGGCGGCTGGAGCGGCAAATCCTGGCAGTTGCGCCACGACCACGACCTGGCCCACACGATCAACGGCGAAGAACGCGACCGGCGCGCGCTCGGCCACATCCGCGTCGAGGGCGACGCCGGCTCGCTGGGAGTGGGCGTCCGCAACTTCTGGCAGACTTATCCCAAGGCGCTGTCAGTGGGCAGCGCCGGCATCGACATTCAGCTCTTCCCCGACCGGCGCGGCGTCGACCTGCCCGGCGACGAAGACGCTTGGCATCGCCTCTACTTCTGGCTCGACGACGACGGCTACAAGCTCAAATCCGGCTTGGCCCTCAGCAGCGAAATCCTGCTCGACTTCGGCGCGGACGACCCGCGCGTCTTCGACTGGCTGGAGAATCCGATCCTCGTCCGGCCCGATATCGACTATCTCAACAGCACCGGCGCGCTGAACGCCATCGGCCCGCGGGCGGGCTCGCCCTTGCCGCGATACGAAGAATTGGCCGATATCGCCATGCAGTCCTTCTTCGACGATCAAGAACACTACCGCGCCTACGGACACGTCAATTACGGCGACTGGTACGGCGAGAGCGCCTGGTCCTGGGGCAACAACGAATACGACCCGGCTTATGTCGGCTACAGCGAATTCCTTCGCGGCGGCGAGCCGGGCTGGGCGCTCTGGGCGGCGGACGCGGCCCGCCACCTCGCCGATGTCGACACCGTCAACTTTTCGCGCGATGCCTCCGAGATCGGCGGGCAAGCCATGCACATTCCCGGCCACCTGGGCGGATACCTGCCGCCTTATTTCCGCAGCAAAATGAAAGGCACCAGCCTCGGTCCGGCGCATATGTGGGTCGAAGGCCAACTGCTTCACTACCTGCTCACCGGCGACCAAATCGTCTACGACTCCCTGCTCAAAACCAAAGACTGGCTGATCCAGCCGGCGCGCCTCGATTACTACGATTACAAGAGCGCGCGCGATTCCGGCTGGCACCTGATTCACCTGAGCATGCTGGCGCTCGTGCTGGACGACCCCGACTGCCTGAACGCGGCCGCAATCATCGTCGAGCGCGTGCTGGAACGGCGCACGCCCGGCGGCGGCTGGGATCGCATGCTGGGCGAGCCGCACTGCGGCTGCGGCTACCCGCGCTGCAGCGGCGAAGCCGGCTTCATGATCTGCATCCTGGTCTCGGGCTTGAAGCGCTATCATCACCTGACCGGCGACCCGGCCGTGGCCGAGGCCATCATCGGCGGCGCGCGCTGGCTCATCAACCAGACCTTCGACCACGACAGCGGCCACTTCCGCTATACATCCTGCCCCAACCGTTCGCTGGGCGGGACATTCCAGTGCACACAGTGGGCGCTGGAGGCGCTTGCGGCCGCCTGGGAACTTTCGGGCGACCCCGAGATCGGCGCCTACCTCAAGCGCGGCTTGCCCGTAATCGGCCAATACCCGGCGCGGCTCAGCCACCTGGGCGTCGGCAAAGCCATGTCGCAGCAAATGCGCTACGTGCCGACCATTCTGGCGTCCTTGGCGAAGCGGCCGCTGTAACGCCGATAGGGTAGGGAACAACTTACCACCGAGTACACCGAGTGAATTTGAGTACACAGAGGATATGATATTGTTGCGACGCGCGTCCAGTGGATGCCGCCGCCATTGTCCATCTGAACAGCTTTTCTCGGTGTCCTCTCTTTTACTCGTTGAACTCGGTGGTAAATTATTTGTGACATGCTTGCCAATACGTTTGGAGGGACTCGATGACTGACTGGACAAGCAGACTGGCAATCATCAGCGACGAAGCCGACGACTCCTTCGCCGCGGCCGTGGACTATTGCCTGCCCCTGGGCATCCGCGCGTACGAACTGCGCAAGCTGGAGGGCGGGCGCTTCCCGGCTGTGACCGAGCGCGCGATTCAAGAAGTCGCGGACACGGTCGCCGCGCATGACCTCAAGCTCCTCGGCGTCAGCCCGGGCTTCTTCAAAGGCCCGCTGGACGCCGATGTCATCGCCCGCACATTTGCGGACGACCTGCCCAAAGCCTTCCGCTTGATGGAGCGCCTCGGCATCCGCCAGATGACCCTCTTCACATTCCGCCGCAGCGGCCGCGACGATCCGATTCCCGCCCAGATCTACGATCATCTGGGGCGCGCTATCGAGCTCTGCGCGCGCGAAGGCATCGAGGTCGTGCTCGAGAACGCCGCCAGCATCTACAGCAATACCGGCGCCAATCTGGCGACCATCGCGCGGAAGCTGGGCGTCAAGGTGGTCTGGGATCCCGCCAACGGCGCCGCTTCCGGTGATGCCTCCTGGCGCGATGGCTACGATCGCCTGCGCGATATCATCGCCCACGTCCACTTCAAGAACTGGACGCCCGACGGCTGGGCCGCCATCAAGGACGGCAAGGTCGACCTGGCTGCGCAGGTGGCGGCGCTGAAAGAGGACGGCTACGGCGGCTACTACTGCCTCGAGCCGCATCAATGGAATGACCGCCGCGCCGCCGTCCGCAAGAACCGCGACCAGCTCCTGGCGCTGCTTGAAAAAGATTAACCACCGAGTTCAACGAGGAAAAAGAGGGCGCCGAGAATAAAAGTTTGACGATTATCTCGCGGTGACAGTTTCAGCCACCTGCTTATACTGCGCGATTATCACTTAAATGAAGATTCCTCTGTGCCCTCAGTTATACTCGGTGTACTCGGTGGTAAACGTGTAGAAGGCTCTCAATTTAGGAGGCGACAATGCCTGTAACCATTCGCACAATCATAGTCGGCATGGGCGGCATCAGCCGCACGATGCTGCGCGCGCTGGCGGAAAAGGACTGGCACGAAGTCGCCGCGATCGTCGACGTCAACGCCGACGCGCTGGATCAAGCCGGCGCCGACTTGTCCCTGCCCGATTCGGCGCGCTTCACCGACCTTGACCGCGCCTTGGCCGAGACCGCGGCCGACGCCGCGCTAATCAACACGCCCTCCGAGTGGCATTATCCGCAGACCGAAGCCGCGCTCCGCGCCGGTGTCTCGCCGCTGGTGGCCAAGCCGCTCAGCAACAACTTCGCGCACTCGCAAGCCCTCGTAGCGCTGGCGGCCGAGCGCGGCGTCAAGCTGGCCGCCGGCCAGCAGATGCGCTACTTCCGCCATTATCTGACCGCCGCCGAATTCGCAAGCAGCGGCGCGCTGGGCGATATTGAGCAGATCTACTTTTTCAACGCCAAGCCCCGTCATCAAGCGCGCAACCTCGTCGGCTTCGAGCAGCCCGTGCTTTGGGAGATGACCTGCCACCATCTCGACTGCCTCTTCGCCCTGCTGCCCGACCTCGAGCCCGAGTCGGTAATCTGCGATGGCTATCTGCCATCCTGGTCCGTCTACGACAGCGCTTGCATGATCAACGGGCTCTTCCGTTTCAGCGGCGGCCAGCACATGATTTACCACGCCGGCTACTCGACCCAATCCGACTGCTACGAGCTGCGCCTGGAAGGCAGCAAAGGATCGCTGCGCTGCCGCGGCTTGCACATGTCAAAGAACGAAATGACCTACGAATTCGCCGAGCGCGGTGGGCCATTTGAAGTCGTCGACCTTGATCAGGGCCGGCCGCCGACTGTGCCCTGGTCGCTCTTCTTCGACCGCTGGCGCGCCTGGCTGAGCGGGGAGACGGCCGACGAGCCACACTTCAGCGGGCGCAAGAATCTCAAAGTGCTGGCGACCATCGACGCCGCCATCCGCTCGCTGGACGCGGGCGCCTTTGTGCCCATCGCCGCCGATGAGCGCTACGCTGCTGTATTCGGGGGCGGACGATGAGCGTCATTGTCGATTGCCAAAGCCACATCTTCCCGCGCGAGTATGCCGAGCTGCTAACGCGCAATCAGAACAGCCTGCGAACCAGCGGCGGTGACGGCGTCTACGTCATCGACTACGGCGGTGTGCAGCGCTTCCGCCTCGATCTCGACGACTACAGCCCGGCGCGCAAACTGGCCGACATGGATCGCTCCGGCGTCGATCTGTCGGTCATCAGCGTCAATATCCCCACGCCCGATATGCTCGAGCCGCCGCTGGCCAGCGAAGGCGCGCGCATCTGCAACGACGCCGTCGCCGAGCTCTGCGCCCGGCACAGCGATCGCTTCGTCGGCATCGCCTCGCTGCCGCTGAATGACGTCGCCGCCGCCATCGCCGAGCTGGAGCGCGCTATGAGCGAACTGGACTTGCGCGGCGTATTCCTGCCCTCGCATGTGGACGGCGTACCGCTGGACGACGCCCGCTTCGAGCCCTTCTACGCGCGGGCGGCCGAGCTGGGCGCGCCACTGGTCTTGCATCCCACCGTGCCAACCTGGGCCGGCGCAATCAGCGATCACAGCATGATCCCAATGGCCGGCTTCATGATCGATACCTCCTTCGCCATGCTGCGCCTCATCCTGGGCGGCGCCATGGAACGCCACCCGCAGCTCAAAGTCGTGCATCCGCACTGCGGCGGCGTACTGCCCTATCTAATGGGGCGCGTGGTTGAGCAGACAGAAGTGAAACGCCGCGGCCGCGAACATATCACGCAATCCCCGCGCGAGACTTACCGGCGCGTCTACCTCGACCTGGTCTCGCCCTCGCAGCTGGCCGTCAACTTCGCCCTGGATTTCGCCGGCGCGGGCAACCTGCTCTTCGGCAGCGACCACCCTTGGGTGACCATCGACGCCATCATGCAGTATGTCAGCGCGCTGGACTGCTCTGAAGCGGACATGGCGCGCATACTCGGCGGCAACGCGCGCGATCTCTTCCGTATCAGCTAGAGACGGACGCCCCGTCGAATGCGTAGGGGCGACACGGTGTGTCGCCCGAAAACACGTCGGCACTTAGGTGGGCGATTCACCGAATCGCCCCTACAATCCCCTTCTCTGTGCCTCTGTGTCTCTGTGGCAAAAGCTTCCGGACTGGACCAGACGCCAGACCGAGTTTTGACGTCCGTCTGCGAAAAGTGTTAAGCTCTGACTGTCTTTCCAATGTCTCTTTCTTGAGAAAACACGTTAAGGAGCCTGCCGTGAAAAGACTGTTTGACTACCCCGAACCGGTTGAAGGCTGGGACCTTGCGATCAACCGTTATGCTACGCAAAAGGTCGAATTCGGCGCGCGAGGCGTGGCGGAAAAAGTGGCCGAAATCGAAGCGCTGCTGACGCGGAAGATTGCCGAGCTGGACGCGCTGCCCAACGATCCCGAGCTGGAAGCGGCCGAGCCCGACGACCTGGCGGCGATCAAGGCGCTGCGCCCGCCCGGCAGCCGCCGCCTGTTGACAACGCTGCCCGAGGACTTCCGCGACAAACTGGAAGGCGCCTGGCTGACGCGCTGCGCCGGCTGCACGCTCGGCTCGATTGTCGAGGGCTGGAAGGTCGACCGCATGGAGGCCTGGGCCGAATACATCGGCGACGCCTTTCCCCTGGTTGACTATTGGAGCCAGGCGGAACAGCCGCATCTGCCCCGCTTGAAGATGAGCGTGCGCCACGACTACACGCCCGCCAAGATGGACGGCGTCCCCTCCGACGACGACCTGAACTACACCCTGCTTGGCCTGCTGGTCCTCGAAGAATATGGCCCTGACTTCACGGTCGAAGACATCGGCGCCGCCTGGGTCGAGTACCTGCCCTTCGCCTTCACCGCCGAGGGCGTCGCGCTGGAGAATCTGCGCAATGGCGTGCCGGCCATGCAAGCGGGCGCCCTCAACAATCCCTGCCAGAACTACATCGGCGCCGACATCCGCAGCGACCCCTGGGGTTACGCCGCGCCCGGCTGGCCCGAGAAAGCCGCGGAGATGGCCTGGCGCGATGCCATGATCAGCCACCGCCGCAACGGCATCTTCTCCGCCATGTATTGGTCGGCGGCGATCGCGGCCGCTTTCGCTGTGGATGACCCCATGGACGCGCTGCGCATTGGCCTGGAAGAAATACCAACTGACTGCATTACCGCGCGGGAAATCCGCTGGGCGCTGGAAAAGGCGCCCTCAATTTCCGGATACAAAGATGCCGCCGCCTTATGCGAGGAGCGCTACCCGGGCTTGTGGAAGTCGCATTCAATTCAGAACAATGCCTTGACAGTCTGGGGCTTGGCCGTCGGCGGCGCGGACTGCACCAAAGTCATCGGCGAGACCGTCTCCATGGGCCAGGACAATGACTGCACCGCCGCCACCGCCGGCAGCGTCTTCGGCGCAGTCTACGGGGCGGGCGCCATCCCCGAACACTGGACGCGCAATTTCAACAACAAGATTCACTGCTACCTGAACGGGCATCCGACATTCGCCCTCGACGATGTGGTTGATCGCTTCGTCGCGCAAGCGGAACAGGTAATGGCCGGCTAATTGGAAAATGCGGGGGAGGGCGCCGATCAGTCAATTGGCGACGCTGGCTTGTATTGCCTGTAGCGTTCCACGCATTTCATAGACAAGTACGAGTAAAGCAAGCATTCCGGCGGTCAATATGAACAACAGCCGAATTATCCACTGTAGGTCATTCTCAATGCCCTTTACGTGCTCGTGCAGGCTGTCTTGCGCCGTATTGTGCGCCTCAACCGGCGACAAGGATTCAGCCACAATGTTTTCCATTGCTTGTCCATCCCAACTCTGTGTCTCTGACACCCTGCCGTAATGAGATACTATCACACGCATCAGCGCGAAAGCAAGTCATTGCTCGCGCTGTCTTCAGCCAGTCGGCGGTATCGGCCAATGCCCTGCCTGCGCGATTTCCTGAATGGCCAAGTATACTGAACCGAAGAATGCTAATTGACAGGAGAATACCATGCGTCTTTTTGAATATCCGGACAAAGTCGGCGCCTGGGAGCGCAAGATCAACGCCTACGCCCAGCAGAAGGTCGAATTCGGCGCTGGCGCGGCTGCGGTCGCTGAAAAGGTCGCCGAGATTGAAGCGCTGCTCGCGGAGAAGATCGCCGAGCTGGATGCCTTGCCCGATGACGCCGAGCTGCAGGCGCGCGAACCCGATGACCTGGTGTCCATCCTCGCGCTGCGGCCGGCGGGTATACGCCGCCAATGGACCACACTGTCGGACGATTTCCGCGAGCGCCTCGAAGGCTCCTGGCTGGCGCGCTGCGCCGGTTGTACGCTCGGCTCAATAGTCGAAGGCTGGACGGTCGAGCGCATGGAAGACTGGGCCGCCTACCTCGGCGACGAATACCCCCTGGTCGACTATTGGAGCGTCGCCGAACAGCCCCACATGAAGAAATATCAGACCAGCCTGCGCGAAGACTTCACGCCGGCGAAGATGGACGGCGTCCCGACCGATGACGACCTCAACTATACCCTGCTCGGCATGATGATCATGGAAGAATACGGGCTTGACTTCACGACCGACGAGCTGGGCGAGGCTTGGGTCAAATACCTGCCTTTCGCATTCACTGCCGAGGGCATCGCGCTGGACAACCTGCGCAAGGGCGTGCCGGCAATGCAGGCGGCCGAAGTCGATAACCCCTTCCTGAATTGGATCGGCGCCGATATCCGCAGCGACCCCTGGGCCTACGCCGCGCCCGGCTGGCCCGAAAAAGCCGCCGAAATCGCCTGGCGCGACGCCTACGTGAGCCACCGCCGCAATGGCATTTACGCCGCCATGTTTTTCTCCGCTGCCATCTCGGCGGCCTTCGCCGTCAACAGCACGGTTGAAGCGCTGCGCATCGGCCTGGAGGAGATACCGGCCGATTGCACACTGGCGCGCGAAGTGCGCTGGGCCTTGGATTTGGCGCCGTCAATCGCCAATTACCGCGACGCCGCCGCGCTCATCGAGGAACGCTATACGGTCATGGGCGGCGCTCACGCAATCAATAACACCGTGTTGACTGTCTGGGGCTTGACCGTCGGCGGCGACGATCTCACCAAAGTCATCGGCGAAACGGTCGCCATGGGCAAGGACAATGACTGCACCGCCGCCACCGCCGGCAGCATCTGGGGCGCGGTCTACGGCAAAAGCGCCATTCCCAAACACTGGATCAAGAACTTCAACAATAAGGTGCACACCTTCTTGTATCATCAGTCGCCCTTCGCCATTGACGACACCATCAACCGCTTCATCGCCCTGGCGCAGAAGGCTCACGCCGATTGACGCGTCCGCCCGCGCGAAATCCGTAGGGGCGTCTCGGTGAGACGCCCGCCCAATCGCCAAAATCTTTTGGGGCTACCCATCGGGTCGCCCGTCCACCGGAGAAATCATGTCACCTTACAATTATCCCGAACTACTCAACGACCTCGACCGCCAAATCAACCTCTGGGCACAGCTCAAAGCCGAAACCGGCGCGACCGGCGTGGCGGACAAGGTGCGCGAAATCGATGCCTTGATCGCCGAAAAGCTGGCTGAGCTGCGCGCCTTGCCCGATGACCCGGCGCTGCGCGCGGCCGAACCGGATGACCTGGACGGCATTCGCGCCCTGCGCCCGCCGGGTGAGCGCCGCCACTGGAACAAGCTGCCGGAGTCTACCTACCGCGACCGCCTCGAGGCGGCGCTTCTGGGGCGATTTTCCGGCTGCGTGCTGGGCTCGATTGTCGAATGCTGGGAAGTCGAGCAAATGGAACGCTGGGCGGACTATCTTGGCGACGCCTTCCCGCCTGCGGACTATTGGAGCGCGGCCGAGCGCCCGCATGACCTCAAGTATCGGACCAGTCCGCGCGAAGCCTTCACCCGCGCAAAAATGGACGGCGTGCCCACCGATGACGATCTCATCTATACTCAGCTTGGCCTGCTGATCTTGGAAGATTACGGCGCGGATTTCAGCCTGTCCGATGTGGGCGCCGCCTGGATGAAATATCTGCCGCACGCGGCCACTGCCGAAGGCATCGCGCTATCGAACTTGCATGCGGGCGTGCCGGCGGAAGAAGCGGCGATCGCGGATAATCCCTTCATCCATTGGATCGGCGCTGATATCCGCAGCGACCCCTGGGGCTACGCCGCGCCTGGCTGGCCCGAGAAAGCGGCGGAATTCGCCTGGCGCGACGCGTCTATCAGCCACCGCCGCAATGGCATTTACGGCGCCATGTATTTTTCGGCTGTCATCTCGGCCGCTTTCGCATTGGGCAATCCGCAGGCCGCGCTGGAAGCCGGCTTGGCCGAGATTCCCGCTGACTGCATGCTGGCGCGCGAGCTCCGCTGGGCGCTGGAAGTAGCGCCTTCCATTAACAATTACCGCGAAGCGCGCGCTACTGTCGACGAGCGCTACGCCGGTATGCATCGCATCCACACCATCAACAATGCCGTTCTGACTGCCTGGGGGCTGTGCATCGGCGGCGAGGACTTCACCAAAGTCATCGGCGAGACCGTGGCCATGGGCCTGGACAACGACTGCACCGCCGCCACCGCCGGCAGCATTTTCGGCGCCGCCTATGGTGTAGACGCCATCCCGGCGCGCTGGACGCGCAATTTCAACAACAAGGCGCATTCGTACATTATCGGCATCGAGTCATTCGCCATCGATGACATGATCGACCGCTTTTCCGCCCAGGCGCGGCTGGTTCACGCCGGTTGACGCGCCGCCCGCCCAAACGCGCCATCCGGAGGGACGTCTCGCTGAGACGCCCGCCCAAACGCGCCATCCGCAGGGGCGTCTCGCTGAGCCGCCCGCCCAATCGCGCCATCCGGAGGGACGTCTCGCTGAGCCGCCCGCCCAAACGCGAAATCCGTAGGGGCGACTCGCTGAGACGCCCACCCAAACGCGAAATCCGTAGGGGCGACTCTGTGAGTCGCCCTCCGCATAAATCCCGTTCCGTTACCCGACGGTAAAGTCCGAGACTCCTCATATGACCGCATCGCTACTGCTGCTTGACCCGCGCAATATCTCGGCCGCGAAAAACGCCAAGCTGGCCCTGGGACGCATCGAGAAGCACCCGGCCAATCCGCTCTTCCGCGAGGAATACTTCGCCGACCCGCCCAAACCCTGGGAGGCGCGCCTGGACAACGTCTACCCCAGCGTCATCTACGATCAAGAAGACGGCGTCTTCAAGTGCTGGTACAAATCATTCCTGCGCGACCGCGATTCCAACCGCACGCCGCTAGCCGCGCGCCCACATGCCCCTTACCGTGGCGGCGGACGCGAAGAGGGCGTCTTGTACGCCGAATCCGCCGACGGCATCCACTGGCGCAAGCCCGCGCTCGGCCTGGTCGAATTCGCCGGTTCGCGCCGCAACAACATCGTCCTGAGCCGCGGGGCCCATGGCATCCACGCCGGCGGCGCGCTCAAGGACACACTCGATCCCGACCCCGCGCGCCGCTACAAATTCATCCACCTGAACGCCCGCGCCAAACGTATGGCCAGCTGCTATTCCGCCGACGGCCTGACCTGGTCGCAGCCGGTCGTTTGGCCCGAACACGGCGCCGTCGGCGACACGCACAATAACGCCATCCGGCTGCCGGGTTCGGGGCGCTACGTCTGCATCACGCGCGGCTGGTCGGATGGCGCCTATCGCGGACTGCGCACTGTCCTCCGCAGCGAGAGCGACGACTTCCTGCGCTGGACGCCGCCGGTCGAAGTCCTGCGCGGCCAGGGCGCGCACGACCAGATCTACTCCATGCCCATCGCGCAATACGGCGACCTCTTCATCGGCTTGCCGGCAGTCTTCCACAAAGGCGATCCCGCAGCCGCTGATTGGGACACGGTCGATACCGAGTTGGCCATCAGCGCCGACACGGCCCAGTGGCGGCGCATCTGCCCAGGGCAGCCGCTGATCCCGCGCGGCTTCGGCAGCTACCCCGACGGCGAATACGACTGCGGCTGTGTCTATGCCGCGGCCCCAATCGCGCAGGGCGACCGAATCCTGCTCTATTACGGCGGCAGCAATGGCCTGCACAGCAATTGGCGCGAGGGCTCGTTTAACCTGGCGACGCTGCCGCGCGACCGCTTCGCCGGCTACCAGCCGCGCGACCGCCTGAGCAAGGCGCTGCTGACCAGCGCGCGCTTGCGTCTGACCGGCGCCGATATCACGCTCAACGCCGAGATCGAAGCCGGCGGCTCGATACGAGCTGCTCTGGTGGATGACGAGGGCGCGTCCCTACCCGGTTTCGGTCTGAATGATTGTCTGCCAGTCGGCGAAGGGCAGGGCGGTCTGGCGCTCCCCCTGCGCTGGCGGGAGCGTGACATCGGCGACTTGGCGCAGCGCGCATTCCGCCTCCGCCTCGAATTGAAGGCCGCAACCGCCTATGCCGTCGGCGGCGCGGTTAGAGCAGATGATCGCTGATGACCTGCTCGAGCGGCTCCAGCGCATGCTGCAAGCTACGCCGTCCCAAGCCCAGCCGGAAATAGTTGCCCTCGAATAACATGACTGAAGCCGGCAAGACCGTCACGCCTTGCTCCGCAACCGCCGCCGCGGCGAAATCATCAACCGATGTGTCCGTCATTAGCTCGACCAGGGTAACCGTGCCCGCCCGCGGATAACTGACCTGAAACAGGCCGTCATAGCGCCCGAAGAATGCGCGGCAATGCTCAATATTCCGCCGCACGATTTCGACCGTGCGCGCCGTCAGCGCCTCCCAACTCTCCAGGCCGATCAGGGCCAGAATCTCGCTGGGCGCGCTGGCGCAAATCGTGACGTAGCTCTTCAGCTCCTGCAACGCATGCGAGAGCGCCGCATCCCGCGTGATCAGCCAGCCGACGCGCAAGCCGGGCAAGCCGAAGCATTTGGACAAGCCGCCCAATACCACCGCGCGCTCGTAAAGCTCGCAAGCCGAGGGCAGCCGCAACGCCTGGTCGTGCTCGCTGAAGCGGTAGATCTCGTCCGAAAAGAGGATCACGTTATGCCGCCGCGCCAAGTCGACAACGCGCTCGAAATCGGCGCGGCTGGGCAAGTAGCCGCTGGGGTTATGCGGGAAGTTGACGACCAGCATCTTGGTATCCGGGCGGATCAGCGCTTCGAGTTCGTCCAGGTCGAATTGCCAGCCGCTCGCCGTGCGCCGCTGCTGCCAGAAGGACAGCTCGCAACCATTCGCCCGCGCGATCTCCCACAGCGACTGGAAGCTGGGCGCGATCGCCACCACGTGGTCGCCCGCTTCCAGTAGCGCGTTCATCGTCAGGAAGACGCCCTCTTCCGGCACGACCTCGATGACATCATCGGCGGCAATGCCCCGATGCAGCCCGGCGATGGCAGCGCGCAACTCCGGATGCCCCTGATTCTCGGTGTAGCCCAGCCACAACTGCTCGAATTGTTCGCGTCGCTTCGGCCCGGCGTAGGCTAGCAGTTCCGGCAGCGTCAGCGGCTCGCAATCCGACGAGCTGATGCCGTAGGGCGCGCTGAATTCATGCTGACGGAAGAAACGCTCGATTTCAAATGGCGCGTATTTCATAGGGGCTGGTCCTTATCTTCGGAAGTTGTAACAGGGAATTTAACCACAGAGATCACAGAGGGCACAGAGAAACTATTGTGGCTGATTCTTAAGCGGGCGCTTTGGGCTGAATGACTATCTCGACATCAAGGCAAACGCCATTGTGGTCGCTGAGGCGCTGACCATCGGGCGCGATCTTGCTAATGAAACGCAGGCAATCGACCCGCAAGTCTGTCGACATGGCGACATGGTCGATAAAGCCACGATGAATGCCGGATGTTGGGATCAGCCAGCCGCCGAATGTCGCCCGCCGCTTCTGATCAACTTCGCTGCCCGCACGCGGATAGCCAAAGGGCGGAATCTGCAAGTTGAAGTCGCCCAGGAGGACGACGCGCTCGCGATTCCTGAGCTTGGGCAACACGTCCTCGCGCAGCGCATCCAGGTAGCGGCAGGCGCCTTCCCAAGCTTTCAGCCGATTCGGGATCCACGCCTCGCCGGTGCGATAGGCGTGGTAGGGAATGCATTTGCCCACAAACGTCCAGGTCTGCCCGGAGACTTCTGTCTCGGCGCGGACAAAGCGCCCTTCGGGCAATTCAGGCGAGCCAAGCGTGTCGACATTGCGCCACCGGCGCCGGCTCCACAGCACGACCTTGCGTCCGCCAGAATTCTCGATTGCGCCCGCGCCTGATCGCTCGCTCATGATTGTCTGCCCGCCGCTCGGCATCAGCTCCGCGCGCGCTTCGGTCAGGCAGACGACATCCGCCTCATGCCCGGCGATCAGTGCCCGAGCGGCTTGATATCGTCCGCCGCGACTGCGTGGGCCAAGCCATTGCGTATTCCAATTCAGAATCCGCATCGCTCACCACGCCAGCGGCTGCTCATCGCGGAAGAAACCATCGCGTCTTTCGCCTTGTCCAAGTCGCGAATCGCGAGCAAAAACAGATAGTTGCTCTGCGCCAGCTGCCGGCAAACCTCTTTGCCCATGCCGCGATTGGCGCCTGTGACCAAGGCGATCGTTGCCATGACAGCGGGCTCCGTTTCTGCGCCGCTCCCCAGCGGCCGCTGCTATAACTTTCCGCTAGCGCTTTCGCATTATGTAGCTGGCCACGCGTTTGGCGGCGCTGTCGACCGGGTGGCGTCGGGCAATGTCGGTGAGCAGCTCGACCTTGCGCCGGCTGTACTCTGGCAGCGACAGGTTCGCCAAGGCATATTGGCGCGCATTCGCCCCCATCGCTTGTAGCAGCAGCGGCTGAGAAAAAACCGTGTCGATGGCGGCAGCGATACTCTCCGCGTCAGTCTCGCAAAGAATACCGGTTGCTTCGTGGCGCAAGGTACTGGCGATCCCGCCGACCCTGCTGCCGATGACGGGCACGCCACAAGCCAGCGCTTCCAGCATGGAGCGGGGTAAGCCCTCGCTGAATGAACAGAGCATCAGCGCGCGCGCCTGATTGATATAGGCGGGCAGTTCTTCGTTGGATTTCATCCCAAGCCAGTGTATGCCCTTGTACTCCCCGAATTGATGCTTGAGCCCCGCTGTATACTGCGGGTCGATGTCCTCGCCGTCCGGGCCGGGCGTGCCCCCGCCGATGACGGCTATCGTCTTCTTGGTTCGCACGACCGCCTCAAGCATCGCCTCAAGATTCTTTATGCGCGCCAACCTGCCGACATAGATAAGATCGTAGCGCTTTTCGCGCTCCATAGGTCGGAACAGGTCGCGATCAACATAAAGCGCCATGACATGGGACTTGCTTGCTGCTTCCGGCACACGGTCGACGAATGTATGCAGTAGATCGGTATTGGCGACGATTACGCAAGCCGCTTTGGTCAGCATTTCGTCTTCGTAAGCCTGCGCTTCAATGATCTGCGACTGCGGGACCGTCGGGTTGATTCGCGCGGCAAGGGGCCACGAATAGCTCATATTCATCACCATTGGGATTGACCAGGCCCAGTGGGCGCGAAGCATTGCCAGCATGGAGTGGGTGTCAAACGAAGTCAGGACATCCGAACGCAGCAATGGCAGGGCATGTACCTGGAATACGCGCTTCATGTACGTGCGGGGGTGCAAGCCCATCCAATTATACAGGACGCGGACGCCCCCGCGCGTAGACGCCGGCATGTCGTTTTCCGCCTGCCCGCCATACGATATCAAGTTGACGCGCAAGCCCCGGTCGCAGAGCGCGCGAAGGAGCTTCATCTCGCGCTCCAGAATGCCCATCCCCTCCCAAGTACGCGGGCTGGAGGTCACCTCCATAAACACCGAAACCGTGAGCGGCTTGCCACTCGGCGAATTTGTCATCGCGCGCCTCGCGTTCGCTTGCCCGCGCCCACTACAGCCGCTCCCGCAGCATCGCCGCCATGATCGCCGCCCGCTCCGGCATTGACGAAATCTCGCCGTATTCCGTGACCGCGTGCCCGCCTTCGCCGACGATGCCCATGCCGTCCAGCGTCGGCACGCCCAGCGCCGCCGTCTTGTTGCCATCGGACCCGCCGCCGGTGCGCCCCTCCTCCAGCGCCAGGCCCATCTCGGCCGCCAGCGTCTGCGCCCGTTTGAAGAGCGCCGCGATCTCGGGCGTGCGCTCAAATGGCGGGACGCCCACACCGCCTTCCACCAGAATCTCCGCTTTGGGGTTCACCGCTTGCAGGCTCGTCATCCGCTCGTGGATCGCCTGCTGATTGACCTTGGTCCAGGCGCGCACGTTGATCTCCACCCGCGCCTCAGCCGGCACGACATTAGCGCGCGTGCCGCCGCTGATGACGCCGACATTGGCGGTGGTGCCGATCTCGTAATCGGTCATCGCTTCCACAGCCAGCACTTGATGGGCGATCTCTTCAATCGCGTTGACGCCGCTGGCGTGGTCCGCGCCCGAATGCGCCGCCCGCCCCTTGGCTGTGATCGTATAATGGCTGACGCCCTTGCGCTGCGTTTTGTACGCGCCGTCCTGGGGCGGCTCGGTGACGAAGACGACCTTGTGCGACAGCGCCTCTTCTTTGATCTCGCGGGCCGAATTCAGGCTGCCGGTCTCTTCGTCCGAATTGAGCAGATAGCTGATCGGCTGCCGCGGGAAGAGCTCCAGCGCGCGCAAGGCCCGCAGCGCCCAGAGCGCAATCACAATGCCGCCTTTCATGTCCATCGAACCCACGCCGTAAATGCGATCGCCTTCAATGCGCGTCGGGCGTTCCGCCACCGTGCCCACGTCCCAAACCGTGTCCATGTGGCTGAGAATGACAACGCCGCCCGGGCCCGGATTCCAGCGCGCGCGCAAAACGTCGCCGACCGCCGACTTCGGAATGACCTCGACCGCGCCGCCCAGCTCGGCCAACTCCGCCACCAGGGCGCGCCCCAATTCGTCCACCGCCGGCTTGTATGACGTTGGCGATTCCAGTGCGATAAAGCGCTTCAAATCGGCGACCATGTCGTCGGTATGTCCCCGCAGATAATCCAGCAGGCGTCGGTTGTCGGCTGCGCTCATGGCTCCCTCTTTCTCATCGGCTGATTGCAATGCCGGAGTATACCACGCCCATCAACGACGCAAATCTGGCGCCGTCTGTAGGGGCGACTCTGTGAGTCGCCCACCCGTCGCAAAGTAAACACGGGCGAGCCGGCGACGCGCCCCATGGATAGCTCAAATCCTAGCAATTCCGCCATTTCCGGCGCATTCTGCGTTATGATGAATAAAAGGCGCGCCAGGACTCCCGTATGAAGAATCTCGCGCAGATCAAACGCGACCTCATCGCCGGCTTGGATCGGCGGCGGGCGGAAGCGCGCGCTCTCGTCGAATCGCTGCCGCCGGAGCTGAAGATTTACGCCGACTCCGACTGGCGCCTGCGCGATCTGATCATCCACTTGACCGCCCTGGAAGCCGACATGATCCGGGCGATGCAAAATGCCATTGCCGGCGCGGCCTTCCAGGTCGATTTGCGCGGGCAAGCCACAGTCGAAGCCCTCTATGAATTGCGCCGGCGGGAACGCGCGGGGGAAAGTTGGAGGCAGGTGCTGGACGAATGGCAACGTGTACGGAAACAGCTGCGCGGCCTGGTGCTGGCGTTCCCGGCCGATCGCATGGAGGCGCGCTTCAGCACGCCATTCTTTCAGGAACTCAATCTCTTCGAAGCCGTGCAAGCCTGCAATACGCACGAGTCCGGCCATCTGGCCGAGATCCGCGCCGCCGCCCGGCGCGACGCCTAGCGCGCGACC
Source organism: Chloroflexota bacterium (assembly GCA_009841405.1). GTDB lineage: Bacteria > Chloroflexota > Anaerolineae > Aggregatilineales > Phototrophicaceae > UBA6055. The sequence continues at coordinate 1,227 of VXLV01000048.1, read as the reverse complement.
GGGTGATTCCGTTTCGCATATTCGCCGTCGTCGAATTCCGTAGGGGCGACTTATTAAGTCGCCCGTAATCGCCGACAACGACCGGGACAGGCGACCAGGTTGGTAGCCTCTATGCATCTGCACAGTTCATTGTCGATTGTTTGCGCCAATCAGATTTCGATTGACGAACGCCTGTGGTATAAACATGCCAGTTCGGCAAGCGTATCCCGGCCAAGGCGCGATCAAGCTATGCGTATACCGCGACTGATCCTCCTCCTGCTAGCCAGTCTGCTGGCTATGGGCGCGTCGGCGCAAAGCGAGCTGCCGCCGACATTTCAGCCCGCCCCGCGTCCCTTGCCGTCTGCCGTGCAGTTCAACGCCGGCCTGCGGCTTGAGCTCCTTTTCAGCGCGCTGACGCAAGGTGGCAGCGGCCTGCTGCGGCTCAGCGGCGCCGATATCGCCAGCGCTTCATATACATTCCGCGGCGACCGCCGGCCCTTCTTCACCCGCGACGGCGCCGACTGGTTCGCCCTGCTGCTGGTCGATATGAACGCCAGGCCGGGCATCTACACGCTCGGCGCACAAGTCGAGCGCGAACGCGAAACGCTCAGCTTCACCCGCGATCTACGCATTGACCCTGCCGGATACATAACGCAAGACCTCGTGCTGCCGCCCGACCGCCGCCACCTGGCCGACCCGCGCGTCGAAACGGCCGAATTCGAGCGGCTCGCCGAAATCACCGCCGGCTACACAAGCGAGCCGCTCTGGGACAGAACCGGCTTCGCGCTGCCCAGCGACCAAGCGCTGGCGACTCCCTTCGGCGTGTATCGCACGATGAACGGCGGGCGCGAAACGCGGCACACCGGCTGGGATCAGAACGCGCCGGCCGGCGCGCCGATTCGCGCGGTTGCGGCTGGCGTCGTGGCATTCGCCGGACCGCTGGAAATCCGCGGTAATGCAGTCTTCATCGACCACGGCCTCGGCATCTATTCGGGCTATGCCCACCTGTCCGAGATTCAGGTGGCGGTGGGCCAGCGCGTCGCCGGCGGGCAAGTCATCGGCAGCGCCGGCAATACTGGCCGCAGCAGCGGCGCCCATCTGCATTGGGAGATCGTAGGGCAGGGCGAATGGCTCGACGGCCTGGCCTTTCTGGACCTGTGGCTGCCCGCCTGAATGCGGCCCGCGGACCAGCCGTCGCCGCGCGACTTCTGGGAGTGGTGAATTGGCTGACACGCGCTTCCTTTCCCC
>VXLV01000169.1 GCA_009841405.1 Chloroflexota bacterium | reverse complement strand
GGCGCAAATGGGAATTGTGGTTGTCAAGTGGCGGTGGCTGCGCGGTATATGGCGGAGGTTTGGGCGTTTATGGCGAAAATCTGGGATTTGTGGCGGAATTGACGCAAGGCGAAGTGTTTTTTTCGCCATAAGCGGGCGGTCGGTATGCGTTTGTTAAGCGGCGGTCTGAGGGGAGGTTAGCATTGATGGGGCTGGGATGGGTGAGTGGATGGTCGCGGGTTTACCACCGCGGATCTGATAGTTCATGTGAAGCCACGGGTATGAGCACGTAAGTAATTCAGACGCTTGATTCCGCTGCTCGAAAAAGTTGCGATACAAGCCGCGCTATGATACATTCATACGCACCAATTTAGTATGTACGGACGTAAGATGCCTGAAAAGTCGAAACCGAGTGAAACGCAACCGATTATGCCGGTCAGGCAATCCAACTCGATTGTTCGGCTTGTGAGATTTATATCACTTTTCCTTATTGTCGTTGTGGCAATCGTATTGGGCGCAGGGTTTGAACCTTTGACAAATCGCGTGGCTGAAACCATTGCATTGTTGACCAACTCGCGGCTTCCTCAAACGAGTTCGAGGCTGGCATACTCGCTTACCGCTCCACGCGATCTAACATTTTCTTTCAATGAAGTAAGTCAAGCTTTAGAATTGCAGTGGAGAGGATCTGAGTGGAGACCTGATGCCCCACCAAATCCCAGTGTAGTCTATGAAGTGTCCGTGTTTACGACTGATAATACCCGAATTACTTCATTCTCCTCAAGAGACGAGTCGCACACGATAGACAGTATAGTAGCGTACTTAGGGCAAAGTCTCAAGTTTACTGTCAAGGCTGAGGGAAGCCTACGTATAGGAGAACACCACTACTACTTTGAGTCCGAGGAAGCCGAGTTCACTTGGATTGTGCCTGCGGCTACCCCGACCGCTACATTTACTTCTACCGCGACCAATACTCCGACCTCTACGCCAACATTGACGCCTACTAACACGCCTACAAACACGGCAACGCCAGCGCGGTTGCCCAAGAATGACCCGAGATTATCGTTTGTAATTTCAAAACCTGAGAATCTCTCGCTTGCATATCGTGCGCGCACCGACGGAGGGACGCTCAGTTGGGACAGGTCCAATTGGGTGCCTTCGAAACCACCCGGATCTAGCGGGATCACATACGGAGTTTTACTAGCGAAGAGAGATCGTACGTTTGGCCCGTACAATGCGTCTGGGAATCGCCACACGTTTAGCAGGCTCGATACCGATGAAGGTCAGAATCTAAAGCTATCAGTTGTTGCCCTTGGTACGATACGAATCGGACAATACACTTACGAATTCCAGTCTGAAGTGGCCGAGTACAGTTGGATCAGACCGACTTCTACACCTACAAACACTCCGACAGATACGCCTACATCTACTCCGACGAACACGCCAACTAATACTGCTACGAACACGCCAACTGCGACTTCGACTAGCACGTCTACCGATACTCCAACTTTTACGCCAACTTACACGCCAACCGATACCCCTACAAACACGCCAACCGCGACTGCGACCAGCACGCCCACCAATACGCCAACAAGGCTGCCCGATGATTCCGAGCATCTGGACGGTCTGATCTCGGCTCCTACTAATCTCTCGTTCAGTTACGATGTTGAGTCGGATGTCGGTACGATCATGTGGGAAGAGTCTAACTGGATCGACCGCGTCAAATATGATGGAGGCCCTATACAGTATGATTTGCGTATGGTGCTGCCGGATCGCGTTGAAGGTATTGTTCGCGAAGCCGGAAACAGCCGTTCTCTTGCGAATCTTGGTGTAGACGAAAGCCAGGAAGTCAAGTTTACCGTAAGGGCCGTTGGCGAGGTCATTATTGGCCATCATGAATACGAAGTGATGTCCGAGATAGCTTCATACAGATGGGTCCGGCCCACATCGACTCCGACAAGTACACCGACTGCTACGGCGACTGCTACTGCAACTAAGACCAATACTCCCACTGCGACAAATACGCCGACAGCCACGTTTACACCAACTGCAACTCCTACGCGTTTACCGGCGTCACATCCCAGACTAGCGTACGAGATTCTGCCAGCGAGCAATTTGCGCTCTGCTTTCACGGCTCTAGGAGGATTGCGCGTAGAATGGACCAATTCCAAATGGTCCCCAGGACAGCCAGACGATAGGTCTTCCCTAAACTACAAGGTTACGGTGTTAAATCCTAATGGCACCAAAGGCGAGAGTAGAACTACACGCGGAACGTCAATCGACTTTTCCAGTGCAATGCGCTACAGATCAAAAGAGGTCCGTTTTCGAGTTGAGGCTATCGGTACCATCAGTATTGATGGACACAAGTACGAAGTCCATGCGGATTCGATTGAAGGCGCTCAACTGTATGTACCGTCATACGATTACGTATTGGAACGAGATACATCTTGGGACGATCGCCTACCAGGGTATTGCAACATCAAGTTAGACTTGCGACGAGGTCGTGGCTACGGTGTGGAGGTCATATACCACCGGGATACCTATGACTGGTATAGGGTGGACCTACATGATTCGCAAGGAAAGAAGCTGAGCGTGTCTGGTACAAGGCGCCAGGGTTCTGGTAGCTCGCGAGAGTATCATCAACGCTATGAAGGTACGGCGGATATTGCACCTGGCGTTTACACCGCAGTCGCAAGGGAATTGAACCCGTCACGAAGGAAAACCTTCGCATTTGTCATTGATTCACAGGGTACATACTCGATTGAAGTCGGGGGCTTCTGGTGCTAAATGATGTGATTGGATTTGCATACCAATCGATGCCTAAAGTCATAACCGCCTGGATTCAACTAATGCTTAGCAGATCGACAAAGCTTGCATAGCGTAGCTCTTTTTGTATGGCATGCGCGTTACAGGAGACGGCAAACTCCTGTAGCGCTACTTAATCCCCGAGCTGAGGAAGCTGTTGGTGAATTGCTTCTGCACCAGCGCGAGCAGCACGATGACGGGCACGGCGACGATCAGCGTGCCGGCGGAGAGCAGGTCCCACTGCGCGCCGATCTCGGAGGACTGGACGAGCAGCGCCAGCCCGACCGTCAGCGGGCGCGTCTCTACGCTGCTGGTGATCAGCAGGGGCCAGAGGAATTCGTTCCAGTGGTATGTGACGGAGACGATGCTGAATGCCAGCAGGGGCGCGCGCGTGACTGGCAGGAAGACGTGCCAGAGTACTTGCAGCCAGCTGGCGCCATCGCTGCGCGCGGCTTCTTCCAGTTCTTTGGGCACTTGCTTGAAAGCCTGGCGCATGAGGAATGTGCCAAAGGCCGAGGCGATATAGGGCGCCATCATGCCTTGGTAGGAGTCTAGCCAGCCGAGGGTCACGAGGGTCTGATAGTTGGGCAGGATGAGCACGGTGGCCGGCACCATCAGCTGTGTGAGGAAGAGGAAGAAGATTTGGTCTTTGCCGCGGAAGTCCAGGCGCGCCAGGGCGAAGCCCGCCAATGAGACCGTGACCAGCTGCAGCGCCAGCAGGCCGAAGACCCAGATGACGGTATTGAGATAAAAGCGCGGGAAGGGCGCGACATCCCAGGCTTCGGCGAAGGCGCCCAGGTGCAGATTCTGAAGCCAGTCCAGGGGCGAGCCGTTCAGGAGCTGGGTGGTGGGCACGAAGGCGGCCAGCAGTGTCCAGAACAGCGGCACCATCCAGACGAGGCCGAAGAGCGCCAGCGCCAGAATCGGCAGGATCTCCCGCCAGGTGTAGCGCTTGGCGGTCATGTGGCGATTTCCCGCGATTGACTCAGTCATAATGCACGCGGCGCTCCAGGTAGACGAATTGCAGGATGGCCATGGTCAGCAGCACCGCCAGCAGGACGACGGTCATGGCTGAGGCGATGCCGGTGTTGAACCACTTAAAGCCTTGTTCATATACATAATAGAGAGCGAGACTGGAGGCGTTGTTGGGTCCGCCTTGTGTCAGCACAAATACATGATCAACTTGTTGCAGCGAGTTGAGTACGCCGATAGTTGTTACGAAATAAGTAGTAGGCGAAACGAGGGGCCAGATGATATGGCGCAGCTTTTGCCAGAAAGTGACGCCATCCAGCGTGGCGGCTTCCAGCACGTCGTCCGGCAGTGATTGCAGCGCCGCCAGATAAAACAGGGCGAAGTAACCCAGTTGCTTCCACAAATAGACGACAAATAAGCCCGCCAGCGCTAGGTCAGGATCACTGAGCCAATTTGAGCGCGGAAGGCCCAAGCCGCCAAGGATATCGTTTAGCAGGCCCACGCGCGGACTGTACATGAAGAGCCAGACGGAGGCGACGCTGACCATGGGCAGGGCGATAGTCGCCATGAATGGAAAGCGGAAGAAACCGATATTCTTCAGGCCCTGGTTCATGAGGATCGCCAGCATCAGCCCGCCAAATACGGACATCAGCAGGCTCAGCGTGACGTAGCCGAGTGTATTCAGAATGACTTGCTGGCTGAAAGGGTCGCTGAAGATGCGTTCGAAGTTGTCCGTTCCGACGAAGATCTGGCTGCGCCCTCGCCGCGCGTAGAAGCTGCTCCGGATTACCGATAGGATGGGCCAGAGCGTGAACACAGCCAGGAAGACAAGTGAGGGCAGGAGGAACAGATAGGCGACGGCGCCGCCGGAACGCAATACAGCGGGCAAGGCGAGGGAGCGAGGCAAGCTTAAGTTCGCCTCGACACCCTCATTCTGCGTGTGTAACTGATTTGGCATTCGATTCAGCCTGCCAACCCCACCCCCCGGCCCCCTCCCCGATAAATCAGGGAGGGGGAGCTAGTCACTGCGCGGGGCAAGGCGTTTTGCGGGAGCGGCATTCTCGCCGCGCGCAAGTCTACAGTTCGCAGCCGTTCTGGATCAGCACTTCGTTGGCGCGCTCTTGGGCTATGGCCAATGCTTCTTCTGGCGACTGTTCGCCGGTATTGACCGCTTCAATCGCCTGGGTGGTTATGACCTGGATTTCCTGGCCGCCGTATGTTGCCGGGAATTCCTTGACGGCGTACTCAAGCTGGTAGCGGGCGGTGGACGCTTGCGGAGTGTCGGCCGCATAGCTCATCAGCGGGTCGACTTCCCAGGCGGCGTTACGCGGCGCGACATAGCCGCTGTCGATGCCCCACTGGCCGATTTGCTCGGGGCGCACCATCCAGCGGATGAATTCCCAGGCGGCGTCTTGGCGTTCGGGCGCGATGTCCTTCATGATGTAGTAGTTGCCGCCGCCGACGTTGGCGCCGTAACCGGCCTCGCCGGCGGGCATGAAGGCCGTGCCGACTTCAAAGGGCGAATTTGCCAAGAGCGTGCTGAGGCTTCCGGTTGAGTGATAGATCATCGCTGCGGCGCCGGCAATGAAGTCGGCTGGCGCGGTACCCCAGGCGTTGGCGCCGTCTGGCATGATGCCTTCCTCCTGCAGTGTGCGCAGGAAGGCAAGCGCTTCTATCGCTTCGGGAGTGTCCAGATAGACCGCGCAGGGATCGTCGCCCAGGGAGCCGATATGCTGCCCGGCCTGAATCGCGAAGTTGGCGAAGATCCAGAAGGACGTTGGCACTTCAACGCCCCAGCGCGTCACATTGTCGCCATCGCGAACGACGAGCTGCTTGCCGGCTTCGATGAGTTCGTCCCAGGTCGCCGGAGGCGTCTCCGGGTTCAGGCCCACTTCGGCGAAGGCGTCCTTGTTGTAATAGAGAATCGGCGTAGAGCGCTGCCAGGGAATGCTCCATACTTGGCCATCGGCGATGTTGTTGGCCATAAAGGCGTCGAAGAAATCGTCAATGTCCAGGCCGTTTTCGGAGGCGATGTAGTCATCCAGCGGGATGATGCCCTCCAGTTGGATCAGGGTATAGATGTCGATTCCGAGCAGAATCGCGACATCAGGCGGTTGTCCCGAGAGGATCGCGGCGGTGGCGCGCGCCATGTTTTCGGAGTAACCGCCGGTGAACACTGGTTCAACTTGAATGTGGTCGTGCGTCGCGTTGAACTCGCCCACGTAGCTGTCGATGGCTTGGGCGAGCGGGCCGGCCACGCCCACCGGATAGAAGAATTGCAGCGTGATCGCGTCTTGCGCGCTGGCGCCGCCGATCATAACCAAGAGGCTGCACAACACTAGCAGCGCGCGAAACAATTTAGCTTTCATTGACATTGTTTTTCCTCCAGATTGAGACAATGAATTTGGTTGACGATTTCCTGCGGAGATGAATGTTTCAGATAGGCAACCTTTCCTCGGAACTAATCGCTTGCGGTCGACAAACATGTGATTCTGTTGGCAAGCGTTACGTTGCACGCTCCAAGACTTGCCAGTGAAAAATGAAACAGGGCTCCTTTGGGCGTTGAAGCGGCTTCATTAGGCGTCGCTTAGGCGCTTGTCTGCCGCTCCTCCAATACCAATCGACGCGGAGCTTGCTTCACAATCGGCCAAGCGTTCGGATTAGCCAGATGGCCGGGAGCGTGAGTGGGGATGACTACAATCCCACAGTATACTATAACGCAATCGTCCAATTTAGCAAAAAACTCGCTCGCGGCTGGTTGCCGCAGCGTCAGGTGTTGGCAGCAGGGCGCCGCGAGATGGTATAATCAGCTTGTGAATTGAAGTTCGCCGCGGGAAGACGATCGATGGATCTACTGGGTCTGATAAAAGAGTTGTCTGGCAACGGCATTTCCGATGTAGTGCTGCTGGTCGCCGTGCCGCTTTTGACACGATATTGGATAATCCAGTCGCGGGTTGAAATGCGCAAGGAGACGCGTCAGGAAATACGAGACGCGCTGGACGAGAAAAGTAAAGAGATTTACCGGTACATTGATACCAAATTCGAGGCGCAGGATGCCAGATTTGAGGCGCAGGATACCAAGTTTAAGGCGATAGACGACAGATTCGCGGCGATAGACGACAGATTCGCGGCGATAGACGACAGATTCGACGCGCAAGACGCGCGCATCGAGCAGTTGGATCGCAAGAATGACCAGCGCGCCTACGACATGACCATGCATCTCATTGACATTCGCGAGCGGCTCGCCAATATCGAAGGTCGCTTGGGTGTTTATCCGCCGCGGCGGGGTGTGGAACCGCCGGCGCCAGAACCGGTCTCAGAGCCGGCAGGTGAAGAGAGCTCCGAGAGCGGGTCGACAGCTCAATGACTTACCGGCCCATCCACGGCGTCATCTGCCCGACCGTAACCCCGCTCAAGCGTGACGGCGCCATCAATCCAGACGCGATTCGCCCACTGGTTGATTGGCTCATCGACAGAGGCGTGGCCGGCATCTATCCGCTGGGGACAACGGGCGAGGGCCCGCTATTCGCAATTGCGGAGCGCAAAGCCGTCGCCGCCGTGACGGTCGAAGCGGTGGCCGGGCGCGTGCCGGTCATCATCCACACTGGCGCAATCAGCACCGGCGAAACCATTGAGCTGACGCGCCACGCGCAGGCGGTCGGCGCCGATGCGGCGTCGGTCATCACGCCTTGGTATTTCCCGCTGGACGACGGGGCGCTCGAAGCGCACTACGGCGCGATCTACGAAGCCGCGCCCGACTTTCCGATCTACTTGTATAATCTGCCGGCGATGGCGGGGAACAGTTTGTCGGCGGCGCTGGTGACCCGTCTGGCGCGGCGTTACGAGAATTGCGTCGGGTTGAAGGACAGCAGCGGCGATCTGGACGCCATGTTCGCGACCAATCACTTGCAGGGTGGGCGCTTCAACACCTGCATCGGGCCTGACGGTCTGATCCTGGCCGGCTTGTCGATGGGCCTGGACGCGACGGTCTCCGGCAGTCTCAACTATATTCCCGAGATCATCACGGGCATTTATGACGCATTCCACGCGGGCGACTGGCAGGGAGCGCGGCAGTTGCAGCAACAGCAGCAGGCCGTAAGCGCGGTGGTCGCGAGCGGCGGGTGGCTGCCGATCGTCAAGGGCATCATGGCGGCGCGCGGTCTGCCGGTGGGTGGCGTGCGCGCGCCGCTCTTGTCGGCGACTGATGAGGCGGTGCGGGCTTGCATCGCGCAGCTGCGCGCGCTGAAGGTGGATTTGAGCCGGGTGTAGTTCCGGCAGCAACCCCTATCAGGCGAAATCAGTTATGCTTGATCGGTATTAGCGAAAAATGCCCGCTATTCTACCCCTCACCCCCCAGCCCCCTCTCCCACAAGGGGAGAGGGGGAGCGTCGCAAAGTGCGAAACGTTACACAGATGGAGATATTATCTCGTTTCCGCGACCCGTCACGCAGAATTTTGCTACATTTTCATGCCGGTCTCGTAATGCCAATCAAGCCTTGTAGGGGCGACCCGGCGGGTCGCACATTGCGGTTGGAACGTTGACTCGGGCGACCTGATAGGTCGCCCCTACACTTGGCGCATATGACGCGATTTGGAGTGTATGTGATTCTCGCGCCAAAACCGCTACAATCTGTCCCGTTGTGATGAGCCGAGCGCGAAGGCGCAGCCATGCAGATTGACGAAATACTGCACGATCTCCAAGCTGCAATGGGGCGCGATCAGGCTGCGGCCGACCGCATGACACGCTTGCTCTACAGCACGGACGCCAGCAATTATCAGATCATGCCGTTGGCGGTGACCTTTCCGCGCGATGCCGATGATGTCGTTGCCGCGCATGAGATAGCACGGAAGCATGGCGTGCCGGTCTTGCCGCGCGGGGGCGGCAGCGCCTTGGCCGGGCAGGCGGTGGGCGAAGCGATCATCATGGATTTTACCCGTCACATGCGCCGGCTTCGGGGCGTCAATGCCGAGGCGCGCACGGTTGATGTCGAGCCGGGTCTGATACTGGGCTCGTTGAACGCGCAACTGGCCCCGCTGGACTTGATGTTTGGACCCGACCCGGCCAGCGCCGAGCGCGCGGCAATCGGCGGCGTCATCGGCAATAATGCTACCGGCGCGCACAGCATTCGTTACGGCATGACCGCTGATCACGTGGCGCGCTTGCAGGTGGTGACGGCCGCGGGCGATCTGGTCTGGCTGGATCAGTCGACCGTCGCACTGGACCGCGTTCGCCGCATCGTCGGCGATCTGGCCGCGGGGCGCGCGCCGCAGATTCGCGCGCGCTATCCCAAGACCTGGCGCACGGTGGCCGGTTACGCGCTGGACAAAATTGATCCGGACGATGTGAATTTGAACTGGCTGCTCTGCGGCTCGGAAGGCACGCTGGCGACTGTCGTACGGGCGGAGTTACAGCTGGTGGAGCGCCCGAAGATTGAGCATAAACGGCTGGCGCTGGCGCATTTTGATACGCTGCGCGCCGCGCTGGAAGCAACGCCGCGCATCCTGGAGCTTGAGCCGGCCGCAATTGAATTGATGGACAGATTCTTGCTTGACAAGACGCGCGCGGCCGCCGGTTATCGCGACCGGCTGACATTCGTCGATGGCGATCCAGCAGCGATCCTTGTGATTGAGTTCGTCGGCTCGGCGAGGGAGTTGAGCGCAAAGGTCAAGGACTTACGGGCGCATCTGCTGCGGCTGGGATTCCGCGGCGCGGTCACTGTAGCCGAGACGGCGGCGCAGCAGGACGATGTCTGGACCGTGCGCAAAGCCGGGCTGGGTCTCATGATGAGCGAGCGCAGCGAAGCCAAACCGGTCTCCTTCATCGAAGACGGCGCGGTGCCTGTGGAGAACCTGGCCGACTACATCAGCGATGTCGAGCGCATCATCTACGACAATGACACGACCTACGCTATTTACGCGCACGCCAGCGCCGGCTGCTTGCATATCCGCCCGCTGATCAACCTCAAGTCGCTACGTGGGCGCGAGCAGTATCGCGCGATCGCCGATGCCGTGGCGCGGACGGTCCGGAAGTATCAAGGCACAATCACCGGCGAGCATGGCCAGGGTCTGGTGCGGGGCGAGTTCAGCGAATATCTCTTTGGGCCCGAATTGATGGACGCGTTTCGGGCGGTCAAGCGCGCCTTCGACCCGGACAATATGATGAATCCGGGCAAGATCATTGACTCGCCGCCGATGGACAGCGCCGAGATCATGCGATATTCCCCGGATTACGAGGTTATCAATTTGAGCACGCGCTACGATTGGACGGCGGACAATGGCTTCGCCGGCGCAGTCGAGATGTGCAATGGCGCAGGCGTTTGCCGCAAAGAGGGCGAGGGCGTGATGTGTCCGTCGTACCACGCGACGCTGGACGAGGCGCATTCGACGCGCGGGCGCGCCAATGCGCTGCGGGCGGCGATCAGCGGCGCGCTGCCTGACGATCTGGGCGATCCGTCCTTGAAGGCGGTGCTGGACCTTTGCCTGGGCTGCAAGGCTTGCGCCAGCGAATGTCCGTCGTCCGTCGATGTCGCCAAACTGAAGAGCGAGTTCCTGGCCACCTGGCACGACCGGCACGGAATCGACATAGCCACGCGCGTGTTCGGCAATATTCACCGGATCAATCGCGTGGCGGGCCGGCTGCCGCGGCTCAGCAATCGGTTGCTGAACAGCGCGCCGGGCAAGTGGGGCGCGGGCTTGCTGGGCATTCCGACTGAGCGGCCGCTTCCGAAGTTCGCCGCTCGGCGGTTCAGCGCGGGACGCTACCCGCAATATGCTGCGCCCGACGCCGTGCTGGTCGTCGATACATTCACCGAGTGGAATCACCCGGAAGTCGGGCATGCGGCGTTGGCGCTGGCGGAGCGGCTCGGGCTGCGCGTGAATGTACAGCGTTTGCCGGGCGAAGGCTGCTGCGGCCGCCCGGCGATCAGCAAGGGTCTGCTGGACAGCGCCAAGAAAATGGCGCGCGCCAACGTGCTGGCTCTGCACGGGGCGCAAGTTCCGCTGGTGTTCCTGGAGCCGAGTTGCCTGAGCGCTTTCAGCGATGACTACCTGACGCTGGTGGAGCGGGACGACCAGGCGGCAGCTCAAGCCGTGGCCGAGCGCTGCGTCAGCGCCGAAGCGTATTTCGCCGACGCGCTGGAGTCGCGCGGCGATTCGCTCGCCTGGAAGCGAGATTCTCAGCCGATATTGTTGCACGGCCACTGCCATCAGAAAGCGCTTTGGGGCACGGGGGATTCGCTGCGCTTGCTGCGGGCGATCCCGGGCGCTGACGCGCGCGAGATGAATACCGGCTGCTGTGGCGTGGCGGGCAGCTTCGGCTATGAGCACTATGAGCTGAGCATGAAGATCGCCGAAGACCGTCTGCTGCCGGCAGTTCGCGAAAATGCCGATGCCATCATCGCTGCGCCCGGCGCATCGTGTCGGGCGCAGATTCAGGACGCCGGCTTCCAGGCGCGGCACCCTGTGGAGATTGTGAAAGATGCGTTAAGTCAGTAGATCCAAGTTAGTCATGCGAAGAGCGACATCAAGCCTTGGTCGAGCGCGGGCGAGCCAGTGCCGCGCGTAGACACAGCGGTCCGCTCGCCCCTACAGCGTTTCGACTGTTTCGTAATCACTCCAGGGACGCGGTCATTCAGGCGCCGGCCGCTGCTGGACGCGCTGCGACCTGTTGGCCGGCGTAGTTTTCTTCGCTGGTGCTGTCGATCAATTCGCTCAGCGACAGCCGCGCGAGAGCCGCGATCGGCTTGATATCCAGGGCAAGTTTTTCGGCGACGCCGCGAGCGTAAGCCGGGTCGGCGCGGTAGAAATGCGCAAGCTGGCGGGCTTTGATGCGCTCGGGCACGTTGTCCATTGCCTCGGCGATATTGGCGAAGAGCTGGGCTCGCTGGGCCGCGCTCATCAAGCGGAAGAGGTTGCCCGGTTGCGTATAGTCGTCGTTGCCGTCGCGGTGATCGTAACGGTCGGCAGCGCCGGAGACTTTGAGCGGCGGCTCGTTGAATTGGGCGCTTTCGCTGGGCCCGCCCATGCTGTTGGGCTCATAGTTGGGCGCGTCGCCGTAGTTGCCATCGAAGCGCAGCTGGCCGTCGCGGTGATAGGTGTGAATCGGGCACTGGGCGCGGTTGGCGGGCAGGCTGGCGTAGTTGACGCCGATGCGATAGCGATGGGCGTCGGCGTAGGACATGATGCGCGCCTGGAGCATTTTGTCGGGCGAGAAGCCGATGCCGGGCACGATGTTCGATGGCTCGAAGGCGGCTTGTTCGATATCGGCGAAGTAATTCTCCGGGTTGCGGTTGAGCTCCATGATGCCGATTTCAATCAAGGGGTAATCGCCGTGGGGCCAGACTTTGGTCAGGTCGAAGGGATTGACGTGGTAGGCATCCGCGTCTTCTTCGGGCATGACCTGGACGCAGACGCGCCACTTCGGGTAGTCGCCGCTTTCGATGGCGTCAAAGAGATCGCGCTGGGAGCTTTCGCGGTCGGCGCCGACGATGGCGGCGGCTTCGGCATTGGTCCAGGTCTTGATGCCTTGCATGGTCTTGAAGTGGAATTTGATCCAGAAGCGCTCGTCGTCGGCGTTGATGAAGCTGTAGGTATGGCTGCTGTAGCCGTTGACGAAACGATAGCCCTGGGGCAAACCGCGGTCGCTCATCAGGATGGTGACTTGATGCAGGCTTTCGGGCGATAGGGACCAAAAGTCCCACATGGCGGTGCTGGAGCGCATATTGGTCTTGGGATCGCGCTTTTGCGTGTGGATGAAGTCGCCGAATTTGTAGGGGTCGCGGACGAAGAAGACCGGCGTATTGTTTCCGACCAGGTCCCAGTTGCCTTCGTCGGTATAGAACTTGACGGCGAAACCGCGCACGTCGCGCTCGGCATCGGCGGCGCCGCGCTCGCCCGCCACGGTCGAAAAGCGCAGAAGGCACTCGGTTTGCTTGCCGATGTCGGAGAAGACGCTGGCTTTGGTGTATTGCGTGACGTCATTGGTTACGGTGAATATGCCGTAGGCGCCGGAGCCCTTGGCGTGCACGACCCGTTCCGGCACGCGCTCACGGTTAAATGTAGCCATTTTCTCCAGGAGTTGGTAGTCCTGCATCAGCAGCGGCCCGCGCGGACCGGCCGTCAGCGAGTTCTGGTTGTCGCCGATGGGGCTGCCATGCGCCGTGGTCAATTGCTTGCGTTCGGTCATCCCTCTCCCTCGCCAGTGATAATCTAGCAATTACATAGAGCTTAGGAAATTATAATTGACATGGGACAGTCTGTCCAGTATCGCGGGATGGCGCCAATCGTCTCATTGCTATCGGAATATCGCTGGTATATCATTTTGTAGGCGCGGCGCCGGGGCGCTTTTTCTACCTCACCCCCCGGCCCCCTCTCCGAATCATCGGAGAGGGGGAGCAAATCTGAGCGAATTTGGCGCTTATGTTTGGCGATGCCAAAGAATCGAACCACAGTGGGAACAGTTATCGGATTATCTGAGTTTGCTTTCTGTACGAGTGTCTGTACTGGACAAGCCATGTATGCGCGGCGCAGGGGCGGACGTATCAAGGGATGAAGGGAAACGCGCGGTCAATGAGCGATATTGAACTCAAAGAGATCACAGGTCTGCGCGAATTCATGGCGCTGACTGCGGTGCGCGTCAAGCCGGAGCAGCGGCGTTTCACCAGGAACGCGCTAATCACCTATTTGCAGACGCGCCATCCAGCGGTCACGACCTATGTGATTCAAAGGCAGGGCCAACAGCTGGGTTTCGTCATGCTGATCCATGCTGAGAATCCGAGCCAGTGGATCATCGACCGCTTGACCATCGACCGCGATTATCAAGGGCAGGGCGTCGGCTATGCCGTGGCCGACATGCTCATTGATATGGTTCACGACTTCGAAAATAGCGAGATGGTCATCGCGCGCTATCGGACGGAGAATGAGGCTGCGAGGAGTCTGTTCAATAAACTGGGCTTCGTTGAGCGCGAGGAGATGTTCCGCGGGCGACATGTGTCGCTGCTGGAATTCGAGTTTGAAGAAGACGAAGAAGATGATGATGAAGACGCGGATTCGGACGATGAAGACGTGGACGACGAGGAAGCGGACGACAGCGACGCTGACGAAAGGGTTGACTGAGGGTGGCGCAAGAGCAGAGTACGCCAGCGCTTTTGCCGGAGGCGATTCGCGGCCGACTGGAACCCCTGATGCTGGTGGCGGGCAAGGTGCGCGCCGGCGCGATTAAAGGCGACCGGCGTTCGATTAAACGCGGCGCCAGCGTGGAATTCGCCGATTACCGCAACTATGTCGCCGGCGATGACCTGCGCCAACTGGACTGGAATATCTACGCCCGGTTGGAACGACCGTATATCAAGCTGCTGGAAGACGAAGAAGACCTGGCGGTGCATCTGATCCTCGACGTCTCCGCCAGTATGGACTTCCCGCCGGAAGGCGAGCCTGACCAGCACAAGCTGCTCTACGCCAAACGGGTCGTGGCTGGGCTGGCCTACGTCTCGCTGACAAGCGGCGACCGCCTGACCGTGACGGCCATCAACGACCGTCAGTCCGCGACTTTTGGTCCGGCGCGTGGGCGTGGCCACAGTTTCGCGCTGCTGCGATTCATCCGCGATCTGGCCGCCGACAGCATCACCGACTTAAATGCGGCGCTGGAGGATTATGCGCTGCGTGCGCGGCGCCCGGGATTGACGCTTGTGGTCAGCGACATGTTCTCGCGCGACGGCGGCTATCTGGACGGGCTGAACGCCTTGCTGAGCCGCGGGCATGAGGTGGCTTTTGTGCATGTGCTGGCGCCGGAAGAAGTGCAGCCGCCGGTAGCCGGCGATCTGAGCCTGGTGGATGTGGAGACGGAGCTGCAGCAAGAGGTGACCGTAGATGGCGCCATGCTGGGCATTTATCAGCAGCGGCTGGCGGCTTGGCGGCGGGAGCTGCGCGACGAGTGTTTGCGCCGCGGCGCGCACTATTTCCCGCTGGAGACCGACCGGCCGTGGGAGCGGTTGATTCTGTCGGACATGCGGCGGGCGGGGTTGGTTAAGTAGCGGCGGCTACGGCTTTGCGCTCAGCAATCAGCTTTTGGAGCTTGTCTTTATACGCTTGTGATGTTTCCAAGTAGAGACCCGACAACATGGCGGTCAAGTCAATACCGTCGTCAATGTCTTCCCAGTAGATCTCAAGACCGCCCAGCTGGTAATTGTGTCGTTCCTCGTCGCTGGCGGATTCCAGCAAGGGGAAAAACCGCAATGGCACGCCAATGATCCTGCCATCGGCCAAGTCAATCATGACATGCGTATCGGTAAATCTGACAGCCTGAGGTTCATTGCGCGTGTCATGGATGACTGGCTCAAGATACAAGTTACTGTCGTCTGCCATCTCTAACTCGGACTCTCTCCCCGCTCGTGTACCATGTGCCATACTTCAAGTAGCAAGTCTTGATTATCACTTACTAGTTTGCGAATCGCTCGGATTTACCGCGTGTTGTAGCCCTAATAGAGACTGACCTCAAGTGTCTTCAGATTGATCGGAGGTTCTTGCCGCCCTTCCAAACATGCGCATGAGCGGGCGAATGGTCCTTTATGTAAATGCGGACATCAAATCCATATCGTTGACGATGCAAAACGATAACCATGATTTTCTATGCTCCGCAAGTATGACCCAGCCATACTTTATCAACAGACGCGGCAATCCTACATCGCTACCAAGCCGCCATCCAGAACCAGCGCATGTCCGGTGACGAACGAAGAAGCGTCCGAGCAGAGCCAGACAACGGCTTCGGCGATTTCTTCCGCGTGGCCCAGCCGTCCCATGGGAATCGCGCGCGTCATGATTGACGCCATGACGGGATTTCCGGCGATGGCGCCTTGCACCATAGCGGTGTCGGTATAGGCCGGGCAGACGGCGTTGACGCGGATGCCGCTCTTGGCGTAATCCAGCGCCGCCGATTTGGTGATGCCGACCACGGCATGTTTGCTGGCCGAATAGTCAGCCGCTTTTGGCGCGCCGATCAGGCCGGCGACCGAGGCGATATTGACGATCGCGCCGCTGCCCTGCGCCAGCATCGGCGGCAGTTCGGCTTTCATGCAATGCCAAACGCCGCGCAGATTCACATCAATGACGCGCGCGAACATGTCGTCGTCGGCTTCGTGCAGGCGCTGGTAGAAGTGGCCGGAGACGCCGGCGTTGTTCACGGCTGCGTCCAGCCGGCCGAAGGCGGACAGAGTCGCCGCGACCATAGCCTGTACATCAGCCCGCTCCGTGACGTCACAGTGCCGGGCGATGGCCTGGCCGCCGGCAGCGCTGATGAGCCGGGCGGTTTCTTCCGCGCCTTCGAGGTTGATGTCGGATACGCTGACGGCGGCGCCCGCCCGCGCCAGGGCCAGCGCGCTCGCCCGCCCGATGCCGGACGCGGCGCCGGTGACCAAGGCGGATTTGCTTGTCAGTTGGGTCATGTCTCTTTCCTTTCAGCTATCGGTTTTTCAAACGTAACATGGTACTCAAGAGCCAGCGCAATCCCTAGGGACGACGCGTGGCGCTGGGAATCGCCGCTTGCGTGGGCGAGGCGCTGGCTCGCGCCTGCGCACGGTATCAGATTGCGGGCGAGCCACTGGCTCGCCCCTACGCAGGAAGTCGCGGTTGCAAGGCGGTGGGCAGTGCAGCGAGCGCAGGGCGCTATGTTATAATCTGCGCAGCATGGGCAAGGGGGAGGCGGTCGCATGATTCAGGATCCGGTACTGCTGAACGACTGGCACGCGGTGCTGCCGCTGGCGCAGCTGGAAGCCGCCAACGGTGTGACGGGCGCGCGCTTGTTGGGCGAGGATATCGTCATTTGGAAGGCGGGCGAGGAGATCCGCGCCTGGAAAGACCTCTGCGTGCATCGCGGCACGCGCCTCTCGTTGGGCGAGGTGTTGGCGGACGACACGCTGCAATGCCCCTATCACGGCTGGACTTATGACGCCGCCGGCCAATGCGTGCGCATACCGGCGCATCCCGAGCAGAGGCCGCCGACCAAAGCGCGCGCTATCGCCTATCACGCGACTGTCGCGTATGATTTCGTTTGGGTTTGCCTGGGCGAGCCGGCCTATGCCATTCCCGAATTCGAAGAATGGGGCGACGACTCGTATCGCAAAATCCTCTGCGGCGCGTACGAATTTCAGGCGGCCGGCCCGCGCATGGTGGAGAATTTCCTGGATGTCGCTCACTTTCCCTTCGTGCATGAGAATATCCTGGGCACGCAGGAACGCCCGGAAATCCCGGATTACGATGTGGTCACGGACGAAAATGGTGTTGTCGCTTCAGATATCCGCGTCTTCCAGCCCAATCCCGATGGCTCGCACATTGCCAACTGGGTCAGCTATACCTACAGAGTGTATCGGCCGCTAGTGGCTTATTTTCGCAAGGAAGCCGAGGAGAAGTTCGCTATCTTGCTGATGGTGACGCCGATAGAAGAAGTGAAGTCGCTGATGTGGATGTGGATGGTGATGACTCAGGACGACAGCACCGAAGAGTCGCTGCGCGCCTTCCAGGACGAGATCGCTTATCAAGATTTGCCCATCGTGCAATCGCAGCGGCCGGAGCTACTGCCGCTCGACTTGCAGGCGGAGTTGCATTTGCGCAGCGACAAGACGGCAATCGCTTACCGGCGTTGGCTGAACGAGCTGGGTTTGACGTTTGGGACGAGTTGACAAGCGGGCACAACTTTTGGCGCTTCTATGCGTATGTTCGGTTACGCGAAGACTGGCCGACAGCCCGGCAAGCGCCGAGGTCAGTTTGCGCGTTCCCCACGTTTGAGGCGGTTTAACGCGGGACTCAATTTGTGAAACAGCCACGGCTTTCAATTGAAGAGCAGTTGATCCGCTATCGCATCGAGAAAAAGATGGCGGGCCGGCGCGACCTGCTGCTGCATGGCGCTGTCTACGTTGCTGTTGCGGTCATCCTGCTCTTGAACCAGCCCGGGCTGATGAACATGAGAGACTTGCCGATTTTGGGCGGTTTCTGGACGATACCGCTGATTCTGCATGGCTTGCGCTACTATTATCGTTGCGGGCCGGGCGCGACTGCGCGCGCGGACGAAATTGAGCGCGCGATCGACGATCAACTGGAGCGCTCGGCGCTGAATGAAGATGAAGAGGTCTTGATTGAAGAACGCGTCGGCAAGCGCATCACGGCCCGCCGGCTGGTGGTGGCGCATGGCTTGGCGTCGGGCGCGATATTGGCCCTGTACTTGCAGCATGTGTTGCGAGAGCCGTTTACAGGCCCTTGGACCGCCGTTCAAATTCAGCAGACACTTACGTTGTTTGGGCTGTTCTTTGCGCTGCATTTCAGCCGCTTCTTCTTCGTGCATGGTCGGACGCCGCAGGGGCGGGCGCTTAAGATTGACGCCGAAGTTGAGCGCGAGTGGCATCGCTCGCGCGAGCGCGGACGCCATGAAGCCGGCGAAGGCGCCGATGCTTGGGCCGCGCGCGAGCTGGCTGATGGCAGCGGGCGCCGCATGCGGCTCAGCGATGAGGGCGAAATCGAGCAGCTGGACGAGGGCTTGGGCGGCGGCGCGCGAGTCGGCACGGGACGGGCATGACGATCAAGCACAAGTTCAAACCGGCGGCGAGAGCCGACATTCGTGAGCGAGTGGAGCTGAAATTTCGCGCGCGGGGCGCGGTCGCCTTTCATTTGCTGCTGCTTCTGGCTGTGACCATTTGGCTGCTCTACAATCTGCCGGAGTCTTGGGCGGCGCGGTTCGTTCATACGGCGTATCAGGACAGCGTGCTGGCGCTGGTTGTCCTGGCCATGACTGGCGCGCTGCATTATATCCGCTACCACTTTCGGCACGGTAAGGGCCGCGATGAGCACGAGCGCGAAACCGAAGCGCGAATTCGGCGGCAGCTGCAACGAGCTGCGCCTGAGGATGCCGGCGAACAAGAGGTCTTGATTCGCTTGCAGCAAGACGACAAGTTGAAGAACCGCCGGCTCGTCTGGCAACACCTGACGGTGTTCGTGGGCGTCATCAGCTTGCTGTTTTTGCTGCCGCTTTCCGACAGGACGCTGGGCGAGTTTCTGGATTGGTCCAACTTGCAATCTTATGCGACCTTCGCCGGCGTCTGGGGCATCGGCCTGGCGGCGCATGTTCTGCGCTACGTATTCGCCTATCGCGTATCCAGCGGGCGGCGGGAAGCGAAGATCGAGCAGCAGCTCATCCGCGAATTGCGGCGGGAGAAGCGCCAGCGTCAGTCGGCCGCGCAAACCGCAAGCGAAGACTCGCGCGGGCTGGCGGCGGCCCGGGCCGGCAGCGAGGAGGAAATCTCCATTGAGGACTTGCTGCGCGGGCAGTCGCCGGCTCAGCGCGCGGGCCGGCAGTGAAGAGAGACGCTATGAAACGCAAGAATCAGTCGCAACTTGAAATCGAGATTCGCCGGCGCGTCGAAGCCAAGTACGACGAGCGCTACGCGCTTCTGATTCATTTCACCAGTTATGCGGGCGTCAACGCGCTGGTCTGGGCGACCTGGCTGTTTTCGGGCGGCGGATTCCCCTGGCCGCTATTTGTCACGGTCTTCTGGGGAATTGGCATGGTCGGGCATGCGCTGGACTATTACCACAAGCACGGCGGCGGCGCGAGGAAGCGGGAAGAACGAATTGACGAAGAAGTCAGGCGACATCTGGAGCGGCTGGAAGCCGGGCGACATGACGTCTATGACGAGGCGGTGACAGACGGCGCCGATGTCTACGGCCTGGACAATGTTGAATTGCGCCGCGCGCGCCTGGCGGATGACGGCGAGTTGGCCGACATGGATGGGTGGGACGAGCAGCTCGCCGCTGAAGAGCGCGAATCGCGCTAATGTCTGCGCAGCTGCTAATGGAAAGCGGAGGTTTCTCTGAGTGTTCCGGGCGTGACTAGGCCGTGGTGAATATCGCGAAATTCTCCTGTTAGCGAACACTGCACGGGTTTTTCACCGCCGAGGACACCGAGGACACAGAGTTTTCTAGTTTAATTGGCGAAGTTTTCGTGTCGGCTGAGTTCACCACTTCCGCGTGACTATACCTTGTTGAGACGGGTATGGATGATGTTACAATAGGCGGTAGCGGCGCATCGACGGGTGCCTTACGAGAATGTGAATCCATGATTCGCTTGAAGCGACGGAATACAGCCTGGCTGCTGGCGATGACTTTGTTGATCGGCTTCGCCTTGATGGCGGCGCCGATATCAGCCGCGGTGCAGCTTTCGCTGATCGGCGTATTGGCGGTGGCGGTGATCGCCTCGATGATTGAATTGGGGCCGGAACGCGCCAGCTTGCTGGACGCGCTGCATCGGGCGCCATTGCAGCGGCGCATCACGCCGCAAGCGCGCGAAGCCTCGGAGCGGGCGGCGGCGCGCGCGGGTTATTTCAACCGCAACGGTATCGTCATGCTCGATATCGGCTTGATCGCCATGCAGACCGGCGTCGAGGGATTGGCGATGCGGCGCACGCGCAACGTGTCCAAAGACGACGATGGCGTGCGTCCCTTCATCACGCTGCACGTCTTGCCGGAAGAGGCCGAGCGCCAGGCGCTGATTCGCTATGAAATTTACGATCACCTTGGCGAAGAGCAGTATGTGCACGAGATGAAGACCTATTTGCGCGAGGGCGAGCTGAGCTTGCTGGCCGATCATCATTTGCCGCTGGCGGGCAATCGCGGCGTGGACGGCAACGGCGACTGGGATTTGCGCGTGTATGTGGACAACAGCTTGATCGGCATGCACAATCTGATGCTGTCGCCCTCGGTGAACGAGCGCCGGCGCCGCCTCAGTGGCGAAGAAGAACTGCCGCCCCCGCGCCAAAGCCGCCGCAACCTGGCGGACGCCATCATCGTCGAAGAAGCCGAAGAGCCGCAGGCGACCCAACTGAAAGACTTGCTGCAGCAGCCGAGCTCGTCCGGGCGGGGCGGTCGCTTGCGCGGGCGGCGATAAGCGAGGGCTAGCGCATGCCGGAAAACCGCAATACCTGGTTTCTCGCATTTATCCTGCTGGCCTTGGGCGCGGTCGCGCTGCTGGGCAACAGCTTTCCGGTTATCCTGGTCTTGTTGGGGCTGCTATTTCTGGTGCGCCAATTCGATAACGACAGCGCCAGCTCCAATGTCAGCGATACGGCGCAGACGTACGACTATCAATATGATTATGAGCAGGCGGAAGAAGAAGAATTTGACGATTACGAGCTCTTTCATCAGCAGCCTGCCAGCGCCGAGCAGCGGGTGTATCGTCATGCGCTGGAGTCGGTCAGCCGCGCCGGGCTCGACCCGGACAATGTGCAGGTGCTGGCGGTCGATATCGGCTTGCTGACGACCAAGGACGAGGGCGAGCCGCAGATTTATCGCACCTGGTCCTTGCCCGATGACATCGACTATATCCAGCCCTTTGTGCAGTTGCGCGTGCCGATGGAAGCCAACGGCAATATCCGCTTCGAGATCGTGGATGCGGTGGGCGATTTGGTGTACGTGCATGAGGACGACTTTCACTTGACGCGTGGGCGGAACTTTCTGACGCCGAATACGCGCATGCCGCTGCACGACCAGATGGAGTTGGACGGCAAGTGGTCGATGCGCGTGATCGCTGACGGCGTGGCGATTGCTGACCACCGCTTCGAGTACGCCGAGGCGACCGGGGCGAATATCCGGCGGCACATCGGCGAGGACGGCGAGATCAACACCGAAATGCGGGCGGTGATGGCGGAGAATCGGCTGCCGAAGATGTCGCTGGATGATTTGCTGGCGTATCAAGGCGAGGACGAGGAGCAGGAACGGCGGGGTTAGAACCTACTCATCAATGTCTGAGCAGGTACCGTTTTCTTCCACCCAATCTGCTTTGACATAGGCGGGTTCGAATTTGGCGTTCGCACCGCCAATCAATGGCGCCAAGCCAACGGCTCCCCGTTCATGAGAGCTTTGATACCCCGTAACCTGATACCATTTCTCGCCATCGCGCATCACGACGCCATTAGCAAACACACGATGGTCAATCAACAGTGTGCCCAACGAATCCGAATTGACATCTGGCGAAGTACGGACTGGGATCGCGTTTCGCGCTTTATCGAAGATACGACATTGATCCTTAAATTTGCCCCATTTGAATGAGTACTGCACCGCGCCTTCGCCAAGAAGAAAGAAAGTTGCCTCTGTAGGACCTACAGGTGTCCATGTCAATAGATCGGCGACAGTGTCTATCGAGTCTTCCCCCGCTACCGCCATCATCGCTGACACAATCAGGTCTTCGTGCGCCTTGAATTCGAAGAAGCCATCATCAGGCGAAAGAGATATCACAAGTGGAAACAGGTCGTGATTCACGAGATCTTCAATTGCTTTCAGGAATGTATCGGCCACGTCGGACTTCAGTTGATCTACGATTCCTGAGAAGAACTGTTTCACAGTATCGCCAATGGGCAGAGACTCTATTCCCGTTTCAAGCAAATCAACGAATCTGTCGCGAAGATATGTGGCAACATTTTCTTCGGAATTCAATTTCGCGATTTTTGCAGTCAAGTACTCGTCTCTGGATATCACTCCTTTTTCGTAGAGCTGCTTCAACCTTAATTCCAAGCCAGTCTCAGCTGGCCTATCGATGTAGTCGCTCAGATATTCAATCTTGTCTATGCTAACCAGAAAGTCGTCGGCCATCTCGGCAACTTCAAGAGCGTCTTTCATGGCGAATACGTGTTCGGCGCCCGGTACGCCTCCTGCAGCAGAGCTCACAAAACAGCCGCCAATCAGGCCTAAGGTAGAGCTAACAAACTTTTCTGAATCGATTTGCCCGCTTCTAAATCGGAGCCTATGCGCTTTGAAGAGATCCAATTGGTTAGTGCATCCCACCTTTAGGCTGCGTAACATGATGCTGTCAGCGACTTGCGTGGTGAGATATGGAAGCCGAGACAAGAGTGCCAATTCACGCTGATCGTAAGTATAGAATGATTTGTCGGTGTCGCTCACTAGCACAAGCTTTGCATGCCTATTCACTACCGTACAGGTCTTGCCATCCTGAGTAGCCGATGATGGCCACAGCGCATAGCTTGTCGAGTCCGAGGAATGGCTTATCAGAACCTTGCCTTTTTCGGGGAAACAGACGGATACCCCTTCCTCAATATCAGTTCCGGCGAATTCAATCGCATCAATTACCCCAAGATCAATCACTTCTTGATTGCCGATGGTAGCTGAATCAATGGCGCCGTCGGTATTCTTCAGCTGAGTATAGGTAACGTCAGGACCATGGCGGACAATTTCTATGCCTGTGTCGGTAGTCTCGGAAGGCGTTTCTGTTTCAGGCGGCAACGGAACATTCAGCTTCTCGCCGATTAGGAGATTGTAGCCAGAATAGCACTTGCCCGGGTTGAGCTCCTGCAACTTTTGCAGTTTGGCGTTGGGATTCTGTACGTCAGGGAAGTAGTTCTGCGCGATTCGGTAGCAGGAGTCGCCAGGGCGCGCGCAATACTTGCCCGGAGGGGCTACCTTCGCGGGCTGCGGGTCGACGGGCGCGGGTTGGTCGACGGGTTGCTGCACCGGCGGGCTGACCTGGATGTCCGGCGGCGGGTCGGACAGGCAGCGCGAGCGGCTGATGGTTCTGCCGCCCAGCTCCTTATAGAACCAATCTGTGGAAGTAGGCTCTGAATGATCTACCAGGACGACAGTGCCTTCAGACGCGACGCGGGCGCAAGTTTTATTGTTGTCCGAGTCCCAACAAGTATCCAGCGCCTCAAGTGTTTCCGGGACTCCGGTCTTGATAATCGCGAGAAAGCCGTTTTTCTTATTGAAGCAGATATCGACAGGGTTATCGCTGTTAATCAGTTGGTTGTGTGGATCGCCATCGTTCAGGTTTATGGCAGACGAGCAGGGCAGACGCTTCAACTCGTCTCTGTATCCGCAATTATCGTCGAGTTTTTTCGGGCTGACGAAATCTGGAGCGACGAATTCAATGCCGTGTTTGTCTCGTAGCTGCTGACGGTCTCTGTCGGCTCGTTCTTCGTGCGATGGTTTTGGCTGTGTTACTCTCGGCTTCGATTTGCCGCCACCCGAGCCACCGCTACCTCCCCCGCTACCGCCACCGCTTGGGAGCCTGACGCAATTCGAGACAGTGCCCGGCGTTCCCGAATTCCAGGTAAGGGTAAGCCGAAAGTTGCCGTCCTCGGTATTGTGCGAATGACCATCGGTTCCCGAAAGTATTGTGTAGATTCCGGTTGTTGGGATGGAATAACTGGAAACTTGAGCGGTAGCGCCCCCGCCATGATCATACCTTCCGATAAAACCTGTTACCGTAGGGTCGTAAAAGCGAATGACCGGACGAAGATCGCCAGTAAGTCTCGTCATAACGATCGTCACGACATCGCCGGCCGTGGCGGAAAACAGCCAGCCATCGGAAGGTAAGGAAGTAAGGCCGCTGTTGGTGGAATAAGTAACACGATGCCGCTCGACAGAAACGCCATTCCTCAGGCAGCCTTCAAATTCGACAGTCGCTACAAGGTTACCTGGAGCGCCTACTGAAAAAGTTTGCCCCACGGCGGTGGTCCGCACCGGGCCGACAAATTGGATAAGAAACACGCCCTGGTTTTGAACTACGAATCTGTACCTTGTGGCGGGAGTCAAGCTGTAGAAGGTGTGGGAAGCGCTTGTTGCCGTCTCGGATCGTATGGTTATACTGTCAGCGGTTTGAAGAATGACGGTAAATGGTCCGCTAGAGTCCGTATCCCATGCCAACGAGATAGAGACGGGGGTGATGCTGGTAAATCTAAAGTTGCTGAGAAAAGTTTGTGCCTGCGCGGCCTTGCCCGCGAAGAGCCAGAGCGAGCAGAGCATTGCCAGAAGAATCAGAAAACGGGATGTGGTTGGTTTGCGGAAGAATGAAGGAACTACAAAATTGCCAGTCGAAATTTCGGGGT
>VXLV01000113.1 GCA_009841405.1 Chloroflexota bacterium | reverse complement strand
CTGAAACACCAGTATACTCTCTCTACTTGGTGTCCAGTTTTTCGGGACCACTACAACCTCACCCCCCGGCCCCCTCTCCGAATCATCGGAGAGGGGGAGCCAGTGTTGGCGAATTTCGAGACAATGCGTTGCATTTGCATTTCTCCACACTAGACCTTCGCTCAGTTACGGCACAGTGCAATTTCAATTTCTATTGTGTAAGAATCGCAGTACCGGACAAGCCTTGTAGGGGCGAGCCTTGGCTCGCCCTCCGGCTGATACATCAAGACGGGCGACCTGATAGGTCGCCCCTACATCGTCACTGATTTCGCGCCGCTCTTTTGATTCTGCTCGTCTCGGCGTTAGAATAGCGGCATATTGGATAAACCGGTCGAAAGGACGCTTGATGGACTACCAAGCGCGCGAGACTCTGCCCAAGACCATGCCCGCTATCGTCTGTCACGGGCAGGAAGACTACCGACTGGACGAGTGGCGGGTGCCGCGGCCGGGCGTCGGCGAAGTCCTCATCCGCGTGCAGTCGGTCGGCATCTGCGCCAGCGACCTCAAGTGTTATCAGGGCGCGCCGCTATTCTGGGGCGACGAGACGCGCGAGGGTTACTGCCAGCCGCCGGTCATCCCCGGGCACGAATTCGTCGGCGAGGTGGTCGCCCTGGGCGATGGCGCGGGCGAGAAATACGGCTTGCAGCTAGGCGATATCGCCGTTTCGGAGCAGATTGTGCCCTGTTGGGCCTGCCGCTTCTGCACGCGCGGCCAGTACTGGATGTGCCAGGACAAGCACGATGTCTATGGCTTCCGGCAAGCCACGATCGGCGCGATGGCTGAGTATATGCTCTTCCCCTTCGGCTCGCTGAATTACAGAGTGCCGGATACGCTGCCCGCCCATCACGCCGCATTCATCGAGCCGCTGGGTTGCTCCATCCATGCCGTGCAGCGCGGCGAGATCAAGCTGGACGATGTGGTGGTCATTGCCGGTTGCGGCCCGCTGGGCCTGGGCATGGTCGCGGCCGCCCGCCTCAAGAACCCGCGCCTGCTGATCGCCATCGACTTGAATGACGACCGCCTGGAAATCGCCGAACTCTGCGGCGCGGACATGAGCCTGAATCCGCGCAACATCGATGTCATCGACGAAGTGCTGAAGCTGACCGACGGCTACGGCTGCGATGTTTACATCGAGGCGACCGGCTATCCCGCTGCCGTCCTGCAGGGCCTGCAAATGATCCGCAAGCTGGGCACATTCGTAGAATTCAGCGTCATGCGCGAACCGGTGACCGCCGACTGGACCATCATCGGCGATACCAAGGAGCTCAATATCCACGGTTCGCACCTCAGCCCCTACACTTACCCCATCGCCATTGACATGCTAAAAAAGGGCTTGCTGCCGATGGAGCGCATCATGACGCATGATCTGCCGCTGAGCGATTTTCACGCTGGCATGGACCTGGTAGCGGCGGGAACGGAATCAGTGAAAGTCACGCTGACGCCTTAGCCTCAACTCCCGTCAAATCTTGTAGGGGCGAGCTATCAGCTCGCCCAGATGACGGCAAATGTAGGGGCTACCCAGCTGCTCGCTCGCAAACGCGAATTCGCTAAGGAGGTAGGGGCGACTCTGTGAGTCGCCCAAAAAGACAAGGAATATGCACATGCCTGAATCACTCACCGACAAAGTCGTCATCATCACCGGCGCCAGCTCCGGTATCGGGGCCGCTTGCGCGCGCCTGCTGGCGCAGCAGGGCTGCAAGCTGGCGCTGGCCGCCCGCCGCGTCGACGACATGCACGCGCTGGCGGATCAGCTTGCGGCTGAGTGCCTGGTCGTCGAAGCCGATATGACCGCGCCCGCTGACATCAGCAACATGGTCGATTCGACGCTGGAGCGCTTTGGGCGGGTCGATATCTTGCTGGCCAACGCCGGCGTCTACATCCGCGGGCAATTTGCCGATGGCGATATCGAGGGCTTGACGCGCATGTTCAGGCTGAATGTCGACGGCGTGCTGCGCTGCGCCCACGCTGTCATCCCGAGCATGAAAGCCCAGGCCAGCGGCGACATCATCGTCACCAGCTCCATCGCCGGAACCACCGATATCGTTGGCGAGCCGGTCTACAGCGCCAGCAAGAACGCCGTGCAGACCTTCGTGCATACAGTGCGCCGCCAACTGGCCGGCGACGGCATCCGCGTGATGTCGCTGGCGCCGGGCCCGGTGGCCAACCCCATGCAGAATCTCTTTGATCCGGCCGAGATCCAGCGCGCGGTCGAGCGGCAGTCGCATTTGTCATCGGAGGATTGCGCCGAAGCGATTTTGTTTATGCTGTCGCGCCCGCGGCACGTTACCATCCGCGATTTGGTGATGCTGCCGCAAATCGACCGCGTCTAGGCATGTCGGAGACTGTAGGGGCGAGCCTTTGCTCGCCCTCTGGCAACACTACAAGGCAGATGTAGGGGCGACTGACCCGCAGTGTCTACGCGCGGCGGTGAGTCGCCCACGATTACAGGACTATGCACTATGACACAAGATCTCAAAGACAAAGTCGTCATCATCACCGGCGCCAGTTCCGGCATCGGCGCCGCATGCGCGCGCCTGCTGGCGCATCAAGGCTGCAAGCTCACGCTCGCGGCGCGTTCGGTCGACAAGCTGGAAGCGCTGGCGCGGGAGCTGCCCGCCGAGACGCTGGTCGCGCGCGCCGATATGACCGCGCCCGCGGACATTGAGGCTATGATCGACGCCACGCTGGCGCGCTTCGGGCGCATCGACATCCTCTTCGCCAACGCCGGCATCTACGTGCCCGGCGAGTTCGGCGATGGCGACATCGACGCGCTGACGCGCATGCTGGCGATCAATGTCGACGCCGTGCTGCGCTGCGCCCATCGCGTCATCCCGCAGATGCAAGCCCAGGGCAGCGGCGACATCGTGGTGACCAGCTCCATCTCCGGCTTCATTGATGTGCACTGGGAGCCGATTTACAGCGCCAGCAAACACGCCATGCAGACTTTTGTGCACACGCTGCGCCGTCAACTGGCCGGCGATGGCATCCGCGTGATGTCGCTGGCGCCGGGGCAGGTGGCGAACGCGCTCTGGGGATTCCACGACGCGGAGGATATCGCGCGCGTCTCCGCCGGCGAGCGCACGCACCTGACCTCGGAGGACTGCGCCGAGGCCCTGCTCTACATGCTGAGCCAGCCGCGGCATGTCACCATCCGGGATCTGGTGATCCTGCCGCAGAATCAGGTGAATATTTGAGGGACGTGAATGCTGGAGAATCCGAAACGGAAAACCGACTTCGCGGTCCTGTTAGGCTTCCCTCATATCAATCTATGTCGGGCGGGTTTCCGGTGCGGGCGTGGTGCTTCAGCCAGTCCAGGTCATTCTTTACGACTTTCATATCGCCTTCAAGGTTACAAAGTCGACCCTCAAAGCCATTCAGGCGCCCAATGATCTCTTTGTGAGCGACTGCCGACGCTCGCCAGACAAAAGCGAAGCCACCAACCAGAGCAAGAACAATGGTGAGAGCTTCAGCGAATCCGATAGTGATTGTGGTAGGGTTCACGAACTGTCCTTTTGCGTGTGGAGTATATTTCACATTTGCATATCGACTAGTCGAGTATTGAGCATGACCTTGGCGACTTCGGCTTGAATAGTAGGTCTCTCCGCCTTTGGATTATCGGGCAACTTCACCTTCGCAAGACTTGTATTGCAAAACTCTCTTGTGCCGACTTACAGGGCCATGCGATCAAATATGATATACAGTCGACCCAATCATAGCACATTTGAGCGACAGTCGCAAGTTTGGACAAATGGCCACTTGCTTTAAGGGTGCATCTGCGTTGTACCGATACGCTTGCGCGCCAAGTCGCAATAGGTCTCGCTGATGTCCATTCCGATCCACTGTCGCCCAGCTATCTCCGCGGCGATGGCGGTTGTGCCAGACCCGATGAAGGGATCAAGCACGACTTTGGCCTCGGTAGAGTCAACGCACCGCCGCGCGAGCGCCAGGGGAAAGGGCGCCGGATGCGGGTTCTTCGTCTCCTGAGGAATACGCCAGACATCGCCTTGCGCATTGGCCTTGGGCGCGAGGCGAAACTTCGGCTTGGCAATCAGATAAATAACTTCGTATGTGGGCAGAAAATAGCCGGGGTTGAAGTTGATACCGCCGTTGCGCTGCCAGATGATGATTTGCCGCACCGGGAAACCGGCGACAATATCGGCGCGGTCCTGCAATAATCCGCCCTGCACACGCCATTTATGATTGTAGAAGATCGCGCCGTCTTCGCTGAGAACGCGCATCATCGCTTGCAAACAGCTGCGTTGCCAGGCTACATAGACATCATGCGGCAAGGCGTCGTCGTGGTTCGCGTACCCTCTGATGAGTTCCGCCTGCGGCCATTTGCCGCCGCTGCCGTTCTTTAGGCCGTTGCCGGTGCTGTTTCTGATGTTGTAAGGCGGGCTGGTTACGATGAGGTCAACGGAGGCTTCGGGCATTAGGTTCATCAAGTCGATGCAATCGCCTTGATGTACTTTGCCCAGCCAACTCGACAATCCTAGGTGCGAGGACTCGGCAGCCGCCGTTTTGATTTCCATGAGGCAATCTCCTATACTCAACTATACAGTTTTCGCATTGACATGGCTAGCTTTTGGCAAGGTTCGCGCTCAATGACAGACGCGCTTGCAGGCAAAGTTGTCATCATCACCGGCGCCAGTTCCGGGATTGGCGCGGCAGCCGCCCGCGCGCTGGCCAGGCGCGGCTGCAAACTGACGCTGGCAGCGCGTTCCGAAGACAAGCTGCGGGCGCTGGCGGACGAGCTCGCGACGGAGTCGCTGGTCGTCCGCGCCGACATGACCGCGCCGGCTGACATCAGCCGCATGGTCGCGCGCGCCCGAGAGCGCTTCGGCCGCATTGATGTCATGTTTGCCAACGCCGGCGTCTTCATCCAGGGCGACTTCGCGGACTACGATATTGACGCCGTCGGCGCCATGCTCAGAACCAACGTGGATGGCGTGCTGCGCTGCGCCCATGCCGTCCTGCCGGTGATGAAAGCGCAGGGCAGCGGCGACATCCTCGTCACCAGCTCCATCGCCGGTCATGAAGAATTGGCCGGCGGCCCTGCCTATGGCGCCAGCAAACACGCCATTGAGACCTTCGTCAACACATTGCGGCGGCAGGTTGCCGGCGATGGCATCCGCGTCATGTCGCTGGCGCCGGCGCGCGTCGCCAACGAGCTGTGGGATCTGACCGAACCCGCCGAAATCGAAAAGCTGACGGTGGGCGAGCAGCGCTATCTGAAAGTGGAAGACGTGGCGGACGCGGCCCTCTTCATGCTCTCGCGCCCGCGGCATGTGACGGTTCGCAATCTGGTGATTATCGCGAAGAACCAGGATGTATGACAAGTTGCGCGCCGCTATTCGATGGAAGTCGATCCAGACACGCTGCCCATTGGAGGATGAGATCCGGTCTTTTTCCATTCGCGCCGGGCAATCAACATTAAGGGCTGATTCATTCTCAGGCGGTTTACTGTTGCGCGGCCAATTGAGGTTAGTCCTATGATTTCGCAGCTATCGTCGCTCCAACGGAAGTGCTCTGTCCAGCAGTCGCTGCGCGGATCGAATAGACGAGCGTCGCGCTTCAATTCTGGGTCAAGCCCAGTCTGAAAGTTAAGCTTGTAGCTGTTGCAGCTGACACAGGAATAACAGAGATTTTCGGCGTCTGTCTCGCCACCTGCTGAAACCGGGATGACGTGATCAACCACCATGGATACAACAATGTTCTGTTGCGCCTGGCAGTATTCGCACTGCCAATCCGCGCGATCGCCAACCAGGTTTCGCAGTCAAGTGGGCGCCCGCGACATCTAATCCGCCTCAGACGTGGCGTTTAGATAGTGGTCAATATCGTGACCTCGCTCCTGCAACAGCGCCAATGCCCTGGACCGCAGAAGCATTTGGCGGTCAACCAGGTCCACAATGTATTTCAATTCCGCGTGTTCTTGCTCTGTGAGTGTTCCTTTTGACCCCCGGTCCAGCAATTCACGCATGCGCTCGTCCTGCGCGCGAGTCAGCCGCTGGTGTATCAAGGCCCAAAGCTGCTCATCGGTACAACCGTTTAGCCGGTCAAGCTGATGCTCAACAAGCGAGTCGCCGCCAAAAAGAAGCGCCAATCCTTCTTGAAGAATCGATTCAATACTGCAATTTTCGCCTTCTGCAATTGCGCGAACATGGTCTTCAATTTCCAGGGTGATTTCCAATTCCACCGTTGACCGTTTCATCAGCCCGTTGCCTCAGCACTTGTCGCCTCCATTGTAACGCATGCCCCGCCGCGCTGTCACCTGCACCCCAGTCAGCGCCTTAACGCAGCAGCGCCCGCGCCGCGGCCAGACTTTGCGGCACGCCGATTTGCAGCGGCTCTTCCGCCCCCTCAAACTCGAGCGACCACCAGCCCGCGTAGCCCGCTGCGTCCATGACCGCCCGCACGCCTGGCAGGTCGACTACGCCTTCGCCGATGATCGCGCCGGTCAGCATTCGCCCGTCCGCGCCGGCAAAGACATGGCCAGGTTCGTCAGCGCCGGCGAGTCGGATGTCTTTCAAATGCACAAGCGCAACCATGTCCGCCAATTCGCGCGCCGCCGCGACCGGATCCTGGCCAACGGGCACGAAGTTGCCGGTGTCGAAATTAACCCGCAGCGCCGGCGACCCCACCTGCTCGATGATGGCGCGCACCTGATCGCTGCGCCCGGCGAAGCGCCCATGATTCTCCAGCGCCAGTGTGACGCCGCGGGATTCTGCGTAGGCGGCGCCGGCTGACAGCCCTTCCAGGATCCAGGACTCGCCCTCGGATTGCGAGACGCCTTCGCGCGCGCTGCCGCTAAATACGCGCAGCAAGTCCACGCCCAGCTCCCGCGCGATATCCACGCCAACTCTGAGCTCGGCCAATTCAGCCGCGCGGGTCTTGACATCGGGCTGGATG
The DNA here is from genome assembly GCA_009841405.1 of Chloroflexota bacterium. Lineage (GTDB taxonomy): Bacteria > Chloroflexota > Anaerolineae > Aggregatilineales > Phototrophicaceae > UBA6055. The sequence continues at coordinate 17,940 of VXLV01000113.1, read as the reverse complement.
AAGTCGTTGCTGATCGAGTAGACCGCTACCTCCAGACCGGCCTCCGCGATGCGCCGCTTGACCTGCGGGAGCTCGCGCTCGGCGTCCTGCCAGAAGATATCAAGCAGCTCGACGCCGCCGACGCCCTGAGCCGCCGCGTAGTCGACGAAGGCCATCAGGTCCAGCTGCCCCGCTTGCACCGCCCGCAAGCAACTGTACATACTCAAACTCAATTTCATCGCATCACCCCCGCCGATTCATAAGCCGCTTCAATCACCCTCATCACTGCCAGCCCGTCATCGCCGCCGACAAGCGGCCGCTCGCCAGTCTCGATGCAGCGCAGGAAGCAGTCGGCCTGCGCCACAAAGCGATCCGGCTCGTCAAAGCGCTGCGCTGTCCAGTCGGCGTCATCCGCCAGCTTGTAGCGCAAGCCCGCCTCGGCATTATAGTCCAGCACCGCCTGGCCTTCCGTGCCGTAGATGCGGACGACGGCTTCCGAGACCGGCGTCACCCAGCTGCAATTCATGCTACCAAGCACGCCCCCGCGGCCCCGCAAGAGCAGCGACGCGCTGTCTTCCACATTGATGGGCAGCGCGGTCGAGACTTGCGCCTGCGCGCTCTGGACTTCGTCGCGCGTCAAGGCGCGAAAGATGTCGATACTGTGTACCAGCGTGTCGATCAAGATGCCGCCGCCGGATATGTCCGCTTCCGTGAACCAGGACGACCCCGCCCGCGCGAAGCGAAAGCCGAAGCGATTCTCGATTTGCACAAGGCGGCCCAGACGCCCGCTGTCAATCAGGGCTTGCGCCGCCCGCAGCGGCGGATGAAAGCGGTGGCAAAAGGCGAATTGCAGAGGCGCGCCATGTTTCGCCGCCGCGTCGACGATCGCTTCCGTTTCCGCCAGGCTGCGCGCCGGCGGCTTCTCGCAGAGCACCGCGATGCCGCGCGCGGCTGCCGCTTGCGCCGCGGGCAGGTGAAACTTTGGCGGCGTGCAGATGCTGAGGGCGTCGGGTTTGACCGCGTCCAACATGCGTTCGCCGTCGCGGAAGGCGAGCCCACCGTAGATCGCCGCCTTCTCTTGCGCCGCCGCCTCGACGATATCAGCGATGCCGACGATCTCGCAGCGCTCGGCATGGGCGGCGTAAGCGCGCAGATGCGCGGCCGCGATGCCGCCCGCGCCGATCACGGCGACTCGAATTTTTCCCATAGCGTCCCCCTGGGCGTAGTTCTAAGCAGGTCGCAATAATCTCGCCTCGACATTCAATTCTTTTACCACGGAGGAAAATTAGGATACACAGAGGCCACAGAGGATTCACATTTGTTTCGCTGCCGCCGCCACTCAGACAGCTGTCCAACACATGAAAACCGTAGCCGGCAAACAATCACTTAGCTGATGCGCTCGGTGTCCTCCGTGTTTCCTCTGCGTTGTCAGTAGTCCCTAGTTCGTCTTGCGAAAAGCGACTTGAAGTCCTTGGAGAGCGCGGGCGAGCCACCGGCTCGCCCCTACTAAAATTCGATGATACTGGAGATTGTGCAAAGACGGCATACATTCGCATTACTTTACTGAAATTACTGCTGTGGCATGCATTTGCATAACGCGCTTGCGATTATGACCGGCGCGGCGTTCTTTGTCAAAATCGCCGAGACCTGTGACAATAGTGGCGTCAGCCGCCCCAAGCCGACAAACCGGGGGAGAGACGAGCATGCATGCCGCGCACGAAGGCGATATCCGCCACGAATTCTTGAATATCACCCTGCTGCTGCTGAGCCTGGGCCTGTGGTGCTTCATCCTGGCCGGCGATATCTTGCCGGGCAGCCTGCCCAACCTGGCCATGTTCGACGCCGTCATCATGATCGGCGCCTGCGGCTTGAGTTATTTCATCAAGTGGCGCAGCTTCAACATCGCCTGTTTCTTCCTGCTGCTGTGCATCGCATTTTTCGCGGCGCAGATCGCCAACGTCAGCGAAACGCCGTCGGCGCTCTATCTCATCCCCGCCAGCTTGATCATCGCCGTCATCTTGCTGCCGCCGCCCTTGATGCTGCTGGCGCTGTTGGTCGACGGCCTGCTGCTGATCGCTATCGCGCCGCGGGCCGATTTGGCGCTGATGCTGGCCATCGCCGCCGGCCAACTGACGCTCGTGGGTCTGCTGCGGCGTTACTTCGTCAACCAACTCAAGATCAGCCAGAACTTTCAGGATTACGCGGCCGAGCAGATGAACGAAGCCCGCGCCAGCCGCGCCGAGCTGGTGCTGATGTCGAAGCAGCTGCAAGAGTATCAGGAGCGGCTGCGCGACACGAATCGCAAGCTCGAAAGCGCCTTTGAACAGGCCGAAGAATCTCGCCAGGCCAAGGCTCGTTTCGCCGCCAACGTCAGCCACGAATTGCGCACGCCCATCAATCTGATCGTGGGTTTCAGCGAAGTGATGATCCTGGCGCCGGAGGTCTACGATCAGCCCTTGCCCGCGGCGTACCGCGCCGATGTGCAGGCCGTCTATCGCAACGCCAAGCACCTGCAGAATCTCATCAATGATGTGCTGGATATCTCGCAGCTGGAAGCGCGCCACCTGGCCATCGTCAAAGAGAAAGCCAGCCTGGACGATTGCCTGCGCGAAACGGCCGACATGGTAGCCGATCTCATCGACAAAAAGGGCTTGAGCTTTGAGCTGGATACGCCGCCGGATCTGCGGCCGCTCTGGTTCGACCCGGTGCGCATCCGCCAGATCTTGCTCAATTTGCTGGTCAACGCCGTGCGCTTCACCAGCGATGGCGGCATCACCATCCGAGTGCGCGTGGATGAGAAGGAGGCGGTCACCAGCGTTATCGACAGCGGCGTCGGCATAAAGGCGGAGGACTTGCCGCAAGTCTTCGATGAGTTTTATCAGGTGGGCGGGGTCGATGCCTTGGGCGAACGAGGCTCGGGCCTGGGGCTGACGCTCAGCCGCGAATTGATCCGGTTGCACGGCGGCACGATGAGCGTCAGCAGCGACGGGCCGGGCCGGGGCAGTTGCTTCTCCTTCTCGCTGCCCACCACACAGCAGCTTGTGGCGCAGATGCCGGCGACGCCGCAACTGCAGCAAAGGGCGGCGGCCGAAAAGCGCATTCTGGTTGTCGACCCGGATGAGTCAGTGACAGCATTTTTCTCCCGCTACCTCAAGTCGCAGGCGCTATCCGCCTGCAACCGCGAAGACGAGGCGCTGCGCGCGCTTGAGCAATTCGAGCCCGATGTAGTTCTGCTGGCGCAAGAACTCAATTATCCGCAGCTGCTGGAGCGTATCCGGCAGCTGCCACGGGCGCCGAGCCTCATCACCTTGCCCATGCCCAGCGGGCGCGCCGCCATCCGCCAGCGCGGCGTCTACGACTACCTGGTCAAGCCGGTCTCGCGCGAGACGCTGGCCAAGGTGCTGGCGACCTTTGGCGACGACCTGGCGTCGATCATGATCATCGACGACAACCGCGATATCGTCCGCCTCTTCAGCCAGACCCTGCGCAGCCTCGAGGCCGGCTACCAGATTCGCTCGGCTTACAGCGGCGCGGAGGGCCTGGCGCTGATGCGGGAGCAGCCGCCGGACCTGTTGATGCTGGATGTGCTGATGCCGGAGATGGATGGCTTCGCGGTGATCGAGACGATGCAGGCCAGCGCCGACCTGACGGAAGTGCCCATCGTTCTCATCTCGGCCAAGGGCGCCAGCGAATCCATCACGCCCGATATTCATGGCGATATCACGCTGATACGGCCGGGCGGCTACGCGCCGATCGAGTTGGTGAGCTGCGTCCAGGCGCTGATCGACAGCCTGCAGCCGCGCGCCGATCTCAAGCTGGCCGGCGCCCGCCCGGGCCTGGCCGCCCCCACCTAAACCAATAGCGCAAGAGGACTACCAATGACCACAAAACTCGGCTTGGAAGTTTTGCTGGAGTCGCGGCTGGATCTCGTGGCCGGCAAGCGCGTTGGCCTGGTCGCCTGCCCCAGCAGCGTCGACCGCCATCTGCGCAGCAGCGTTGAGCTACTGCATGGGCATCCTGACATCAACCTGGTCGCGCTCTTCGGCCCGGAGCATGGCATCCGCGGCGACGCGCAAGCCGGCGCCAAAGTCGAATCGACTATCGACCCGCTGACGGGGCTGCCGGTCCACAGCCTCTACGGCAAGACGCAGCGGCCGTCGCCAGAAATGCTGCGCGATCTCGACCTCATCATCATCGACCTGCAGGACGGCGGCGTCCGCTTCTACACTTTCGTCGCCACTGCACTGTACGTGATGGAAGCGGCGCGCGACGCCGGCATCGGAGTCGTCATCCTGGACCGCCCGGCGCCCATTACCGGGACGCGCGTCGAAGGGCCCATGCTCGACCCGGCTTACAGCTCTTTCGTGGGGCCCGCGCCAATGCCAATTCGCTACGGCTTGACCCTGGGCGAATTGGCGCGCCTGCGCAACGAGCAGGACATCGGCTGCGACTTGACCGTGGTCCCGCTGCGAAACTGGTCGCGCGAGATGTGGTACGACGACACCGGCCTCCCCTTCATCCCTTCGTCGCCTAACCTGCCGACGCTGGACGCGATGACGCTTTACCCGGGCATTTGCCTCATCGAGGGCACGAACCTCTCGGAAGGGCGCGGCACGACCCGGCCCTTTGAGTATATCGGGGCGCCCTGGATAAAGGCCGAGTCGCTGGCCGCTCAGTTGAATGCCCTCGAACTGGCAGGCGCGCGCTTTCGCCCGGTCTATTTCGTTCCCGTATTCAGCAAACATCAAGGCGAACTCTGCGCCGGCGCGCATGTCTACGTGACTGACCGCGAGCGCTTCCAGCCGGTCAGCGCCATGCTCGCTGTCTTGCAGACACTCAAGCGCAGTTACCCTGACCACTTCGGGTGGCGCAAGCCCTGGCTGCCGGGCCGGGCGCGGCCGATCGACTTGCTCTGGGGCAGCGAGGGCTTGCGCCGGCAGATTGACGCCGACCGTCCGGTCGCGGAATTGGCAACCGCTTGGCAGGCGGGCTTGCAGGAATTTCAAAGGCTGCGAGGTGAATACATGTTATACTGACGTCAGCGAAATTCCTTGTAAATGTAAGATATATATTGCGGAGGAAAGTTATGTTACGTAAACGCAGACTCTTGGTTTTCTTGCTGCTCATTTCGCTGCTTGCTGGGTTGTCCGGCGCCGGAATCGCGCAGGACGACATCACCCTGACCATGCTTACGCATTGGGGCACGGAAGATCAGTTGGCGGCGCAGCAGACCATCATCGACAGCTACATGGAGAGCAACCCCGGCGTCAATATTGAGCTGGTCACGGTCGACTTCGGCGAGCTGCGCACCAAGATCATTACCGGGCGCACGGCCGGTATCAGCGCCGATGTCTACCATTTCTACCATCTGTGGCTGCCGGACTTTGTGAACGCCGGCGTATTGGCCGAGCCGACGCAGGACGGCCTGTCCTACATTGACGAGAATGTCGCCCAAGGCACAATCGACGCCGTCAGCACCTCGGACGGCCAGGTCTGGGGTTATCCCACCGAGGTCAATCCCTACCTGCTGGTCTACAACAAGCGCCTGCTGGCCGAAGCCGGCTATGACGCGCCGCCGACCAATTGGGACGAGCTCAAGGAAATCGCCGAAGCGATCACCCAGGTGGACGACACCGGCGCTATCAGCCAGTTGGGACTGGGCGTGATGGCGGGCTGGGATTCCGGCATTGTGCATCCCTTCAGCGCGCTGCTCTTCTCCAATGGCGGCAGCTACCTGAGCGAAGACCGCACTGTCGCTGAGTTCAATAGTCCGCAGGGTATCGAAACGCTGCAGCTCTACGCTGATCTGGTCGCCAGCGGCGGGACCGACCCCAGCATCAGCGGCCTGGGCGATTTCCCCAGCGGCACGGTGGGTATGGTGATCATGGCGCCCTGGTGGCGGGCGACCCTGCGCGCGGCCGAGGGCATCGACTTTGAAACCGAAGTCGGCGTGGCCGAGATCCCCGTGGGACCCAGCGGCGACGCCCCCTCGAGCATCGCCTATACCTGGCTTTTCGCCGTCGATTCCAATTCGCCTAATAAAGCCGCCGCCTGGGACTTCATCCACTGGATGAACGCCGAGCACGATGAAGGACAGGGCTCGGCCATCGGCGACTTCCTGGTCAACGCCCTGGGCGCGATCCCCAGCTTCGACCACGACCAAGCCGCATTCGCCGAATCCATGAGCGATCACTATGTATCGGCCTTTGTCGCCGCCTCGGCCTACGCGCATCCGGAGCAGATCGTGGCCGGCGGGCAAGAGATCAAGACGCTGCTGCAGGTCGAGATCGAAGCGGTCATGGCCGGCATGACGACGCCGGAGGAAGCGCTGGCTTCGGTCGCGGCGCAAGCCGACGCCATCCTGGAAGAACAGCGGATGATGGCGGAAGAATGAGCCAGTCCCGCAACGCCTTGTGACGAACCTTAGGGGCGACCCTCGGGTTGCCCGAAGGTAACCGTGAAATCGCCCTTGCTGGTCTCGTCTCCTGAGCTGAATGTAGGGGCGACCTACTAGGTCGCCCGCAACACTCTGGAATACCTACTATTTCGACCATAACGCCGGTCATGAAAATGTGTCAGTTCCCCGCCTTCTTGCCGCTGCGGTCCAGGCAAAATATCTGATGTCTGTCCCCGCAGTCAAATCCTCCTGGTTCACGCCCGACATTCCCAAAAGCCCGCTCATGCGCCGGCGCATGTTGTGGGCTTACGCATTCATCTCGCTGCCAATTTTGGCGCTGCTGGTCTTCTTGCTGGGCCCGATTCTGTTCTCCGGTTGGGTGAGCCTGCACCGCTGGGACATGCTCTCGCCAGTCAGCGAAATGCCCTGGCGCGGCTTGGGAAATTATATCTTTCTGCTCACCAAAGACCGCGTCTTTGCCAAGGCGCTGGGCAATACTTTCTTGTTCGCTATCGGCGGCGTCGGCGCCAATACCGTACTGGGCCTGGGCTTCGCGCTGCTGCTGAACAGCCCGGTCCGCGGCCGCCGCGTCTGGCGGGTGCTCTACTTCATGCCGGTCATCACCGCGCCGCTGGCTCTGGCGGTCATGTTCTCCTTCATCTTCGACCGCAACTTCGGCGTGGTCAACAGCGTCATCACGTCGCTTGGGCTGCCGCGCCAGCCCTTTCTCAGCGCGCCCTCTCAAGTGCTGATGACGCTTGTTTTCATCGCGGTCTACCAGTATGTCGGCTACTACATCGTCATATTCCTGGCCGGCTTGCAGGGCATCCCGCAGGACTACTACGACGCCGCCCAGGTCGATGGCGCGGGCAAGCGCCAAGAATTCCGCTTCATCACCCTGCCCCTGCTGAAGCCGGTGATGCTTTTCGTCGTGGTGACGAACACAATCGGCGCGCTGCAAGTCTTTGACCTGGTATTCGCCACCACCGGCGGCGCCCCGGCCAACAGCAGCATGACGGTCGTTCTGCACATGTACAATACCGCCTTTAAGTTCTCGCGCATGGGGCGGGCGTCGGCGATGGCGTTCATCTTGTTCGGCATTATCTTGCTGATCACCATAATCCAGGTCCGCCTGCTGCGCGACCGCGCCTATGGGGATTGAGAGGCGGCTGTGACGAAGACTGACCACCCGCTGCAAGGCGCCGCGACCGCGCTCAAGTACCTGGTCCTGGTCGGTGGCGCTTTCATCATGGTCTTCCCCTTCGTCTGGATGATGATCGCCTCTCTAATGACGGCCGGGGAGATTCAGCTGCGCCCGCCGGTGTGGCTGCCGGCCGTTCCGCAATTCAACAATTACGCCGAGCTGGTGGATTCCATCCCCATCGCGCGGCTGTATTTCAACAGCCTCTTCACCTCCGGCATCATCGTATTCGGCGTTTTGCTCAGCAGTTCGCTGGCCGGTTTCGCCTTTGCCAAATACCGCTTCCCCGGGCGCGAATTCCTCTTCTACCTGATCCTGGCCACGATGATGATTCCCTTCTTTGTTACGCTGATTCCGGTTTTCTTCATCGTGCGCCAGTTGGGCTGGATTGACACTTACCAGGGCTTGGTCGTCCCGGGCTTGACTTCAGCTTATGGCATCTTCCTGATGCGGCAGTTCATGATCACGGTGCCGGACGAGATCATCGACGCCGCGCGGATTGACGGCGCCTCCGAGCTAAGCATCTATTGGCGTATCGTGCTGCCGCTGATCAAGCCGGCGCTGGCGACCCTGGGCACCTTTGTCTTCATCGGCGCCTGGAACAACTTTCTGTGGCCGCTGCTGGTGCTCAATAGCCGCGAGCTCATGACGCTGCCGCTGGGCATCAACTCGCTGCGCAGCCTCTACGCCGACAATACCAACTTGCTGATGGCGGGCACGGCCGTATCGGTCTTGCCGATGCTATTTGTCTTCATTTATCTGCAACGCTACTTTATCCAGGGCATCGCCCTGACTGGTTTGAAAGGCTAGGTGACCGCCATGCAAATCCGACCCTATCAAGGCGCTGACGAGCCGGCGCTGCTGGATGTCTGGCGGCGGGCGATGACCCACGACCGCATCAACGAAACCGCCTTTCGGACGCTGGTTCTGCTCGACCCCAACTTCAACGCGGAGAATATGCCGGTGGCTGTCGTTGACGGCCGCGTCGTCGGATTCCTGCTGTGCATCACGCGCCAGGTTCCGTATTTCTTGCAGGGCATGGATGACTCCGAAGCCTGGATAACCGCTTTCGGCGTGCATCCGGATTATCGCGGACGCGGCATCGGCGGCGCTTTATTCGAAACGATTACAAACAAGCTGCGCGGCGAGGGCCGGCGGTTGGTCGATATCTCGCCTTATGTGCCAAATTACTTTGTGCCGGGCGTCGATACCGATGCCTACCCCGAGACCATCCGCTTCTTGACCGAGCGGCAGGGCTTCGAGACTCTGTACCACGCGATCAGCATGGGCGCGGATCTGAGTGGATTCCAGGTCCCGCCGGAAATCCAGGCGCGCATCGACCGGGCAGAAGTCGAAGAGGGCCTCACGATCCGCCCGATCACGGCGGCTGACATCCCCGACCTGATGCCTTTCCTGGTTGAGCATTTCGGCTGGGACTGGTTCCGCTTCGCGCAGAGTTACTTGCTATCATACTTCGGCGACAGTCCGCATCAGATCTGTTTCCTCATCGCGCGCGAGAAGGACGAGGTGGTCGGATTCTGCCAGCAGCGCAACGAGCGCTTTGGCCCCTTCGGCGTCCGGCCCGACCGCCGCAACCGCGGCATCGGCCGCATGCTATTATTCAAGTGCCTGGAAATCATGAGCGCCAAACATGTCTTCTTCGCTTACTTTCTGTGGACGGACGAAGACGCGGCGCGCTTGTACTCTTTGGCCGGATTCAAGCGCCGGCGCGAATTCGCCGTCATGCGTAAGAACTTGTGACAGACCGATTCCTGGGAGGACAAGATGGCTGGACATCTGATGGTCGTAGGCGGGCATATATCGGACGCCGAAAATATGGCGGGCGCCGTCATGCTCAAGCACAAGAAGGCGGGCTGGGATATTACGATCGTACACGCCACCACTGGCGAAAAAGGCCATCCCACGCTCAGCGCGGCCGATTACCTCGAGATGCGCCTGGAAGACGCGCGCGCCTCTGCCGAGTTCATCGGCGCCAATATGGAGTTGCTGCCCTACGGCGATGGCGAGTTGCCAGTCGACGACCGCTCCATCTGGCTGATGGCCGATCTCATCCGCCAATATCAGCCGACGCTCATCATCACGCACTGGAAAGGCAGCTTCCATATCGACCACAACAACACGCACGATGTGGTGATGAAAGCGCTATTCCGCGCGGGCTTGCCCGCATTCGAGCGCGAGCGCCCGGCGCATTCGCCGCAAGCGGTGCTATTCTCGGAGAATTGGGAGGACATGGAAGGCTACAACGCCGATATCTACCTCGATGTCAGCGATGTGTTTGATGACTATCTCAAGCTGCTGAAGACCCATGCCTTGATGCGCGAAGATTATTCCAGCTTCCGCTATTGGGATTATTACAAGGCTTTGGGCGAAGCGCGGGGCGCGCTTGGCGGCTATGACCGCGCCGTCACGTTGATGCGCGCGCGCAGCCTGTATTCATTCGAGCGAGTGAGCGGCCTGCTGCTTGATTGACGGCGGGCTTTTTCTACCCCACCCCCGGCCCCTTCTCGCCATCTCTATGGCGAGCATCCGGCAAGTCAGGGAGGGGAGCAAAACACTGCGTGATTTAAGGTATTTTGCGCGCGCGGTAACTGTGCCGCGCGTATGCCTACGCTTTTCGGCGTGAATGAGGTCTGCGCCTACTGCCAGGCGTTCAGCAACGCCAGAAGTTCGTCCCGCGACGGGGGCTTCTTCAAGTAGCCGTCCGCGCCCAGCGACAGGGCCAGCGCCTCCATCTCCAGCACCGAGCAAATCAGGATCGGGATCTCGGCTGTCGCCGGGTGACTCTTGAAGCGCTGCAAGATCTGCCAGCCGTCTTTGCCCGGCAGCATGACATCCAGGATGATGCCGAGCAGCGGCGTCGACCGCGCGATCTGCAGGGCCTCGTCCTCGGCGCTCGCAGACAGCAGCTGATAGGGCTGCTTCGCCAGGTAGCGCTTGAACAAGCCGATGGCGTCCGGGTTGTCATCCACGACCAGGATCTTGCGCAGCCGCTGCTGCAGGCGAAGCACGACCTGCGGCGACGCCTCGTTGTAATCCAGCTTGGCATTCAAGCTGGCCAGCAAGGCGCGCGCGGTGGCATCGCCCTGCAAGCGCGCGCAACACTGGCTGGCTTGCGCTGCTGAGGCCAGGCCGCCGAAGCGTATCGTCAGCGATTCTGGCCCAGGTTGCAGCCCGATTTCGATGCGGGCGCCGCGCGCCTGCGAAATGAGCAACTCGCTGAGCAAGAGCACGATGAACTGCCGGAACACGGGCTGGGACAAGCTAAGGCCGATCGGCGCGCTATCGTCAATAACACTGATATCGATGCGACGGCGCTGGGCGATGACCCGCGTAGTTTTTATAGCCGCCTGGATCTCCGATCTGACGTCGAAGGCGCGCTGGCCCCGATCGACATTGAGATAGTCCAACTCGTCCGCCAGCGAGATCGTCGCCTTTGCCGGGGCCCGGCTGGCAAAATGCTCATCCCAGATGACGCGGCTGATCGTCTGAATCGCGCGCTGGTGCTCGCGATAAAACTGCCGCTCGCTCAGCGCCAGCTGTCGCAGCACATCGACCGTGCTCTGCTGCTCGACATAGCGCAGCTGCAAGATGTGGTAAAGCCGGTTTCGCCGTGAGACGGCCCCAGCTTTGTCCTCCGCTTGCATCGCGTCAATGGCGCCCAAGACCAGACGCCGAATCGCAGCGGGGCGCTCGCTGCCACTGAGCTCAGGCGCCAGCGCTTCCGCGACCGGATTATCCGCCAATTTCAGATAATCGTAGAGGTTGCTCAGCAACTCGCGAATATTCTCTTCAAACTCGGCGTCGTAAGTCGTCATCAGCGGGCCAAAAGAAATGGCAGAAAAATGGCAGTCCAGCGCCAGTCTCGCCGCGCTAGAGTTTAAGCAGGTGGAAAAGACTATATCAAAGTTGAATACGCCTTTTCAAACCACTATCGTCGCCGCGCGCAACAGTTTTCATCATGCGCAACACATCCGCTCAAGTCCACCGTGCGTTATCATCATGGGAGGAGGGAGGCAAAGATTGACCCATTCGAGCGTCACAAATTCGTTCGCGAGAATCTTACGAATCGAGGTGAATAATGCTCCGCTCACATAAGTTGCTAGCGCTTTTGCTTGTTCTCGCGCTGCTGATCGGCGCGACCGCAAGCGCGCAAGACGATGGCTTGAAATTGACCGGCTGGCCCTACGAAGTCGATGTGGTCACGGAAAATCTGGGCCGCTTCACCGAGCAGTCGGGCCACGGCGCCGTCTTCCTGCCCTTCCCCAGCAATGAGTATCGCGACAAGATGGTCGCCAGCTTCGTGGCCGGCACCGAATTCGATGTCGCCTACGTCCGCGACAGCTACCTGGCGGAATGGGCCTCGGCCGGCTGGATCCTGCCGATAAGCGACCTGGAAGGCGCTGACGAACTGCTGGCCGACCTGCCAGCGGGGATCATCGAGCAGATGTCCTACGATGGCGATGTCTACGGTTTGCCCTACTATTCCGGCGTCCAGACCATGGCCTACAACGCCGCGCATCTGGCAGCCGCCGGCATAATGGCGCCGCCCGCAACCTGGGACGAAATGCTGGAACAGGCCCAGATGATCAAAGACGCCGGCGTCGTCGATTACCCGATCTTGATGCAGTTGCGCAGCGGCGAGAACTACCTGCTGCGCGAATGGGAGACGCTGACCGCGGCCCGCGGCGGTCGCCTGTTTGACGACGACTTCAATCCGCTCTTCCAGGAAGAGGGCAGCGCCGCCTGGCAAGCGCTCGACTGGCTGACCGAAGGTCTGGACGCCGGCCTGATTGACCCGGCTTCGCTGACCGATGACGACGGCACGCTGTTGATGGCGGCCGGCACGACGTCGTACATGACCACGACGGATTACACGCTGAAAGCCATGAACGATCCGGAACAGTCCAACGCGGCCGGCGACATCAAGAATGCCCTGATCCCGGGCACTGATGATGTCAAGAGCGGCACCTGGGGCTACGTCCGTCTCTACGCCATCACGAATAACGCCCAAGACATGGACGCCGCCTGGCAGTTGGTGCAATTCCTGGGCGGCAAGGACGCCACCGGCGTCTACTACGTGCCGAAACGCTGGGCGCTGGAATTCGGCCTGGGCTTCTCGCCCGCGCCGCTTTACGAAGACGAAGAGGTGCGCAATTCCATCTCGGGCTGGATCGACCCCGACCTGCTCAGCGAGCAATCCGAATACGCCATTTCGCGCCCCTACCGCTTCGTGCCGTTCTTCTCCGACTGGGAGATCGGCAGTTGGGGCCCGCTGCAAGCGGCCATCCTGGGCGATGCCGACAAGGGCGAGGTCCTCAACGAGCTGGCCGAAGAATGGAACGAACTGAAGGACGACTGGGGGTACTAAACGAGCCCCCGCTACGCCCCCCAGCCCCTTCCTCGCCATCTCTATGGCGGGCATCCCACAAGGAGGGAAGGGGAGCACGGGTCAGGTGAAACGGGCAGCAACAAGTCCCTCCCTCTTTATGGGGGAGGGATTTAGGGTGGGGGAAAGGAATCGTCAAGGTGCAGACAAGGCGCGAGACAGACCGCAAAGAAATGTCGCCGGGCATGTTGGCTGTCTTGTTCAGCGCGCCCGCCGTGCTAATCATCGCCGCCACCATCCTGGCGCCCTTCCTCATGGCGGTCTTCCTCAGCTTGCATAACTGGAACCTGAAACGCCCTGGCCGCGAACGCTTTATCGGCCTCGAGAACTACACCGACTGGCTCAGCGACAGCGACTTTTGGGGGCCGCTGCAAACCACTTTCAGCTTTGCCTTCCTGGCAGTCGTCGTCATCGTGGTTATCGCGCTGCTGATCGCCCTGCTGCTCAACGAGAAATTCCCCGGGCGCGGTTTGCTGCGCGCCTTGCTGCTCGTCCCCTGGGCGATTCCCTCAGTAGTCAACGCCTTGCTCTGGAAGTGGCTGCTGAATCCGCAGTACGGCCTGTTGAACGCGGTATTCTTCGAGCTGGGCATCATCACCGAATACCAGAATGTGCTCGGCAGCATGCCCAGCGTGATGATCTGGCTGGTCATCGCCTATTCCTGGATCCATATCCCGCTGGCGACGCTGCTGCTGCTTTCCGGCTTGCAGACGATTCCCGACGATATCTACGAATCCGCAATCGTTGACGGCGCCGGCGTAGGGCAGCGCTTCCTCTTTATCACCCTGCCCATGCTATGGCCCATGCTTTCCATCGTCATCATCTTCGAGATGATCTTCGCCCTCAAAGTCTTTGACATCATCTTCGTGCTGACCGCTGGCGGCCCCGCCGACGCCACCAACGTGCTCGGCTGGCAGATTTATACCGAGACTTTCCGCAAGCTTGATTTCGGCGCCGGCAGTTCAATCGCCATGCTTCTGGGCGGGATCACGCTGGCGCTGGCGATTATCTTCTACGTTATCCTGGACAAGGGGGTGGAGCGCTGATGAAAGCCCGCGCCCACGTCCGCCTGGCCATCGTTTATGTAGCGGCCGCCATCGTGCTGGTTGGCACAATCGGCCCCTTCCTCTGGCTTGTCAGTTCCAGCTTCCAGTACGAGCGACAGCTGCTCAACCGGCCGCCGCAGTGGCTGCCCAACCCGATCGTGCTCGACAGTTACCGCGAGATTTTCGAGGGCGCGATCCTGGGCGAGGCATCGGGCGTGCCCTACCAATCGCGGATTTTCTTGCGTTCCTTCGCCAACAGCTTTTTCGTCGCCGGCAGCGTGGCCGCCATCGCGGTGCTGGTCGGCGCTTATGCCGCCTATCCGCTGGCGCGCCTGCATTTCCGCGGCCGCAGCGTCCTGCTCTTCGGCATCCTGGCCAGCCGGCTCATTCCCGCGCTCTCGCTGGCGATTCCGATTGTGCTGGTCGCCAAAAAAATCGGCATGAGCGACAAGATCATTTCGCTCGTCTTCATCAATCTATCCTTCATCCTGCCCTATGTCATCTGGCTGCTGCAATCTTATTTCAAGAGCATCCCCATGGAATTGGAAGACGCCGGGCGCATCGATGGCTGCAGCCGGCTGCAAGTGGTGCACAAGATCATCTTGCCGCTGTCGCTGCCCGGGTTGACCTCAGCCGGCATCCTGGCTTTCCTACTGACCTGGGGCGAATTTCTGTTCGCGCTGCTGCTCTCGGAGACGCCGGCGTCCTATACCAGCACGGTGGTCGTCTCGCTCTTCGCCACCGATGTCGATGTCAGCTTCGTCAGCATCATCACGGCCGGGGTGATCTCGGTGATCCCGCCGATCTGCTTCGCGCTGGTCTTCCAGCGCTTCATCATCAGTGGCTTGCTGTCGGGCTCGCTGAAGGGGTAACTTTGTGCCCTCTGTGAGATCAAGTACGTCGCGCACAAAGCGAGCCTTGTAGGGGCGACCAATCTGGTCGCCCGCTGTCACCGTGAATTGTGGTGTCGGGCGACATGATATGTCGCCCCTACAGATCGTTGCTTGAGCGAAATTCGCAAGACTTTATTGGTACTACTTCTACGCGCCCTGTGGTTAAATGACTTTCAATCGCAGATTGTGATACGAGGCGCAACCATGCCCTTCAAGATCAAACGCCGCGGAAAACTCACCTACTACTACGAAGCGGACGACCCGGTGCTCTCCAACCTGGTGGTCGAGACCTTGCCCGATGGCGACCTGCGCATCTGCTTCTCCGGCTTGACCGGCGGTTACTCGGCCGCGGGCATCCTCGGGCTGGACGAAGTCCCGCACATGGACCCGGCCGTGGAGATTCCGCTGGTCTTCCAATGCTGGGAATTGTGGCTGCAAGAAGCGGGCATCTGCGACTCAATCGCCGACGTCGACTTTATTGAGGTGCACGCCTTCGCGACCCAGCCCAAGTCACCCAGCCCGCACCTGGACCCGGCCGGCTACCAGGCCGAGCTGGAGCGCCTGCGGGGCGCGTACGCCCGCGCCTACCGCGACTATTTCAAGACGAATTGCCCGGACAAGGGCGTGCCCGCCCGTTTCACGGTGCACGTGGTCGATGTGCCCGACCAAGCGGCGAGCTACGAATTCTATGCGGTGGCGCTGCATCAGCGGGGCTTGCAAGTTTAGGTTAAGCGCCTGCGGCACGCTGCAAATCCCCGCATTTCTCTAAGCCTCTACACATATCGAATCTGTCCTTCGCTGCGAGCCCCTGACGCTTGCCGCCACTAGCTTTCAGCGCGGATACGCCGTGTCGGATTAACTGTAATGTCACAGATAGCGATTAGAGCTTGCTGTGAGTCCCCCCTCAGGGGAGCGCATGCCCCGTAACATGACACTGACACTATAACGCTCAATAGGAGGATGTCATGTTTCGGTTCAAACTTCGCAATCGCTCGGTAGTCTTTCTGGCTTTACTGGTTCTGCTTGCAAGCGCGCCCGCGCTCGCGGCCGATTTCACCGTCGGCGCGGGCAGCGCTTGCGCGTTTGCGGACGCCATCCGAGCCGCCAACAGCGACAGCGCCGTCGGCGGCTGCCCGGCGGGACAGGGCCACGACGCTATCTCGCTAGCCAGCGACATCAACCTGAACGACAAGCCGCCGACGATAGACTCGCATCTGAGCATTGATGGCAAGGGACACAGAATCTCCGCCGGCACACGGCACAGAATACTGAAGGTGAAGGACGGCGGCGTCCTGGAACTGCGCAACGTCGCGCTGCATCAGGGCTATACGTCTCGCGCGCCCGGCGCGGCGCTCTACGTCGAGGATGGCAAGGCGAATCTCGTGAACGTCAAGATCGTGGACAATCTCAACGAATCCAGCTATGGCGGGGCAGTCGGCATCGCTTCCGGAAGTCTGACCTGCCTCGGTTGCGCGTTCCAATCGAATCTCGGCGTTACCGGCGGCGCGCTCTGGGTCGGCGGCAATGCTTTCGCCACGATCGACAATAGCCGCTTCGAAGACAACAATGCCCGGCAGGGTGGCGCAATCTTCGTCGATGGCGGCGGCCTGGAATTCAACAGTTCCAAAGCCTACCGAAATGATGCCGGCTTTGGCGGCGGCATCTTCAGCAAGGACGGCACGATCCGGCTGCAATCGCATTCGGAATTCAGCGGCAATTACGCCAGCGCGCACGGCGGCGGCCTGTACGCGGACGGCGGACTCGTCATAATCGCTGATACCAGCATGCGCGACAACCAGGCCGTCCGCGGACGTCATATCTACGCAGCGGCGGATCTCTATATCTTCCGGCCCACAGACATCAGCCGCGACGGGATCTATCACGTTCGCTAGTCGCAGCTCCGATTGAAATCGTTTAGCGGGCCCGGCAGCAGACTCGCGACTGCCGGCCCGCTTCCATTATGGTTCACGCGCCCCGATGCTATAATCGCTTAAATATCTCCCTTGTAAAAGGAAATCCGTTAGTGCCCCTCGACATCCTCACCATCGGCGAAGCGCTGGTGGAAATCATGCGCGCCGATATCGACCAGCCGCTCGACCGGCCCGGCCCCTTCACCGGCCCCTACCCCAGCGGCGCGCCCTTCATCTTCGCCGTGCAAGCCGCGCGTCTGGGTCTGAAATCCGCCGCCATCGGCGCGGTCGGCGCGGACGCTTTTGGCGACTGCCTGCTGCGCCAGCTTGAGACCGACGGCGTCAGTGCGGCCGGCGTGCGTCAGCTGCCCGACCAGCCAACCGGCGTCGCCTTCGTCTCGTACCAGGCTGATGGCTCGCGCAACTTCGTATTCAGCCTGGGGGCGGGCGGTCATATCAAGGCGGACATGCTGCTGCCGGAGCTGTTCGAGGGCTTGCGCTGCTTCCACATCATGGGCTCGACCCTGTCGATGAGCGCCGAAGTCCTGGAGGTCTGTCGCCGGGCGCTCGACATGGCTGTGGCATCTGGCGCGCTGATCAGCTTTGATCCCAACTTGCGGCCGGAGTTACTGCCGCCGGACGAAGCGCGGGTCGCCTTCGCCGATTTCATCGCGGCCGCGGACATCCTGCTGCCGACCGAAGACGAGCTGCCAGCGCTAAGCGGCGCTGACACAGTAGCGCTAGCGGTCGCCGAATTGCTCGCTGATCGGCCCGAGCGGCTAATCGTAGTCACGCGCGGCGCGCAGGGCTGCGCGGTCTACAGCGCCGATGGTCGAGTCGATGTACCGGGATACGTCGCTGACGAGATCGACCCCACCGGCGCGGGCGACTGCTTCGACGCCGGATTCCTCGGCGAGTTGCTCTTGGGCAAATCGCCCGCCGAGGCGGCGCGATTGGCGAATGCTTGCGGCGCGCTGGCGGTAAGCGCCAAGGGTCCCATGTCCGGCGCCAAATCCCGCGCCCAAGTTGAAGCCCTTGTAAGTGGCGAAAGCCAGTCGAAGTAGAGCTAAATTCCCCTTCCCTCTTGATGGGGGAAGGGGCTAGGGG
>VXLV01000052.1 GCA_009841405.1 Chloroflexota bacterium | reverse complement strand
AGTCAGGGAGGGGAGCAAAACTCTGCGTGAGGCAAGGTCTTTTGCGTGGGCGGCGGTTCTGCCGCGCGTATGCCCATAGACGATCCAAACTATGTATACTCTACAGGTGAATCCCTGTACGTTTCACACAAAACGCCGCCAGTGTGCGGTAGAATTGCCGCTGCCTATTCGTCGGCGAAGGCGGCGTCAAAAGCGAGCGCTGAAGACGGGAAGTCGCTGGACTTGACCCAGGCGGCCGATTCGGTCGCGCCAAACTCGCGATCCATGCCGCTGTCTTCCCATTCTACCGACAAGGGACCTTGGTAGCCGGCGCGATTCAGTGCGCGAATCATCGAGTCGATATCCAGGTCGCCGTGACCGGGCGAGACAAAATCCCAGCCGCGGCGGGAATCGCCGAAGTTCAGATGAGAGCCGAGGATGCTGCTGACATTGTCCAGCGTCACCTTCGAGTCCTTGACATGGACGTGGAAGATACGGTCGGCAAAGCGGTCGATGAATTTCACCGGATCGAGCAGTTGATGGATGAAGTGGCTGGGATCAAAATTGAAGCCGAATGAAGCGTGCTGATCCAGCGCTTCCAGCGTTTTCTCGGCTGTATAGATGTCATAGGCGATTTCGCTGGGATGGGCTTCCAGTGCGAACTTGACGCCTTCCGCGGCGAAGGCGTCCAGAATGGGCGTCCAACGCTCGGCGAATTCCTGGTAGCCAGCGTCGATCATTTCGTCAGACGTCGGCGGGAAGCGGTAGATCATGTGCCAGACCGGGCTGCCGGTGAAGCCGTTGACGACATCGACGCCGAAGGCCTTGGCGGCGCGCGCGGTATCGATCATCTCCTGGGCGCAGCGTTCGCGCACGCCATCGTCATCGCCATCGCCCCAGAGGCGGTCGGGCAGAATGGCGCGATGCCGCTCGTCAATGAACGCTTCCGCCACGCACTGACCGACCAGGTGATTGCTGATGGAAAAGTACTGCAAGCCGTACTGCTCCAGCACGTCGTGGCGCGAGCGAATGTAGGCGTCGCTTTCCAGCGCTCTGTCCACTTCAAAGTGATCGCCCCAGCAGGCCAGCTCCAGGCCATCGTAGCCGAAGCTCCTGGCTTTCTCGGCGATGGTCTCAAAGGGCAGGTCGGCCCACTGTCCGGTGAACAAGGTTACAGGTCTGGGCATTGGAGGTATCCTTTCACACTTGACGAGTTTGTTTCAAAAATCGGCTACAAGTATAGCGAGCAAATCGGCGACGTCCAATAGCGCGGGCGGCGGTCAAGTCGCCAGACTGTCCGAATCCGACATTGCCAGCGACGCTCGACTACATACCATTATTTTAACCATAGAGATCACAGCGAGCACTGAGATTCTGCTGTAGGGGCGAGCCATTGGCTCGCCCGCGCTCGCCAAAGACAGCCGTTTCTCTTCGCACTATTTAGTTGGTTCTAGTAAGGCCACAGAGTAACTTCTTTACACGAAGCGACTTGCTCCGCGTTGCCAACGCTTGCGCGTCTCAGCGCTTCATTTGAGATTCCGCCGCGGATTGGGTTATCATCGGCGACAAGATCCGACTAACAGCAATGACAATGAGAGGACGGCGCTTATGTACAACGGATTAAATGTCATCGACTTCCACGTTCACTTCCCGACGCAGCGTGGCTCGTTCATCGAAGGCGGTCCCAACCCGCGCCAGGACTATATTGAACGCGTGGGCGAGCGGCGCGCCGGCGTCGCCCGCGAGCTGGCCATGGCCTACAACCGTCAGTGGCGCGCCACCTGGGGCTTCGATCCGCCGGAACGCGGCGAATTCAGCGACGACGAGCTCGCCGATCGCTGGGCGGCTGAGGTCGAGCGCTATGGCTTGCGCGCGGTCGGATTCGTCACCGGCGGCGGCAACAAGAATCTGGCCAAGGTCATCCAGCGTCATCCCGACATCTTCGTCGGCTTCGCGCACAACTATCTTTTCAGCGACGGCGCGGCAGAAGAACTCAGGCGCGCGGTCACCAAAGACGGCATGAAAGGCTTCAAGCTGCTGGCGCCGGCGCTGGACCGCCCGGTCGAAGACGAAGCCGGCTACCCGGTTTGGGAGGTCTGCGCCGAGCTGGATATCCCGGTGCTGATCCACTTCGGCATTCTGGGCAGCGGCGGCGGCGTGGCCTGGCACGAGAATATCAACCCGCTGAAACTGCACAATGTCGCCAAGGACTTCCCCGAAGTGACCTTTGTCGTGCCGCATTTTGGCTGCGCCTGGATTCGCGAGACGCTGCAGCTTTGCTGGGCTTGCGGCAACGTCTGTATCGACACCTCCGGCTCCAACCAGTGGGTGAAGTGGGTCGACGGCGAATGGGACACCAAGAAGCTCTTCCGCAAGTATATGGAGACGATCGGGCCCGAGCGCATCATCTTCGGCACCGATTCCAGCTACTTCCCTCGTGGCCTGGCCGAGCCCTACCTCGTCCAGCAGATCCGCGATGTGCGCGAGCTGAATTATCGCGAGGAAGACATCCAGTTGATCTTCGGCGGCAACGCGGCGCGGCTGTTCAAGATCGATCTGTAGAACTGGCGGCGGATTTGGCAATCGACGCCACTTGCGTTAAAGTGATAGATGTCAAGTTTTGAGTGGAAAACAAGGAGATTGAAATGCGCAGATTACTTGCAGTTCTTGCGGTCTTGGTCATCCTGTTTGCGCTGGGAGCGGTAGCCGGCGCGCAAGATGACATGGTCGAAATCGAATACTGGCAATACAATTTCGGCGCTCGTGTTGACGCGATGAATATGCTGATTGAGCAATTCGAAGCGGAAAATCCGGGCATTAAGGTAGTCCATAACAGTGATATCCCCTACGCGAACTTCCGCGATGAATTGGCCGCTTCGGCGCCGGCCGGCGTCGGACCGGACGTAGTGACCCTTTTCTACGGCTGGATCCCGGCCTTTGTCGACGCCGGTTACCTGGTCCCGCTGCCGGACGATCCTTTCAGCGAGGAATTCATCCTGGAGACCTTTTCGCCGATGGTCGCCAATTCCAAATTCGAAGGCAGCTATTGGGCGATACCCACCGCCGTGCGCTCGCTGGCGCTGTTCTGGAATAAAGACATCTTCGCCGATGCCGGCCTGGATCCTGAATCGCCGCCGGCGAACCTTGACGACTTTGTCGCGGCCGCCGTCGCCACGACCGTTTACGACGGCGATATGAAGGACATCCTGAGCATCACGCGTCAGGGTCATGCGCCGGCCTTGGCCTCGCAAGATCATCACTGGTTCCGCGAAGTGCTGATTCGTCAGTACGGCGGCGCGCCCTACAGCGATGACGGCCGCACCGTAACCTACAACAGCGAAGAAGGCTGCGCCGCTTTCAGTTGGCTGGCCGCCTTCGAGACCGAGCTGATGACCGGCAGCAACGACATCCTCGACGGCTCGACCAACGCCTTCGTCAATGGCGAGACCGCGCTGCACGTTGACGGCTCGTTCCGCGTGGGCACGATAGCCCGCAACAATCCCGACCTGAACTATGGCGTGGCTGAGCTGCCTGTGGGCCCCAACGGCGAGCGCCATACCTTCGGTTCCTATTGGACGCACGGCATCACCCGCCGCGCCAATGACGATCCGGCGCGCCTGGACGCGGCGGTGAAGTTCCTGCAATTCATCACCACGCCGGAAGCGGGCACGCTCTGGGTCAACAACGTGGGCGAATTGCCGGCCCAAGCGACGGCAGCCGCTGACGAAGGGCTGCAAGCCGATCCGATTCTGGGCGCCTTCTCGGCCGGGCTAGCCTACTCGCACGCGACCTTCTTCGTGGACGAGAGCGCGCAGCGGCAGGTCTTGATCGACGCCTTCGACAATATCCGTCTGGGCGGCATGGATCCCTGCGAAGCGCTGGACGAAGCGGCGGCAGCCGAGCAAGAGCTGATCGACGCTTTCTGGGCCGATCGTGAGTAATCGCGCTTGATCCGCAAGCACAGTCTGCTACGTCAGGCGATTCGTCGCCTGGCGTAGTTTGTATTTTCTGGCCTTCTCGATCCGCAACTGGCGGGCATACAACATGGGTCGTAAAGCAAATGCGGCGGGCAGTCCCCGTTTTCGCTGGACGCTAGCGCGAAAGAAGATCGTCTGGGCATATATCTTCCTGGCGATTCCCATTGTCTTCTTCGCGTATATCCGGATTTATCCCACCTTTTTCGCCTTCCAGATGAGCCTGCACGATTACAATCCGCTGGCCGTGGAGCAGCCCTACGTCGGCCTGGAAAACTACGAGAAGGTCGTTGAAGAGCTAAGCAAGAAAAAATCGGTCACCAAGTCAGCTTTCCGCAATACGATCAGTTATGTCGTATTCGGCGTGCCGATTCAGCTTTGCCTGGCGCTGGCCATCGCCATGATGCTCAACGAAATCCGCTTCATGAGCACCCTCTATCGGATACTGTTCTTTTTGCCTTTTGTGACCTCGACCATCGCCATCGCCTGGGTCTTCCGAATGCTGTATCAGCCGCGCTTCGGCTTGTTTAACGTCATCTTGCAATTTCTGTCGCTGCCGCAGCAACCCTTCTTGACCAGACCGCAACAGGCGCTGCCGTCGATTTTGGCGCTGGTGATTTGGCAAGGCATGGGCTTCGCGGTGATCATATTCCTGGCCGGGCTCAAGCAGATTCCGCGCACCTACTACGAAGCGGCCGAAGTCGATGGCGCCAGCCGCTGGCACACTTTCCGCTTCATTACGATGCCGCTGCTGAATCCCAGCATTGTCTATCTGCTGGTCTTGCAGACGATATCATTCCTGCGCATGTTCGCTCCGGTGGTGGCCATGACCGAGCAAGGGCGCGGCGGCCCGCTGGATTCGACCACGACCGTCGTGCTGCGCGTCTATCGCGAGGCGTTTCAGAGCTTCAATATGGGCTACGCCTCGTCGCTAACCGTCGTCTTGTTCGCCATGATATTAGGCGTCACCATCATTCAACTGTCTGTCACATCGCGGCGAATAAACTGAGGCGACCATGGCGCAATCCCTCACGCCCTCGAATATCTTCAAAGACCAGGACCGGGGCCGGTCCGTTGGCAAGGCCGGCGAGGACTGGAAATACAAGTTCTTTTCGTATCTGCTGCTGACCGTGATCGCCTTCACGATGATCGTGCCCTTCATGTGGATGCTGTCGACCTCGATCAAGCCGGAAACCGAAATCCTGCGCCGCAACATTTTCCCGGTCGAGCCGACGCTGGACAATTATCACGAGGTCATCAACAGAACGGACTTGCCGCTATGGTACAAAAACTCCTTCATCGTGGCGGTCATCAGCACGGTCAGCGTGGCTTTCTTTGACGCGCTCGCCGGTTTCGTCTTCGCCAAGTACGAGTTTCCCGGCAAGCGCCCAATATTCATCATCTTCCTGACCTCGCTGATGGTGCCGACCGAGATGCTGCTGATCCCCTGGTTCATCATGTCGTCCAATCCGCCGATTGGCGGGACCTGGGTCGATACTTACTGGGGCATCGCCTTCCCCGGCGTGATCACGGCCGCCGGCATCTTCCTGATGCGGCAATTCATGCAGGGCGTGCCGGACGAGTTGCTGGATGCCGGGCGCATCGACGGCGTCAGCGAGTTCGGTTTGTTCTGGCGCGTGGCGGTTCCGCTCAGCCTGCCGGCCATCGGCGCGCTCTGCATCTTCAACTTCCTGGGCAACTGGAACGCCTTCATCTGGCCGCTTATCGCCACGACGCGCAGCGAGATGTTCACCCTGCCGGTGGGCATACAACAGTTCTCATCCGAAGCCGATACGCCCTGGAATCTCATCATGACTGGCGCCTCGCTTTCGGTCGTGCCGCTCTTGCTGGTGGTCATGATCTTTCAGCGCTACATCATAGAAGGGATCGCGCTTACAGGCTTGAAAGGCTGAGCCGTGCCGCGCGCGTCCAGCTCGTTTCCCCATCCGCTCTACGAAGAATATGTGCTGAAGCCCTTCTTTCAGGATGCCAAGAACTACTACTATCACCCGATGCTGGCGGCCAACCGCGCCCACGCCGTCATGCTATACCGGTGCGGCATCATCACGCGGGCCAACGCGGCCGCGCTGCTCAAGGCATTGGCGCGGGTTGAAGCGGCGGGCGTCGAAAAACTGGCTTACCGCTCGGGGGTGGAAGACCTATTTTTCGCCGTGGAGAACCGATTGATTGAGTTAGCCGGCGCGGAGTTCGGCGGCAACCTGCAGTTGGCGCGCAGCCGCAACGATCTCGGCTACGCGCTAACTCGTCTGGCCTTGCGTCCGGCGCTGGTAGATGCCGCTGACGCCCTGATCAGCCTGCGCGAGAGTTTGCTGGCATTCGCGCGCGAGCATCTGGAAACGCTGATGCCCGGCTATACCCATACCCAGCCCGCGCAGCCGACCACGATGGCGCATTACGTCGCCGGCATCCTCGCCTGCTTGCAGCGGGATTCGGCGCGGCTGCGCTTCGCTTTCGCGACCAACAATCAGAGTCCGTTGGGCGCCGCTGCGCTGACCGGCACGGCCTTTCCAATCGACCGGGAACTGAGCGCGCGCTTGCTCGGCTTTGACGGGATTCAGCTCAGCACTTATGACAGCATTGGCGCCTCGGACAATATGACCGATGTCGCCGGCGCCTTGTCAACGCTGGGCGTGAATCTCTCCCGATTCACCAAGGACATGCTCTTCTGGGCCACGCAGGAGAGCGGCGCGATTCGCATAGATGAGGGATTCCTGCAAATAAGCTCAATCATGCCGCAGAAGCGAAATCCGGTCGTGCTCGAGCACTTGCGCGCGCGCGTCAGCCGTATGCTGGCGCAGGCGCAGGGAACCACGCTGCAATGCCACAATATCCCTTTCGGCGATACGCAAGACATTGAAGACGAGATAATCCCGCTGCTATTTGGCTCGCTGGAAACTGCGGTCGAAATCTCGCGGCTTTACGCGGCGGTGGTAGATACGCTGGGCGTCAATGTCGAGCATCTGCGTCAACGCGCGATCGCCGGTTTCACGACCGTGACCGAACTTGCCGATACGCTCGTGCGGGAAGCCGGCCTGCCCTTCCGTCAGGCGCACAGCCTGGTCTCCGCGCTAGTGCGACACGCCCAGGCACAGACGCTGGCCCCAAGAGACTTAACCGCCGACGACTTGAGGAATGTCGCCCTGGATACGCTGGGACGGGAAGTCGAGTTAAGCGACGGGGCATTTGCGCGCGCTCTTGATCCGCGCGCCTTCGTTGAGTCGCGGGACTTGCCCGGCGGCGCGGCGCCGCGCGCTACGGCAGCAGTGCTTGAGGCGCAAGCGCAAGTCATCGGCGACGATCGCGACTGGCTAGCAGAGACACAGGCAGCGCTGGCCGCGGCCGCCCAACTACTCAACAGCGAGGTTCAGGCGCTAATCCGTTAGACAGGGACAAGCCTGCGCGGACAGACGATCATCCGAAACTCAATCGGAGGCGGATTCGCTTCCCCCCGCTGCCGGGTCGGGATCGTCGATATCCGATTCGCCCTCGAGCGTGAGCAAATAGGCGACGATGTCAAAAATCTCCGGGTCTGTATAGATCTCGGCCCAATTCTGCGGCATGAGATCGGCTTCGAATCCCTCGACTGTGTAGCCCATGGAGTTGGTGATGGATTCGTAGATGTACTCGGCGGCGCTCAGCCCTTCGACCCGCGTTGCCGCGCGCTGCTTGATGTTCAGCAGGCCAGGGCCGATATTGGTTTTCTCGCTGGTCGGCAGGTGGCAATTCGAGCACGAATAGCCTGAACCGGCGTCGTCCTGGAAAGTCTCGAAGAGAATCTTGCCCTTTTCCGGGTTGCGCGCCGCCACCATGCGGTCAATCGGCGAGAGCATGGGCGTCACGGTAGGTTCGGTCGTGGCGGTCGGCGGCGCTGTCGGCGTAGCTGTCGGCGGCTGGGTCGGCGTATCCGTCGGCGGCAGAAGCGTCTCCGTAGGCGCCGCAGTGGGCGCCACAGTTTCCAGCCGCGCCTCGCTTTCTGCCGCGGGCGCATCGGTCGCCCGTTGCAGTACAACAGGCTCAAGGGCGCCGCAGCCTGCCGCCAGCATAGCAATAGCAAAGCACATGCCAATAAACGTCTTTGGCATGCGCGAATCGGATCGATGCCGCTTAGTCATCCCTACCGTCCTGTCGAATTCGAGATTAAGATCGACTTTCGAATACCGCGGGACATTATCGCAAAACGCGCGGCGTTAATACAGGGGAATCCTGCTGGTCACCGGCCGCTCATGCCATCCAGCTATTATGCCGCCAGCGACATTGCTAAGGGCTACAATTCTTTTGCAACAGGCCCATATTGTTCTGAATGGAATGCCCGCGGATTAATTGTGCTAGACTAAGTTGAAACCACTTCAGCTTTGCGCTGGATTCCGCAAATCAACCGCGAAAGAAAGGGTCGTCACCATGAAACGTTTACTAGCTTTTTCATTGGCAGTCTGTCTCTGTGTCGGCGCGCCATTGAGCGCCCAGGATATGGAAGCGCCGGGACCGGGTTTGGGCGGTATCGTTTTGGATTCGTCAACCGCCGGTGATCCCGCTACCTTTAACCCGTTGATCAGCAGCGACCGAGCTTCAAGCAATGTTCACAGCTGGCTGTATCCGGCCATTATCGGCGTCAGTCCCTACACCGGCCTGGAAGAGCCCAATTTGGCCAATGCAATGGCAGCGGGCTGGGAATACGATGAAACTGGCACAGTACTGACTGTGCGTCTTCGCGACGACATCGCATGGAACGACGGCACGCCGATTACTTCCGCGGATTATATTTGGTCTGTCAATGCCGTCCGCAGCGGTCAGATTGACAGTCCGCGCGCCGGCATCTTCGAAACGATGGCGGACGGCACTCCGGCCGGCGGCAAGATCGTCAGCATCGAAGCGCCCGACGACTACACAGTCGTGGTCACATTCAGCGAGGCCGATTGCATTTCCTTCAGCGATGTCAACGACGTGACGCCGGTGCCCGCCCATGTATTCTCCGAACTTTACGGTGATGAATACGCTGGCATGATGGAGGATCCGCGGCGAATTCCTACCGTCTCATTCGGCGCGTTTAAGGATGTCGAGTTTGCGGCCGGGGAACGCATTAGCTTGCTTGCTGATCAATCTTATCCTGATTCGCTGCTGGGTTTTGTCAGCCCTTCGGAATTGGTCACCTTGCAGGTGGCGGACGAGAATGTCGCCACCGAGCGCTTTATCGGCGGCGAATTCAGCATTTTGGCTGTTCCTGCCCCGCGGCAGGCAGAATTCCGCACCGATGAGAAGCTGCTGGAATTCCCGCGGTACGAGTTCACCGGCAACGGTTTCTCATTCTTCGCGATGAATCACGCCAACCCTGACAATCCGCAACCGGGCCTCGACGAAGACGGCAACCTGATCCCTCAGGAGCCGCATCCGGTCCTGGGCGATATACTGGTGCGCCAGGCGATTTCGCATGCCGTGGACATGGACGCGCTGATCGAAGGCATCCGCGACGACAACGGCGTCAAGGTAGCGACGCATACGATTCCAACTTCCTGGGTTTACAATCCTGGCTTGCAATTCGATTACAATCCTGAACTCGCAATGGAGAAACTGACGCAAGCCGGTTGGATCGACCACGATGACGACCCGGCGACCGCGCGTATCTGCCAGGATTGCTTGTTCGCTCGCGAGGTAGACGCCGAATTCAACGGCAGCGAATTGACGCTTGATTTGCACGTGGCAACCGGTTCAGAAATCCGCGAGCAAGAAGGCTTGTTTTTCCAGGCCGAATTGAACAAGGTGGGCTTCGCGGCGGAATTCGCAGCGATCGACTGGAGCAGCGCCTTTATCCCCGAATTGCTCGGCCAGACATTCGACATGAATATCCTGGCCTGGGGCCTCGGCTTGCCCGTCGACCCGGATATCTCGGCATTCTACTACCCCGAAGTTGACGTGCCGGGCTCCGGCTTTAACTTCGTCTCGTATTACAATGCCGAGCTGATTGAGCTCAACGATCAGGCGCGCGTCGTTCCCGGTTGCGACACCGAAACGCGCGCGGAACTGTACGGACGCGTGCAGGAGATCCTCTCTAACGACATGCCCTACTTCTACATGTACGTGTCGGAATCCATGACCGCGGTTCTGCCAGGCACAGAGAACTGGAATCCCACGCCCTACTCGCGCACCTACTCCATCGATGCCTGGGTTTCGCCAGCCATCGCCATGCAATAGCGCTCATTGACATCACGCTATCAGGGAGCTTCGGCTCTCTGATAGCCTACCGGTGAAACTGAGAACTGATGCAGAAATACATCGTACGACGCGTTGCGCAGGCGCTGCCCACCTTGCTGGGCATCACGCTGATCGTCTATTCGATCATGCTGCTGGCGCCGGGCGATCCGGTGTCGCTGCTGGCCTTCGACCCCACCATTCGCCAGGACGAGCGCGAGCGGCTCGCCAATCAGCTGGGCGTCAACGATCCATTTCTGCTGCAGTACCTGCGCTGGTTGATCGGCGATGACTGGATGATGGTCGATACCAATTTCGATAGCGAAGTCGACTCCTGGGGCGACAACTACGGCATCCTACGCGGCGACTTCGGCAAATCGTTCAAGTTCCGCGGCTCCAACCCGCTGACGCTGATCGGCGAACGGCTCGGGGCGACCATCGAATTGAACATCGCCGTCTTGCTTGTCGGCTTGAGCGGCGGCATCAGTATCGGGGTGTTGGCGGCGGTGTATCGCGGGCGCTTCTTCGACAAGTTCACGCGCATCTTCGCCGTCATCGGCGACTCGGTGCCGGCATTCTGGCTCGGTTTGCTGGCCATCGTCTTCTTCGGGCTGATATTGCCGCGGCTTCTGGAGCCTTATGGCATCGGCACGGGACGCCCGATCTTGCCGATGGGCGGCCGCTGCCCGCCGGTGCGCGGGGGCTGTCCGCCGCTCTTCGAACGAATACACTACCTGATTTTGCCAACGCTTGTGAGTTCTCTGGGTGTCATTGCGGTTTGGTCGCGGCTAATGCGCGCATCGATGCTGGAGACGATCAACAGCGACTATATCCGCACGGCGCGCGCCAAGGGCCTGTCCGACAGAAGCGTCTGGGTCAAGCACGGATTGCGCAACGCCATCTTGCCCTTTACCGTTTTCCTTGGCCCTACCTTTGTCGGGCTTATCGGCGGTTCGGTTATCATCGAGCGGATCTTCACCTGGCCCGGCGTGGGCTTGCTTCTGCTGGACGGTTTGGTGAGCCGCGATTATCCCATCATCATGGCCTCGGTGGTGATCGGCTCGGTCTTGACCGTGATTGGATACTTGATCTCCGACATCCTGTACGCGCTTTCTGATCCGCGCATTCGATTTTAGGGAGCAGGCGGAAATTGGAGCCTCTAGAGCGCGGCGTTTCGCTGCGAATGCGCAAGTCTGACGAAGGTTTCCGGCCATCGCAAAGTTTGTGGGGGCGCGCGATGTCGCGCCTGCGCCGGGATCGCCCGACGCTGGCAGCCATGTTCACAATTGCGCTCCTGGCCGTTTTGGCCGCGCTGGCGCCGCTCATCGGCGACTTGTTTGGCGTAGACCCATATACACAGGATTTGCGCAAAAAATACCTTGAAGTCGGCGCGCCCGGGCATCCACTGGGCACCGACGAACTGGGGCGCGACCACTTGAGTCGCCTGCTGTATGGCGGGCAAATTTCGCTGGGCATCGCTTTCGCCGCGGCGATACTGTCGCTTTGCATCGGGGTCGCGGTAGGCGCCTTCGCCGGGTTTTACGGAGGGCTCGTTGACGACTTCATTCTCTGGTTCATCACCACGCTTAATTCGATACCCGGTCTCTTTCTGCTGATTATCATCACCGCTGTACTGTCGCCCAGCCCGCCGGCGATGGTGCTGGTATTCGCGATCATCGGCTGGACAGGCACGACGCGGCTGGTGCGCGCCGAGACTTACAGCTTGAAGCAGCGCGAGTACGTGATTGCCGCCCGCGCCATGGGCGCTTCGAATTTGCGCCTCATGTTTATCCACATCGTGCCCAATATCTTCTCCCTGCTGATCATCGGCTTGTCGCAAGCGATGGTCGGCTTAATCCTGGCGGAATCGGCTTTGAGCTTCATCGGCTTCGGCATTCAGGCGCCGATTCCGACCTGGGGCAATATGCTCAACAACGCGCTGGATTATATGCGGCGCGCGCCCCACCTGATGGTGCTGCCGGGCCTGCTGATCAGTTTAACGGTATTCTGCATCTATCTGATCGGCGACGGCCTGCGCGACGCCTTTGACCCCAAAACTGCCGACTAGCGCCGCCGAGCAGTCGGCGAAGCGGGCTGGACAGGGCGCGCGCGCTCTGTTATGATCTTGCGCTGACTACTCGGCGGATACCGGTCGCAGGGCCGGCGAAAATGCGTGGAAAGGAAGAGCGGGAGGCGCGTCTTCCCCTCAAAGGCAAGTATGGCAAATCACAAATCAGCTATAAAGCGAATTCGCCAGAACGAAAAGCGGCGGCTCCACAATCGGACTTATCGCAATCGCGCGCGCACGCTCGTGAAGAAAGCGCGTGTCGCCATCGCCAGCGGCGACGCTGACGCGGCGCGCGAGGCGACGATGAAGGCGGTCAGCGATCTTGACAAGCTGGCCCGGCGCGGCGTGGTGCACAAACGCAATGCAGCGCGGCGCAAGAGCCGGCTGATGAAGCAGCTGGCGGCGCTGGAAAGCTAAGGACGCCCGCTTGCGATAGGGGCGGGTCCCCGCCACTTCGCCTAGATAGCCTCAATCAAATTCAGAAAGCGCTGGATTTCAGCGCTGGTATTGTATTGGCCGATGCCGATGCGCACCATGCCTTCCGGCCGGTTCAAGCGCCGCATGATCTCTGTGGCGTAATAGTCGCCGCTCCATACGTAGACTTGCTCATCCGCCAAGATTGACGCGATTTCGGCGGGCGTCTTGCCGTCTTTGACCATCGCCACGGTGGGCACGCGCGTAGCCATGCGATCCGGCGCGACAATGCCGGCGACCGACACGCCGCGGATCGCGCGCAAGCCGTCGATTAGCTCCGCGACCAACTCGCGCTCGTAATCTTGCACTGCCATGACTGCGCGCTTCATGTGAAGCCGCGCGCCCGCGTGCCCCGGCAAATTGGCATTGCCGTATTGCCGGCCGATCCGCTCCCAGTAGTCCAGGCAAGCAAGCAGACCATTCCAGGTTTCGTAGCTCGGCGTGCCATTCTCCCAGCGGTTCGGGGCGATGTCTTTGGCCGGGCGCACCTTGTAGGCGGGCAGCGAGTTGAGCAAATCTTCCCGCCCCCACATGACGCCAAGATGCGGTCCGTAGAATTTGTACGACGAGCAGAGCAAAAAGTCGCAGCCGATCGCTTGCACATCGATTGGCGCGTGCGGAGCGCTTTGCACGGCGTCCACCACATGCCAGGCGCCGACCGCCTTGGCCATGCCGGCGATCTGGGCAACCGGGTTGATCGTGCCCACGGCGTTGGAGGCGTGAACGGTGGCAACCACCCGGGTCCGCTCCGACAGCGCCGCCTCAAGCGAGCCCATATCGAGCGTGCAGTCGGCTGGATCAATGTCGACCCATTTCACGTCCAAATCGCGATCACGCGCGACCAGCGTCCAGGGGCTGACGTTCGCGTCATGATCCATGCGCGTCACAACCACCTCGTCGCCGGGCGAGAGCAACGACGCCAGCGACCGGCTCAAGTTGAAGTTTAGTGTGGTCATGTTGGGGCCGATGACGATTTCGCTCGCGCTCGGCGCGTTGAGAAAATCCGCCATGCGCTGGCGCGTCCGCGCGACCATTTCGTCGTTGCGCCGGCTGGTGGCGAAGGGTCCGCCTGAGTTGGCGTTCATGGTCATGTAGTACTGCGTAACCGCCTCCATCACGCTGCGCGGGACTTGCGTGCCGGCGGGATTGTCCAGGAATATGGGCAAACTGCCGTCGTCCGCTGGAACGCTCAATGAAGGGAAAAGCGGTCGAATCGCCTCTGCGCTGAAGCTCATATTGCCATCCTTGCTGCCGCTAGCCGAATCTAAAGCAGACAGTATGCCCGATGATGCCGGCTCGGTGGAATAGGCACTTATGTATTTTCTCTGCGACCGGACTTTGCTTTAGTCGTCCAGGTCTTGTATGCAAGCGCGGACTTGCTTGGCCAGCCGCAAGAAATTCGGCTGGTAGATCATGTCGGCCGAGCGCGGGCGCGGCAGATCAATGGCGATATCGGCGAGCAGCTTTCCCGGACGCCGGGACAGAACGATGACGCGGTCCGCGAGCAGCACGGCCTCGCTGATATCGTGAGTCACGAGCACTATTGTCTGCCGCGAGCGCCCGCGCAGCCGCAGCAATTCCAGGCTGAGTTTCTCGCGAGTCAGCGCGTCCAGGGCGCCAAATGGTTCATCCAACAGCCAAATCCGCGGCGCTTGCAAGATGACGCGGCCCAGCGCGACGCGCTGCGCCATGCCGCCGGAAAGCTCCGCCGGATAAGCCAATTCAAAGCCATCCAGATTGAGTTGAGCCAGCATATCGCGCGCCCTCCGCTGGCGCTCCGATTTAGGCGCCCCGGCGATTTCCAGCGGCAAGGCGATGTTGTCCAGCACCGTGCGCCAGGGCATTAGATTGGTATCCTGAAACATAATGGCGATTTGCGGCAGCGGGCGGTCAATTAAGTCCCCGCCGCAATAAGCCGTCCCGGCAGTCGGCGGCAGCAGCCCAGCCAGCACGCGGATCAAAGTACTCTTGCCGCAGCCGCTTGGCCCCACCAGGCAGACGAATTCTTCTTCCGCGATGTCAAATGTGATCGGCCCCAAAGCCGGCAAAGAGGCGCCCGCTGGCGCACGATAGCTGACTTCGACCTCGTGCAGGCTTAGTCTCACGCGTTGCGTACCATCACATAGTCGTTGCTGAAAGCGTCGGACAGATCGCCCAGCTCGTCGCCGAGAAAGCCCAGCAGCGCCAGCGTATCGCGCATGGCTTCCCAGGAGGCCAGGTCGCTGCGTCCGAGCTGGTCGGCATCCCAAAGCTCAATGGTGTTGAGCAAAACCTGAAACTGCGTCAGGACGCCAGGGTCGAATTGCGCCGACAGTTGGCGCAGCAACTCCGCGCGGCTTTCCGCAACCGCCTCTCGACCGGGCTCCAACGCCAGAAACTCGGTCTGTCGCGCGGCAGCAGCCTGCAATTCAGTAATTAGTGCGGCATCGCGCGGCAACGTGTCCACATACGCCAGGCTGGCCAAGTACGCCTGTGCCGGATTGTTGATCGAGAGTCGGAGCGCCGCTTGAAGGGCACGCGCCATGCGCCTGGCGTTATCAGGCGCGGTATTTAGCAAGTCGCGGCTGACGATCAAGCCGTTTGAGACGAGATCCACCTGCGAGGCGACCGTGATTACCTCGACGTCGCTTATTGGCCCGCAATCTCCGGCCTGCGCGCGGCTGCGGATTTGCAGCGGCTCGTTATTGGCGTAGACCATCGCCGCGTCCACGGCGCCCAGGCAGAAGACTTCGGCCGCGTTAAAGCCAATCTCGTTGACTTCAATATCGGTTTCGCTCAAACCAGCGCTGCTGAGCAAGGTGGTCAGCCCACTGTAGCTGGCGCCGAAGCGCCCGGGGATGCCCACCTTCAAACCGCGCAGTTGCCGCAGATCGCTCAGGTCCAAGGCATCCGAATACACCAGCGCCACCGGATACTGCTGAAACCACTCGAAGATGTAAATCACATCCCGCCCGCGCGAGCGCGCCAAAATCACCTGTTCGCCGCTGACGATGCCGAAGTTGGCCTGGCCGACCGCGACGAGATCGAGGACTTCCGGCTCCTGCAGATGTTCCAGCGTCACATCAAAGCCGGCTTCGGCGAAGAATCCATCTTCAATACCAACATAGAAAGGGGCGAATTGCACATTTGGGATGAAAGTCAGCAAGACGCGTTCCTGGACGAGCGGGGCCTGGGCGCTGGCGACCCATGCGCCCAGAAAGCTGATGAGCGATACGATGCGTACGAGTTTGAACATAACCGATCCGTCTCCTCAAGTTTAAGCCGTACGCCGCTGCCAATGCAGCAAGCGCCATTCCACAAGAGCGACTAAGCCATACAGGCTCAGCGCGATAGCTGTCATGGTCAGCACGGTGACGTAGACCAGGGGCGTGTCGTACTGGCTGCGCGCCGTGATGACAAGCACGCCCAAGCCACTGCCCGAGCCGACGAATTCGCCTACTACCGCGCCGATCACGGCCAGCGTGGCGCTCGTCTTCAAGCCGGCCAGTATCACCGGCAGCGCCGAGGGCAGCTCCAGCTTGCGGAAGATTTGCCAGCGCCCGGCGTTCAGCGAGCGCATGAGATCGCGCAATCTGGGCGATACGCCGCGGATGCCGACGATGGTATTGACCAAGCTGGGGAAAAAGACGATCACGGCCGTTGTGACGATTTTGCTGCTCGGGCCCGTCCCGAATATGATGATGAGCAGAGGCGCATAAGCCACAATCGGCGTCGATTGAAAGGCGACGATGATCGGCGAGAGGATGTATTCCAGCAGCGGCGCTTTGGCAATGGCATAGCCGATGGCCAGCCCGATTGATACGCCGAACAATAGGCCAAAGATCATTTCGCCGAGAGTCGTGCCCGTATGCTTGGCCAGCGTGCCGTCAGCAAGGGCTTTGACGAGGGAATCCAGAACTTCAGCCGGCGGCGGGATCAGGATGCGAGAAACGAGCTGCCACTCAGTAATCCCGTGCCAGACGAGCAGCATCGCCATGATGGTGACCACGGGCGACAGGCGCCGCAGAAGCGCGCCATGAACGATGATCCGAGATTTCTGCGGCTGCATAGCCTGAGTGAAGTTCTTTTCGGCCATATCGCTAATCCCGAGGCATAGGACTCTTGGGAGGGCGACAGGCGTCAACGCCATCAACGCTCCACAGAAGGGTCGCGTTGACAAGGCGTATAGCTCACCCGGCGCGCCGCCGGCAGCAGCGCGCTCACCCTTCTCCCATCCGGACTGTCACCGTCGGCTCCGGAATCTCACCGGAATCCACCTGCCTCGCGCGAACTGGTCCGCGCTGAACAGGGTCACGGGCTTGGCATGGACACCCATGCATCACCGCCGGTAGGGACTTTCACCCTGCCCCGAAGGTTGGTTGAACTGTAACTCAGCACGAAGTATAGCAGA
The DNA here is from genome assembly GCA_009841405.1 of Chloroflexota bacterium. GTDB lineage: Bacteria > Chloroflexota > Anaerolineae > Aggregatilineales > Phototrophicaceae > UBA6055. The sequence continues at coordinate 7,823 of VXLV01000052.1, read as the reverse complement.
ATCGACGCTAAATTCAATCTATGCCGGATTGGCGGATTCCGGCATTTCCAGCGCGCGTTCGTCACCCGCGCCTGCGACCGGAGCCGGCTCGGGGTCAGCATCCGCCTTGAGCAGCGAGAAGACGAAGTGCCCGCCTTTGCCCTGGCTATTGCCCTCGGCCCAGATGTTTCCGCCGTGCGCCTCAATGATATGCTTGCAGATCGCCAGCCCCAGGCCCGCGCCTTCATCGCCGGAGTGCGAGACGTCAGCCTGGTAGAAGCGCTCGAAGATGCGTTCACGCACGTCATCCGCCACGCCCGGCCCATTGTCATAGACGGTGACCACAACCTCGTCTCCGTCTTCCGCGGCGGTAATCGTCACGGCATCGCCCGGGGGCGACCACTTGATGGCGTTATGCAGCAGGTTGCCCAGCGCGCGCTTCAATTGGTCGGCGTCACAGAGCACAACAAGCTTCTGCGGCACATGGCTGACGATGCTGAGCTTCTTCGTCTCCGCCTGCGAACCCAGCCTTTCGATCGCTTCGTCGAAGACTTGTTTCAGCGGCGTCTTGACCAGGCGCAGTATAGCTTGGCCCGACTCGATCATGGACAGGTCAAGCAACTCCTGCGCCAGCAAGAGCAACGCATCGGTTTCCGTGGCGATCTCCTTGAGCGACTGGATGCTGGCCTTGCGCTTGGGCTTGTCAGCGTCGAGAAAGAGGCCTTCGATAATCAGGCGGATGCGCGTGATTGGCGTTCGCAATTCATGCGAGATATTGGCCACCAGGTCGCGCCGAGCCCGGTTCAGATGCACCAGGTCGGTAATGTCTTGCATGCCGACGCCGATAAAATGCGCCGAGCCGCCCGGGCTGACCGACCTAACGCGCACGCGGTAGTTGCGGTCACCGATGACGAGCTGCTGGTCCAGGCTCTCGGTTTCGCGCCGGGCAAGATCGGCCAAGTCGCAAAGGTCCTGCGAGTTGATGACTTCGTCCAGGCGCCGGCCGACAGCGCTGTCCGATTCCAACAGGCGCGCCGCGGACCCGTTCAGGCTGACGATCCTGAGGTCTTCGTCAAGCAGTATGACAGCGTCGAACGAGACCGAAGCATAGGTCGACAACAAGGCGCTGCTCCGCAAGTTCTCCTGCTCGGCGGCCTGCAGGCGGGAGCGCAACTGGCTGATCTCGTCGTCGTGATTATTACTCGCGGCAACCAACTGCCGCAGCTTGCGGCGCTGATGGGCGCAAAGCCCGCCCAGCCCGAGCAAACTTAGCGCCATTAGTATTGTTGCGCCTTCCATGCTCACCCTTCAAAGCGGTAGCCGACGCCGCGCACGGTGCTGATGCGCTTAGGCTTTGATGGATTATCTTCGATCTTTTCCCGCAGCCAGCGGATGTGCACATCTACCGTGCGTTTGTCGCTCTCGGCCAGCAAGTAATCCTCGCCCCAGACATTGGCGATGAGAAAGTCGCGCGAGAGCACCGCCTGTTCGTTGCGCATGAACACTGTTAGGAGCGCAAACTCCTTGTTGCTGAGCTTGATTTCCGCGCCTGCCCGGTATGCGCGCCGCGCGGTGAGATCAACGCGTAGGTCGCCAGCGAGCAATTCATCTTGCGCTCGGCTTTGCTCATGAGTGGGCCGACGCAGCTCCGCGCGCACGTCGGCCAAAAAGACACCGAGTGTCGGCGGTTTCACAATGTATTTGTCGGCGCCGCTCTCCAAGCCAAGAATCTGATCGTTAACCGTGCCACGCGCCGTCAGCATGAAAATCGGCACGTACTTGGCCGTGCTCTTGCGGATCATGCGACAAAGGCTGACGCCGTCCAAGCCGCCCGGCAACATGATATCCAGCACGATGAGATCGTACTCGCTACTGCGCGCTTTGGACCAGCCCGTGTCGCCGTCACAGGCCGAATCGACAATATAACCTTCCGCGCACAACAGGTCGGACAGCTTGTGAACCAGGGTCTGGTCGTCTTCTACCAGCAGGATCTTCTTGGCCACGCGCGGGATCCTTCAAAATGAGCGCTCAGCGCGACGCCAGCATACAGGCGCTGCGCTAAATCTATGTTAAAGCATGTGAGAGATAATTTAAACTTCGAGAGACTGACGCTGCTGACGAGCCCGCTTATCACGCTACATTTCGGCGGCCGCGCGAATGCCGGCCAGCGATGTCGCGCGCAAGGCCGCTCGACGGATGGCGGCGGCGACCATTTCCGCTGCGTAGGCGCCTACCAGTGTTGTATCGGCCGGGACATCGCCGGTGGCCAGGGCAAATATAGCATCGCCGTCGTACATCGTATGGGCGGGGTTAATCGCGCGCGCGATGCCATCCTGCGCCATCTGCGCGACCTTCTGCGCCTGGGCCTTGTCCAGCCGGCCATTGGTCGCCACGACGCCAATGACAGTATTCTCGCGCGAGTCCGCAACCACGCCCATGGCGGACATTCTCGTCATCTCATCCAGCACGGAGTCGAAGCCAGCGCCGTGTGGAGAGCGCAGGCCAGCAAGAATCTCTCCGTCTTTGCCGATGACATTGCCAACCGCGTTTACGGCCATCAGCGCCGCTACCAGCAAGCCCTTGGGTAAAGCCACCGCCGCTGAACCGATGCCGCCTTTGCTGGCGCGGTCGTCCCCCGCGATAGCGGCGATGCGCGCGCCGGTGCCGGCGCCGCGGCTGCCCATCGCGACCGGCGCCGCCGACGCCGTTTCGCAGGCTTGATAACCGGCGGCCGCATCGGGCCGCATGCCCGGCCGCCCGATAGTCAGGTCAAATAAGATGGCGGCGGGCACGATCGGCACGACTGCGCCGCTGCGCGAGCGATAGCCCAGGCCGCGCTCACTATGCCAACGCATCACGCCGTCGGCGGTCGCCAGCCCGTAAGCGCTTCCGCCGGAAAGGCTGACTGCGGTCACCTCCGCCACGAGATTGTGGGCTTGCAGCAAGTCGGTCTCGCGTGTGCCGGGCGCGCCGCCGCGCACATCAACCGCGCCGACGGTATTGGGCGGGCAAAGCACTACCGTACAGCCCGTTGCCGCCTCGAGATCCGTAAAGTGCCCGACTTTGATGCCGGGAATCCGCGTCAGCGTGTCATTCGTAGTCATCGTCAAGGTAGTATTCGGCGCCGTCGCCGTCATCATGCCATAACAGTTGAATCTTGTCGTTGCTGGCTTCGATCCCCTCGCCGACTTCCGGGAACAAAAGCGCCGCCGCCTCTTCATAGTCCTCCGGCGCGACCAGGACCTTGATTTCGCCGAGATTGCCCAAGGTGATGCCCAGCGCCGTGGCGCCCGCTTCTTGATGCAGCATGGCCGGGATTTCGTGCGCCCGCAAATTGCCGACAACGATATGCGCTTCGGGCAGATTATGCGTGATATAGACCGCCACCCACTCCGGTCCCTTCGTGGACTGGCCGCGTTTGCGCAGGCTCATCATCATCCCAGTCAGTTGTTCGCGCGCGACAAAGTCAAGCTGGCTTCAAGGATAGTGCAGGCTGGGGCGAGGAGCAAGCTGCGGCAAAGCTTTCGGTCAGCAGCCGATACGGGTCATCGCGAAGATCACTCGGAAATGGTAATTCGCCCGACATCAACCGAGCGCTCGAAGGGTTGTCCCGTAGCTGTGATCATACCTGGCTGTCCCTGGCCAGTCTCGAAATCGTACAAGATCAGCTTGACAATGTAGTCGCCGGGCGCCAGGCCGGACAAATCCAGGCTGTAACCGTGCAGGGGAGCGCCGCCGACAACGTCATCCAACTGCGCCGCCTTTGCGTTTTCAGCGTCAAAAGCTTGAATCGAAATGGCGTATTTGCTGGCGATAGTATTCGTCCACCAGAGCGAAATGTCCAAACTGCCGGCATCGTGCCGGGCTGAAATGTTGGCCAATTCCGTGCCATTGTCGTAGCTCAACGACAGCGGCGCTTCCGCGGTCAGCAATTGGCAGGGAATGGCGCGTTTGACGTATAGCTCGATGATCGTGTTGGCGGTTTCCAGGTAGCGCCCGCAGGAATGGAAGCGCGCCAGGAAGGCATCGCTGAAGGCGGGCATCGCCTGCAAATCGGTCTCCTGCGGATTGTAGATCAGCCAGATCGGGAAATCCCAGCGCTCCATGCTGTCCACGCTGTCGTAGCGCGTATCCGTGCCCTGCACAGCCGGATTGCCGTTTTCGTCATACCAGACGTGAATGAGTCCGCGCCATTTCTTCGATTTTCTGCCGTAGTAGTCCAGCGTCTTCCAATCTAACTCAGTGTCTCGGTGGATGCTAAGAACGAAGTCGCTCTGCCGTATCGTTAGAACGGGCTCGTACAGCAGCGCCTCATAGTGAGGGATTTGCTTTCTATTTTGATGGAAACTGTTCGTGTAAATGTCAAAAGCCGGCGACTCATTGTAGTACGCAAAAGCGGCAGTCCAGAGCAGCAGCGCCGGCACGCAGATTAGCTTCCATTTCGGCAAAGCGCTCAATGCCAGCGCCAGCGCGCAAGACCAGAGCGGGGCCAGGATGATCGAGTAGCGGATCCGCCGGGCAACGATCATTGGCGCGAATTCGTTGACCGCCAGCGCCACCAGCACAACAAGCGCAACAAGCAACACCATGAATCGTCCGGGCGCGCTTAGTCGCTTTCGCTGGATTATCAAGAGAATTGCGCAGGCGGGTACAAGAACAGCAATGCCGTTGTTGTATATTGATGCGAGCGCCAGCACGGACTGCTGCCAGTTAAGGCTTTCGGCGGCGTAAGATGTTCTTATGTCAAGCATTTGAAGCAAATACGGCAACCAAGGCAGGTAGAGGCAACCGGCGCCGATCATGGCGACACAAACGAGCATCCATGTTTTATTCTTTGGTATGAAGATCAGATGATAGATCCCAATCGCAGCGAGCAGAATGAATCCGAAGGCGTGCGTGTAAATGGCCGCGGCAGAACTGAGACACAGGACAATGAGGCTCGACGCGCTTGCGCCGGCAGGCGAATGGACAATCCTGGCATATGACCAGGCGGTTGAGGCGGCGACCATTGCCAGCAGCGAGTACATTCTGACTTCGTGGAGGTAAAACACGAAGTAGGCGGTGAAGGCAAGCGCGGTTGCGGCCGCCAGCGCTTGTTCGGGGCTGCCGAGCAAGCGCGCCAAACGATAGGTAAACGCGAGCGCGAACAGACCAAAGTAAACAGAAAGCAATCGTAGCGCCGGCGCGTCGATGCCTACGAGCCGGCTCCAGATGTTGAGCAGCAGAAAATAGCCCGGGGGGTGAGTTTCATCTTTGGCGGCCACAGTGAGAAGCGTGTCGCCGAGTGACAATTGCGTCGAAAATTGATTATCGAAGATGTTGAGCAAAGAGTTATATTCGGCGGGCGCAATTGGATCGGAGTTGAGGCGCGTTGCGCCCCACGCGTAGACAAATGAAAGGCACAACAGTATCCCGACGAAATGAAACAACTTGGCTCTCGAAGCCGAAAGGCGATTCAGATTCGCATCCATGTAAACGGGCGCCTCGTTGCGCTGTTGTCGATTAGGTCATCTACTTGGGCGGCTTCACAGAGGATGATGCGCCGCGTATGATGTTTATGGCGCAATTGTACACGAATTGCTCTATTGCAGCCTTGCCCAGCGCCCGAATTCGCGGTCTTGCAGAAGTGGGGAAATGCTTTGCCGCCAAGAAACAATAGGTGTTCTGGCGCGGGCAGAACAAAGAGGGCGCGAGCAAGGCAGAGAAGTGTTGGCGACGGCATACTCTCCCACATCGTCTCCAATGCAGTACCATCTGCGCTCACTGGCTTAACTGCCGGGTTCGGGATGGCGCCGGGCGTGCCGCCTTGACCAAGAGGCGCATTTTAAGCACATCAGGTAAATGGCGATTATCCCGACCGTAAACCCTACCGCAAGCACGTCGGACGCAATGTGATGAATTGTGCCGGAAACCAACTACGTCTCACAGCGCCTAGAATATTTTCCTCATGGCAAACGTGCGCGTCGACTGATGGCGGCTGCGCTTGCCTTTCTATTTGCCGCCTGGGAAATCTTGGCTATGAGTAATCTCGAATGGAAAGCTCTTGTCTGCCACTTGCAGTACATAGAGTCCATTGAAGTAATACGAATAAATGTCAAACTGATGTAGCATCCATGTTTCGGCAAAACGCGAATCGACAATCTGCCCGCTGTGAATGAGGTCGACCCTGGCGCCGGCGGGCGCTCCGATGCGGACTTGGTCGCCGGGTCGCGCTTCAGTTATTACCGGCGCGATGACGGTGTTGACATCGGGAATGGCATCATTTTCATCGGTGCTATACAGGCTGATGCCGTTCCAGCCAACGGGTATATGGTAGATTCTATAGTAATGCTCATTTAACCAATTTGTACGGGCATCCAGTGGCGCGTCGAGATGCGATTCGACTTCAATCAGCCAGAAGCGGGAGACGCCGGCGAATACCCGATTCATCATGGCATCTACATCTTCTGAACTGCGTGGGATTCCGGTTACGTTCACCGGTTCGGCGTAGCGGTTTTTCGGCACGTCATAGCCGACGCGATCCAAGTGATAATAGACGGCTGGCTTTCGTCCCCCGGACGTGAAATATATTTTGTCGTCAGAATCTGTCAGAGCAGCTACGGCCGCCATCATGCTCCTGTAATCATCTTTGAAATAACGGGTATCACGCTTCTCCGCAACCAGGACTCCGTTCAAGATAACAAGTCCCGCCAAGAGCAATATTCCCGCCGCTCGGATTCGACGGCGGCGAATCATGGCAGATAGCCCCATGCCGTATCCTGCAAACACGAATGGCGCAAACACGATAAAGTGACGAGCGGCCAATCCTGTCACATAGAACGGGATAACGGGCAAAGACAAGACTGAAAGAATTACGGGAGGCATGATACAGCCGAGGACAACTAGACTCGTGGCTCGGCGATTGTCGATCCAGCTCAGAAAGAGCCCAGACACGAATACCAGGAGGATGAGCAGCACGACTGCGACGTATGAATGGAGATCTGCAGATTTGCTGACGGTATATAAGGTTGCCATCAACTGAAATGTATGTTGCGGATCGAAACTGGCGTGCCCAGAATCCCGCCTAATTAGCCCGAACGCATATATAGCCCATAGCAGGCAAACCAGAGCAATGACAAGAGTCGCTATGACAAACTGACGACGATCGTGGCGACTGTCCCTCCAGTATATGAGTCGGTGTAACACGATGATAACAATCACGAATGCGCCAAAATAATGACTTAGCGCGGCGGCTATGCCTCCAAGCGTCATGGAGCGCGTCCAGCCTCTCAAGTAGGTGTAGGCAGTCAATCCGACAGACATTGTTGCCAGGGCGTACATCCGCGCATCTTGCGACCAAGTAATGTGAAAGGGCGACAAAGTGATCAGGATCAAGGCAACCGAAGCGGCAAGCCTCTGTCTGCTCAGTCGCAGTGTCAACGCATAAGTGACTGCTGTCGCGATAAGACCAAAGAACACCGAAAACGAGCGGATCGCAAATTCGCTAATACCAGTCAGCCTGATCCATACATGGAAGAGCCAGAAATATAAGGGCGGATGAATGTCGTTGGCGGTTCGCTCGGTGCTTACGGAAAGATCCATTTGACCGAACCAAACTGAAAAGGCCTCGTCCCATCGGACAGGCCAACTGCCTACATCGTCCAGACGCAAATGGAGGACCGTAAGAAGAATGATGACGATGAAAATATAGTGTATGCTGGAAGAATTTCGCGTTCCGTGTATGAAGCGTCTCACTGCATCGATCCATGGCCATCACAAAGCAAAAAAAAGACGGAGCGAGCAGGGCAGAGAAGTGTTGGCGACGGCATACTCTCCCACATCGTCTCCAATGCAGTACCATCTGC